>NZ_PSVE01000021.1:0-65408 GCF_002931775.1 Rathayibacter sp. AY1F4
GTGTTGAGGAACCCGGTGACCATCCCGCCCTGCGTGAAGGCGATGGCGAAGTTCTCGAGGTTGAACCAGTTCGAGGGCGGCGTGAGCGCTCCTGCACCCCCGAACGACGGAAGGATCGACCATGGCGATCACCGACGCTCCGCCCATCGAGGTCGGAGCGAGCAAGCGGATCCGGCCCCGCCGCCGGCAGCGCCTCACCGGTAGGCGCATCACCCCCTGGCTCTTCCTGGCGGTCCCGCTGGCGTTCCTGGTCGTGCTGACGTACATCCCGGTCGCGAACATGTTCTGGTACAGCGTCACCGACTGGGACGGCCTGGACCCCGACAAGACCTTCGTCGGCCTCGAGAACTACGTCGAGATCTTCACGCGGCCCGAGATCTTCCGGGTCTTCTTCGTCAGCCTGTTCTACCTCGCCGGCGCGATCGCGCAGCTCGGCCTCGCCCTCTTCTTCGCGACGCTGCTGAGCTTCCGCACCCGGTTCCGCAACTTCTTCAAGGGCGTCATCTTCTTCCCCTACCTGATCAACGGCGTCGCCATCGGGCTGATGTTCCTCTACTTCTTCCGCCCGGACGGCACGCTCGACGCGGTGCTCGGCGTCTTCGGCGTGCAGGACACCCCGCAGTGGCTCGGCGACCCCTCCGTCGTCAACGTGTCCCTCGCGGCCACCTCGGTCTGGCGCTACATGGGGCTGAACTTCGTGCTGTTCCTCGGTGCGATCCAGTCGGTCCCGGAGGAGCAGTACGAGGCGGCGGATCTCGACGGCGCGAGCGCGTTCGACAAGTTCCGCTACATCATCGTGCCGAGCATCCGGCGCATCCTCGGGCTGTCCTTCATCCTCGCGATCGCCGGGGCGCTCTCGGCCTTCGAGATGCCCTACATCATGACCGGCGGCGCGAACGGGTCCGAGACCTTCGTGATCCAGACCGTCGACACCGCCTTCCGCTACTCCAAGGTCGGCCTCGCGTCGGCGATGGCCGTGGTGCTGCTGGCGATCGTGCTGATCATCACGGCCGTGCAGCGGCGCGTGTTCCCCGACGAGAAGGCGAGCCAGGAATGACCAGCACCCAGCAGCGCCCCCCGGCGGTCACCGGTCTCCCGGTGACGCGGCAGGCGGCCGTGAAGGAGCGGCGCACCCGCCGGTCGGCGGGATCCGTCCTCGGCTCGATCGGGAAGTACGGCTCGCTGATCGTGGCCTGCCTCTTCGCTCTCGTGCCGATCGTCACGATCGTGATGCTCGCGTTCAAGACCTCGGCGGAGTACCGGGGCACCGGACCGCTCACGCCGCCCTCGAACTGGTTCAACCTCGAGAACTTCGCCATCGCCTTCACGCAGGGCGGGATGGTCACCGGGTTCCTCAACACCGGGATCATCCTCGTCGTCTCGATCGTGGGCACCGTGCTGATCGGCACGATGGCCGCCTACGCGATCGACCGGTTCCGCTTCCGCGGGCGGAGCCTGGTGACCGGGCTCTTCCTGCTCGCGACGCTGGTCCCCTCCGTCACCACGCAGGTGGCGACGTTCCAGGTGATCAACGCCCTCGACCTCTTCAACACCCGATGGTCGGCGATCCTGCTGTTCACGGGCACCGACATCGTCGCGATCTACATCTTCCTGCAGTTCATGCAGTCGATCCCGGTCTCGCTGGACGAGGCCGCGATGCTCGACGGAGCGAGCCGCTTCACCGTGTACTGGCGGATCGTGCTCCCGCTGCTGAAGCCCGCGATCGCGACCGTCGTGATCATCAAGGGGATCGCGGTCTACAACGAGTTCTACATCCCCTTCCTCTACATGCCCTCGCGCGACCTCGGCGTGATCTCGACCTCCCTCTTCCGCTTCATGGGGCCCTTCGGGGCGCAGTGGGAGGTCATCGCCGCCGGCACGATCCTCGTGATCGTCCCGACGTTGATCGCGTTCCTCTTCCTCCAGCGCTTCATCTACAACGGACTGACATCAGGAGCTACGAAGTGACCCACACCCTCGACACCACTCCTCGCACCGCGGCGGCCACCAGCCGTCCGCTGCACGACGGCTGGAGTGTCCGCGCGACCCGCGGGCCGATCCCCGCCGAGCTGGTCCCGGCCGTCGTCCCCGCGGTGGTCCCCGGCCTCGTCCACACCGATCTGCTCGCGGCCGGGCTGATCCCCGACCCGTATCTCGACCAGAACGAGAAGAAGGTCACCTGGATCGGCGAGACGGACTGGGAGTACTCCTCCTCGTTCGACTGGGCCCCCGACGGCCGCGACGTGCACGAGCTCGTCTTCGAGGGCCTGGACACGGTGGCCGTCGTCATGCTGAACGGGCGCGAGATCGCCCGCACCCGCAACCAGCACCGCACCTACCGGATCCGCGTCGACGAGGCTCTGCAGGAGGGGGCGAACGAGCTGGTCGTCGCCTTCGCCTCGCCCGTCGCCGAGGCCGACCGAGCGAGCCTCGAGATCGGCTACCGGCCGCACACCTACTCCCACCCCTTCAACGCCCTGCGGAAGGCCGCCTGCAACTTCGGCTGGGACTGGGGGCTGGACGCCGCCTCCGCCGGCATCTGGAAGCCGGTGACCCTCCAGGCCTGGAGCGGTGCGCGCCTCGCCTCGGTGCGCCCCGTGGTCACGGTCGACGGGACGACCGGCCGCGTCGAGCTGCACGTGGGGCTCGACCGGGCCTCGGACGCCGAGGTGGAGGTGCGCGCCTCCGTCGCCGGCGCGGAGGCCGTGGCGAGCATCCCCGGTGGCGAGCGCACCGCGGTCCTCCATCTCGAGGCGGCCGACGTGGCCCTCTGGTGGCCGCGGGGCTTCGGCGGGCAGCCGCTCCACGACCTCGAGGTCGCGCTCCTGCAGGGCGGAGCCGTCATCGACGAGCGCTCCCAGCGGATCGGCTTCCGGACCCTGGAGGTGCAGCTCGACCGCGACGACGAGGGCACCTCGTTCCGCTTCGTCGTCAACGGCGAGCCCGTCTGGATCCGCGGAGCCAACTGGATCCCGGACGACGCCTTCATCACCCGGGTCGACCGCGAGCGCCTCGCCCGCAGGATGGACCAGGCCGAGTCCGCGAACCTCAACCTCCTCCGCATCTGGGGCGGCGGCTACTTCGAGTCCGACGACTTCTACGACCTCTGCGACGAGCGCGGCATCCTCGTCTGGCAGGACTTCCTCTTCGCCTGCGCGGCCTACGCGGAGGAGGAGCCGCTCCGCAGCGAGGTCGAGGCGGAGGTCCGCGACAACGTCACGCGGATCATGCCGCACCCGAGCCTCGCGCTCTGGAACGGCAACAACGAGAACATCTGGGGCTTCGAGGAGTGGGGCTGGGAGAAGCGCCTCCAGGGCCGCACTTGGGGCCTGGGCTACTACCTCGATCTGCTCCCGCGCCTGGTCGTCGAGCTCGACCCGGCGCGCTCGTACACGCCCGGGAGCCCCTGGTCGGGCGACCCGCAGATCTTCGCGAACGACCTCGACCACGGCTCCGTGCACCTCTGGGAGCTGTGGAACCGCGTCGACTACCCCGCCTACCGGGACGCCCACGCGCGATTCGTCGCCGAGTTCGGCTGGCAGGGGCCGGCGTCGTGGTCGACCATCCAGCGCTCGATCTCGGACTCGCCGCTGACTCCCGAGTCGCCCGGGATGATCCACCACCAGAAGGCGACCGACGGCAACGACAAGCTGACCGACGGTCTCGTCGCTCACCTCCCGCTGCCCGACGACACGGAGGACTGGCACTGGGCGATGTCGCTCAACCAGGCGCTCGCGGTGACGCTCGCGATCGAGCACCAGCGCTCCGAGAGCCCGCGCTGCATGGGCTCGATCGTCTGGCAGCTCAACGACTGCTGGCCGGTCACCTCGTGGGCCGCGGTGGACGGCGACGGCACCGCCAAGCCGCTCCTCTACGCGCTCAAGCACGTCTTCGAGGACCGTCTGCTCACCGTGCAGCCGCGCGGGGAGGGGCTCGCCGTGGTCGCCGTGGGCGACTCCCCCGAGGAGTGGGCCGGCGAGTGCGTCGTGCGCCGCCTGGCGTTCGACGGGACGGTGCTGGCGGAGGAGCGGCAGGAGCTCGCGGTCGGGGCGCGCTCGGTGCGCACCCTGCCGATCGGGTCCGGCGTGGCGACGCCCGAGGACGCCGCCGCCGAGCTGCTCGTCGTCGACTTCGCCGGGACGCGCGCGTTCTGGTTCTTCGCCGAGTACCGCGACTCCGCCCTGGAGGCCGCGCGCCTGCGCACGAGCGCCGCCCCCGTCGAGGGCGGAGTGCAGGTGACCGTCACCGCCGAGAACCTCGTGCGCGACGTCACCCTCCTGGTCGACAAGGTGGACCCGTCCGCCGTCGTCGACGACCAGCTGGTCACGCTGCTGCCGGGCGAGAGCGTCGTCTTCACGGTGCGCGGCTCCGGTCTCGACACCGAGGCGCTGGTGTCGCCGAGCGTGCTGCGCACGGCCAACCAGCTCGTCGCCGACTGGGCCTGATCCGCGGTGAGCACGCAGCCCGCCCTGGCCGTCGACGTCGGCGGCACGAAGATCGAGACCGCCCTCGTCGACGCCGGGGGCGGGCTCGTGCCCGGCACGCGGCACCGGCGCGCGACCGGCCCCGCCCTGACTCCTGAGGAGTTCGAGCGGGCGCTCGCGGAGTGCGTCGCCGCCTCGACGGCCGGGGCGGACGTCGTCGGCGTCGGCGCCGGATCCGCGGGGCCGATCGACCTCGACGGCGGCCGGATCCGACCGAAGAACCTCCCGCTGCTCCACGGCGTCCCGCTCCGGGAGGCGCTCGAGCGGCTCGTGCCCGGTCGGCCGGTCGAGCTGCGCCTCGACGGGACCTGCATCGCCCTCGCCGAGCACTGGTACGGGGCCAACCGGGGCGCCGTCTCCTCGGTGAGCCTCGTCGTGTCGACCGGGATCGGCGGCGGGATCGTCCTCGACGGCCGGGTGCTGGCGGGCCGCTCCGGCAACGCCGGCCACCTGGGCCAGGTCCACGTCGCCGACGCCGACCCCGAGGAGGGGAGCGACGGGACGCTCGAGAGCATCGCCTCCGGACCGAGCACCGTCGCCTGGGCCCGGCGCCGGGGCTTCGCCGGGAGCACCGGGGAGGAGCTCGGGCGCGCGGCCGCGGACGGCGACGCCGTGGCCCTGTCCGCGGTCCGCCGCTCCGCCGAGGCCGTCGGCACGGCGATCGCGGGCGCGGCGACCCTGCTCGACGTGCACGACTTCGCCGTCGGCGGCGGTTTCGCGGGCGTGACCCGCGACTACCTCCACCTCGTGCAGGCGAGCGCCCGGGAGCACGCTGTCCTGGACTACGCCCGCGGTCTCGACGTCCGCCCGTCCGGGCTCGGCGGGGAGGGGCCTCTGATCGGCGCGGCCGCCCTGATCCTCCGATCGACGGCGGCGGCGCGCGAGCCCGCCCTCGTGCCGTGAGCGGCATCTCCTCCGAGCATCCGCTCCGCTCGGCCCTGCGCCCGTCGCGGCACCGGGTCGTCGGGGCGGCGCTCGCCTACGTCGTCAAGGACAGCCCGCTGTGGATCCTGCCGCTCGTCACCGCCGCCGTGGTCGACGCCCTCGTCGACGGCCGGTCGCCGTCGGCGCTCGTCGTGCCGGCCGCGGCCGCCGCGGCGACGATCCTCGCGAACATCGGGGCGAACGCGGTCTACGTGCGGCTCTCCTCGTCCGCCGTCCGCGCGCTGGGCCTGCGGCTGCGGGAGGCGCTCGCCGAGCGGCTGCAGAGCCTCTCGCTCGACTACCACTCGCGAGGCAGCGCCTCCATCGCCCAGACGAAGGTGGTGCGCGACGTCGAGAACCTCGAGCTGATGCTGCAGCAGGCCTTCGGGCCGGTGCTGACAGCGCTGGTGGTGCTCGTCGGAGCCGGAGTGGCGACGGGCACGAGGGTGCCGCAGTTCCTGCTGGTGTTCGCGCTGACCGTCCCGCTCGCGGCCGCACTCGTGCTCTGGCTCCGTCGGCGGACAGCGGCCGGCAACGAGGCGTTCCGGCGCCACGTCGAGACGATGTCCGGCACCGTCGGCGAGATGTCCGCGCTCCTCGAGGTCACCCGCGCCCACGGCCTCGAGAAGGTCTCGGTCCAGCGGGTGGTGGAGGCCGCCCGCCGCGTCGAGCGGGCGGGCGTCGCCCTCGACCGCCTGAACGGGCGCTTCGGGGCGCTGTCGTGGAGCAGCTACCAGCTCATCACGCTCGGCTCGCTCTTCGGCGCAGCCGTCATCGCGATGACGGGCGTCCTGCCGGTGACGGTCGGCGAGGTCGTGCTGCTGAGCTCCTACTTCGCGCTGCTCACCGGGACGATCACGGCGGCGTTCCAGACTGCTCCGCTGGTCACCCGCGGCCTCGAGTCGCGCCGCTCGATCGCCGAGGTCCTGGCAGACCCCGACGTGGAGCACAACGAGGGCGAGCCGGTCGTCGACGCCCTCGCCGGAGGAGTCGAGCTCGACCGGGTGAGCGTCGACTACGGCGACCGGCGCGTGCTGCACGACGTGTCGCTCCGGATCGCCCCGGGGGAGACCGTGGCCTTCGTCGGCCCCTCCGGCTCGGGGAAGTCGACGCTGACCCGGGTGGTCCTCGGATTCGTCCGCCCCTCGCAGGGCCGAGTACTGCTCGACGGCCGTGACATCGCCGCCCTCGACATGCGCACGGCCCGCCGCTTCGTCTCGGTCGTGCCGCAGGAGTCGGTGCTCTTCCGCGGCAGCATCCGCGACAACGTGCTCTACGGGACAGGGGACGCTGACGACCACCGGCTCGAGGCGGCGCTGCGGGCGGCGAACGCGGAGTTCGTCCTCGAGCTGCCCGACGGCTGGGACACGGTCGTAGGGGAGCGGGGCGCCCTGCTGTCGGGAGGCCAGCGCCAGCGCCTCGCGATCGCGCGGGCCCTGATCCGCGACCCCCGTCTGCTCGTGCTCGACGAGGCGACCGCCGCACTCGATCCGCGCACCGAGCGCGAGGTCCGGCTCGCCCTCGACCGGCTGCGCGAGGGGCGCACGACGCTGATCGTCGCCCACCGCCTGAGCACCGTCCGCACGGCCGACCGGATCGTGGTGCTCAGCGAGGGGCGCGTCGTGGAGCAGGGGACGCACGATGAGCTGCTCGCGACGGGCGGCGCGTACGCCGCGCTGCACGCGACGGCCTGAGCGGGCCGCCGCCGCGCCGATCCGTCGCCCGCGGCCCGTGCCCGCCGCGGGGACAGGCCGCTGCTGACGGATCGATCGCGGGTGCGGCCCAGCGGGAGCCTCGTTAGCGTGGAGGTCCGCGCCGATCGCCGGCGCCGAGGGGAGCCCCATGGACCAGACCGAGGAGATCGACGCCCGGGCGGAGGCCCTGCGCGCCGACCCCGAGAGCTTCGCCGCGATGGACGCGCTCTGGCGCAGCGTCTACGCCCTGCCGATGTGGTGCTTCATCGCGCGGGGGCCGGACGACGCGCCCACCCCCTTCGTCGGCGGCCTGGAGTCGGGGCCGATGGTCTTCGCCTTCACCACGGGGGAGCGGGCGCGCGCCGGGGCGCTGCACGCCGGCCTCTCCGACGAGGACGCGTCGCGCGTGCTGAAGGTACCGATGCCGGCCGCGCTCGAGTGGATCGCGGCGATGGGATCCTCCGGAGTCGCGGGAGTGGTCTTCGACCTGCCCCGCTTCGGGTACTTCGCGCCCCTCCAGAACCTGCTGCCGATGCGCGACTTCATGGCGGCTAACCCGCCGGCCTGAGCCCCGTCGGCCTGAGCCCGGCGGGTACCAGCTGATCCGCTGGTTGTCGCCGCCCCGAACTGGTCACTGGACGACGCCCGAGGATGGTGGGCCGGAGGCGCGCCCGTCCTCCGAGGACGAGGCCGGGAGACGCCGAGGGGGAAGCTGCACTACGACGGATCGGTCGAGATCGACGTCGAGGAACGGGTGCTCGCCCACCTGCAGATCGTCCTCACCGCGAAGCTGCGCCGGGGGGAGTCGTGCCTGCTCACCTGGCGCGACGAGAACGGGATGAGCGACGGCCGCAGCGCGATCTGGCTGCACCCCTCGCACACGCTCCGCTACACCTACGCCGGCGGCCGCATGCCCCGCATCAACCCCGCCTGGATCGCGGCGCTCACCGATCTCGCGAACTCGGCCGGCGGTCTCCGCTCCGTCCCCGAGCCGCCGGAGCCCGTGCATCCCCCCGGCGGGAGCGCTCGCCGGTGACCGGCGGCCGGCCCCGTGCCCGGCCTCGGGCTCAGCAGTCGGAGTCGGCGGTGTCCGCGTCGAGCGCCGCCGCGGTGCCGAGCGCGATCAGCGACTGATCCGTCGCGACCGCGACCCTCGGGAAGCCGAGCGCTCGCAGCAGCCCGGCGCGCTCGCGGTCGCCCGCGTAGGCCCCGGCACCCTTGCTCGCGCACCGGGCCGCCGCGGCGATCCTCGGCAGCGGGTCGTCCGGACCGTCGGCGGCGAGCAGGTCGGACAGGTCCCGTCCGAGGCCGATCGCGAGGTCGAACGGGCCGACGAAGACTCCGCTCACGCCCGGCACCGCGAGAATCCGATCGACGGCGTCGAGACCGGCCTGCGTCTCGATCATGACCCAGAGCGCGGTGCGCGCCTCGGCGGCCGACGGGGGAGCGGCGCCCCAGAGATCGGACATCGGCCCCCAGCTGCGGCGGCCGAGCGGCGGGTAGTGCGCGGCGCGGACGGCCGCGAGCGCCTCCTCGACCGTCTCGATCATCGGGACGACGACGACGTCCGCTCCGGCGTCGAGCGCCCTGCCGATCAGCGCGTCGGAGAGCCCCGCGACCCGGACGCCGACGGGCGGCCTCCCGCTCACGGCGCCGAGTGCGCGAAGGGAGGCGAGGACCGCGGCGTCGTCGAACGCGCCGTGCTGCGCGTCCAGGCACAGCCACGCGGGTCCGCCGTGCGCGATCTGCGCGACCGTCAGCGGCTCCCCGAGCCGGCACCACACCCCGTCGGCCCGACCGTCACCGAGAACCCGTTCCGCATCCACGGGTCCGATCCTCGCGCACGGAGCGCCGCCTAGGCGAGGACCGCCAGCGCCGTCGACAGGATCCCGAGGACGACGCCCGCCCCGAGCAGGATCAGGCCGGTCAGGCGCAGGGCCCGCACCGCGTCGCTCCACCGGTGCAGGCGGATGCGGTGCGGATCCTCCTCGCGGTAGTACACCTCCCGCTGGTCCGACCACGTCGGCGTCAGCGGGTCCCCGGCGGACAGCGGACGCGATCGCACCTCGCCGGCCCGGGTCACCCAGTGCAGCGCGAGGGGCGGCCCCTCCTCGAGGTAGGCGGTCGTCGTCAGCCAGCGTCCGTCGATCAGCGCCGCGACGAACGCGGCGAGCAGGAACAGCACGCCGAGGGGGAGGGTGACCAGCGAGAGGGCCTCGGAGATCGTCTCCAGCATGCAGCGTCCCTCCGACCGGATCCGGTGCTGAGCGTACCGAGTCGGCGGCCGGCGCGTCCGCAGTGCAACGCGCCCCGCCGCCGAGCCCGCGGGCCTCAGCCCCAGGCGACCTCGAGGTCGACGACGAACGTCACTCCGAAGCGATCGCGCAGCATCCCGTAGAGGGGCGACCAGGCCGCCGGGGCCAGGGGCACGACGACCGCCGCCCCCTCCGAGAGGCCGTCCCAGAGGCGGTGCAGCTCGTCGGCGTCGGAGCCGCGCAGCGACACGAACACCGGGATCGTGCCCGGGTCGTAAGCCGTGTGCGCGGGGACGTCGTACGCCATGACGCGGAAGCCGGCCTCGGAGACGACCTGGCCCCACATCAGCTGGTCGGCCTCGTCGGGCGCGGTGACAGCGTTCGCGTCCGCGTAGGACATCGCGTCGAGCCGGCCTCCCGTGACCGAGGCGTAGAACTCCAGCGCCTCGCGGGCCTGCCCGCGGAAGTTGAGGTGGGTCGTCGTGGTGATGCTCATGGTGCGCTCCTCGCAGTCGTGCCGGGTCGATCACCCGGTGCCCCGACGCTCCCAGGAGAAGAGGACGGTAACGGTCCTCTTCTCGGAATACCCTCGGGACGTGCCCACGACGACCGAGCGGCTCCTCCTGCTCCTCTCCCTCCTGCAGACCCGCCGCGACTGGCCGGGCGGAGTGCTCGCCGAGCGCCTGGGGATCGCGCCGCGCACGGTGCGCCGCGACGTCGACCGGCTCCGCACGATGGGCTACCGGATCGACGCGGCGAAGGGCCCCGACGGCGGGTACCGGCTCGAGGCCGGCGCCGAGCTCCCGCCGCTGCTCTTCGACGACGAGCAGGTGCTCGCCCTCACCGCCGCCCTGCGCGCGCCGGTCGCGGGGCTCGAGGAGGCGTCGGCCCGCGCGCTGGCGACGGTGCGGCAGGTCCTGCCCGCCCGGCTCCGGCCCCGAGCGGATGCGCTGCGCTTCACGGTCGCGGCGGCGCCGGCCCCCGCAGTCCCTCCGGAGCGGCTGGTCGCGGTCGCGGCGGCCGTCCGGGCCTCGGAGGTGCTCCGCTTCGCGTACGCGGAGGCGGTGCGCCGCGTCGAGCCGCACCACCTGGTCGCGCGTCAGGGCCGCTGGTACCTCATCGGCTTCGACCTCGACCGCGACGACTGGCGGGTGTTCCGCGTGGACCGGCTCGAGCCGCGCTCGCCCCGCGGCGCCCGCTTCCGCCGCCGGGTGCTGCCGGGCGGGAGTCCCGCCGAGTTCCTGGAGGCGCGGTTCCGCGGCGGAGCGCCCGGGGAGGGGTGGCCGTGCCGCGGCTCGGTGGTGCTCGAGGCGCCCGCCGCCGAGGTCCTGCCCTACGCGGGCGACGGGGAGGTGGAGGACCTCGGCGACGCGGGCTGCCGACTCGCCCTCGGCGCCTGGTCGTGGGAGGCGCTCGCCGCGTCGTTCGGCCGGTTCGACGCTCCGATGGCCGGGGCCGAGCCGCCCGAGCTGGCCGCCGCGTTCCGCGTGCTCGCGGAGCGGTACGCCGCGGCGGGAGCCTGACCGGAGCGTGGCGGCCGTCCGGCGCCGCTACTTCACCGAGTACCGGGCGCTCCCGGTACTGCCGTCCGCCGTCGTGACCGTCAGCGTCCAGCAGGTGCCCCGCTTCGCGGGCACCGTCCACGCCTTCACGTAGCGGTTCGTCGCGGTGTCGTAGCGGAGGCGTCCGGTCAGGGTGGTCGTCGGCGCTCCGGTGAGGACGGCGCCGGCGGTGCAGGAGGTCTGCTTCTGCGTGACGCTGCGCACGTCGGCGAGGGCGGAGTGGCGGAACGTTCCCGCGGAGGACGTCGAGGTCACCTGGAACGTCATGCCGGTCGCGGCTCCGGCGGCCACGCTCTTCACCGAGGT
Organism: Rathayibacter sp. AY1F4; assembly: GCF_002931775.1. Lineage (NCBI taxonomy): Bacteria > Bacillati > Actinomycetota > Actinomycetes > Micrococcales > Microbacteriaceae > Rathayibacter > Rathayibacter sp. AY1F4. The sequence goes on from NZ_PSVE01000021.1 coordinate 11,226, forward strand.
GCTGAGCCCGCCGATCGTCCACGGGGTCACGGTGTAGGACGCGGTGAGGGTCGAGACGTTGCCCGCCCGGTCGGTCGCGGTCGCCCGGTACACGTGCGGTCCGACGGAGCGGCCGCCGCCCGTGATCACGCAGTCGCCGGTGAGGCCCGAGAGCGCGTCGTCCGCGAGGCAGCGCGCCTCCGGGAGCACGGTGCCGAAGGGGTAGGACCCCTCGGGCCTCGACGTGAACGAGAGCTGCGGCTTCGTGGTGTCGATGGCGATGCCGCTGCGGGTCGTCGTGGCGCGGTTGCCCGCGTTGTCGACGGCGGTGCCGGTGACGCTCTGGCCGGGGCCCTCGCGCAGGATCCGCGCGGGGGTGCAGCTGCGGATCCCGGAGCCGCTGCCGTCGGCGCAGGAGAAGCCGACGGAGACGGGGGAGCGGAACCAGCCCGCGGCGTTCGGAGCCGTCGGCGCGGTCGTCGCGGCGATGGTGGGGACGCCGGTGTCGACGATCCGGTAGGTCGCGGCGGCGGTCGTGGTCAGTCCTCCGGGGTCGGTCCAGGTGCAGGTCGCCGTGCGGGTGCCGAGGCCGTTCACGAGCGTGCCGGTGACGACGGCCTCCTCGCTGAACGTTCCGCTCTCCGCATCCGTGATCGCGCAGGCGGCCCTCGGCTCCGAGCCCTTCTCGTAGGAGGCGCCGTCGGTGGCGGAGGCGACCGTCACGACGGGCGGGGTGTTCGCGGGGACCACGGTGACCGTGTGCGGCACGCCGGCCGTGGTGCCGTACGCGTTCCGCGCGCTCACCGTGAAGGTGGAGTCGCCTGCGGTGGTCGGCGTGCCCGAGACGACGCCCTCCGGCGAGAGGGCCACCCCCGCGGGAAGGGCGCCGGACGAGACCTCGAAGGTCGCGGCCGGGCCGGACGCCGTGAAGGTCGCGGAGTAGCGGGTCCCGGTCTTGACGAGCGTCTCGGCGGTGTCGGCGGTGAGGGTCGGCAGCGGGCCGATCGCGAAGGCGTGGTTGAAGCCGACCGCGATGCCGGTGGCGCCCGTGATCCCGGCCGGGACGTCCAGCTCCGTGTCGCCGTCGGGGTGGAGGGAGACGACGGTGCCGTCGGACGTCAGCAGGACGCTGAAGCCGATGCCGGCGGCGATCGCGGTGATGCCGCCGAGATCGGCGGGGACCCGCGGCAAGCCGGAGTCGGCGGGGTCGCCCCAGGTGACGACGGTGCCGTCCCGCTTCAGGGCGAGGCTGTGGGAGTAGCTGACCGACACGGCGACGACGTCGCGGAGGCCTGCCGGGGCGGTGTACGCGCCCCTGTCGTCGCCGCCCCACGCCACGACGGTCCCGTCGGCGCGCAGCGCGAGGCTGTTCCAGCCGCCCGCGGCGATCGCGACCACTCCGGAGAGACCCGCCGGCACGTCGGTCGCTCCGAACTGATTCGAGCCCCAGGCCGCCACGGTCCCGTCGCCCCGCAGAGCGAGGGTGTGGTAGCTGCCCGCGGCGACGGCGGTCACGCCGCCGAGTCCGGCCGGGACGTCGGTCTGGCCCTGACGGTCGTCGCCCCACGCGACGACCGTCCCCTCCATCGTGAGGGCGATGCTGTGGAGGTACCCGGTCGAGATCGCCGTCACCTCGCGGAGCCCGGCCGGCACGTCCCGCTCGCCCTCCAGATCCGCTCCCCAGGCCTCGACGGTGCCGTCGGTGTGGAGCGCGAGGGTGTGGCTGTAGCTGCTCGCGACGTCCGTGAGGTCGGACATGCCCGCCGGCACGTCCCACTCCCCGTTGAGGTAGCGCCCCCAGGCGGCGACGCCGTTGGCGAGGTGGTCGTTCCCGACCGGCACCGGGTCCGGCTCGGCGGAGGCGAGGGGAGCCGCGGTGCCGGCGAGCAGGGCGACGGTCGCGGTCAGAGCGAGCAGAGTGCGGCGCAGACCCGCGGCGGTGCGGGCGGGGCGCGGAGAAGCGGGGTCGGTCACGGGCTCACGCTAGGGGTCCGCTCTCGTCCACGGCGGGGGCGGGGGCGCCCTGTAGCGGACATGTCCTCTAGAGGGCGGAGCGCCGCTTCTCCAGGGCGGAGCCCGGGCCCTCCAGGGCGGAGCCTGGCCCCTCGGGGCCCGCGGCGGAAGGGCTTGCCCGGATCCGCGGCGGGCGATTGGCTGGAGGGCAGGAGAGAGAGGTGTCACCATGACGCAGACCTTCCCCGCCTGGTTGCGGGATCAGCAGAAGAGGGACGACGAGGTCGGCCGCTTCGCGCAGGCCTTCGGCGGTCGCGACGACCTGCCCGAGCACGGCGGCCGCGCGATCTACGACGGCTACTTCGCCAGCGAGCCCGAGTCGGCGCAGGCCGATCTGGACCGCGCCTGGATGGAGTTCGAGGCGCACCCCGAGCCGTCCGCCACGTCCGACGAGCCGGAGGGACTCCGATGAGCGACCAGACCCCGAGCCCCGTCGAGGACCCGGACGACCAGTCCGACAAGCCGTCGCAGGCCGAGGGCGAGGACGAGCGCGACACCCCGCACGAGGTCCTGCCCGCCGAGGGCAAGCCCTCGAAGGCCGAGGGCTGAGCCGACGCACTGAGCCGACGCACTGAGCCGACGCACTCCCCGGAGGGGCGCATCCTGCAGAGGGTGCGCCCCTCCGTCGCGTCAGCGCCCGGTGACCGCCAGCAGCTCGTGCGCCGCGGCGCTGTCCGGGTAGCGGGAGAGCACGCGCTCCAGATCGCGCCGAGCCGGAGCCGTGCGCCCGTCCGAGAGGAGCGTGCTCGCGCGCTCGAGCAGCGCCTCCGCCCGCAGCTCCACGGGACGCGCGCTGGTGACGGTCGGGCGCACCACGCGGTCGAACGCCTCGAGGGCGCCCTCGATCAGGCCGAGCTCGCGGAGAGCGACGCCGCGGCGGATGAGCACCGCGGCGGAGGCGGCGTCCACGTTCTCGACGGGCGCCGAGAACTCGGCCACGTCGCTCCAGCGGCGGCGGGCGGAGTAGAGGGAGGCGAGCGTCGACGCCGCGAGGGTCGACGGCTCCAGGGTCTCGACCGCCACGACCGCCGCGGCCGGATCCGTGGGGGCCGCCAGCTCGGCGTAGAGCAGGCGCAGCGCCGGGGCGTCGAGCGGCACCTCCACGTCGAGGCCGCCGCTCAGCGGCAGGCGGACGGTCAGCGCGATCCCGTAGCGGCGGAGGAAGGAGTCGGCCGACGGGTCGTAGCGGATGCGCACCAGCCAGCCGGTGAGCCGCAGAGCGCGATCGTCGTCCGCGGAGTGCAGGGCGTCGCGGACGAGCTCGACGACGGCCGCGAGGCGCGAGCCCTCGGGGGAGCCGGTGGTCGCCTCGTGCAGGTCCTCCGCCGGCGCCCCGGCGCGCACGAGCCGGAGCAGGGGCGCCTCCCACGCCGGAGCGAGGGCGGAGGGGCGCACGAGACCCGGCCCGCCGGGCATGCTGAGCCAGCCGGACAGCCGGGAGCGGTGGTCCTCGAGGGAGAGCGGGTCGCCGGCCGCCCGGAGCCGGGGGCGCGCGAGGGCACGGAGCTCACCGCTCCGCCGGAAGCCGACTGCCACGGCCGATCCCCCTCCGCGTGCGACGGCGGCTGAGGACCGTCGATCCGCCGAGTCTACGGCGTCGCGCCCCGCCGTCACCCCCGAACGGGGAGCGACGCGCTGGCGGCGATCCCCCGCCTCCCGTCGTCGCCCCCCGGCGCTGTCAGGCGCCGATCGAGCCCGCCGTGCGCAGCGGCATCACGTCGGGCTTCTCGGCGGTGCTCGCGATCGTCACGACCGCCTTCTCCTCGTTCGAGCGGAGCACGGCGTCCATGATCTCGAGCACGTGCAGGGCCACGCGGCCGGAGGCGCGGTGCGGGCGGTCCTCCGCGATCGCCTCCGCGAGGTCGGCCAGTCCCACTCCGCGACCGGTGTCGATCACGCCGGCGGAGTCGGGGACGACCCGCCAGTCCTCGTCGCGGACGGCGACCTCGACCGGGTCCGAGAACATGTTCGGATCCGGGACCGAGATGGTGCCCTCGGTGCCGTAGACCTCGAACTTCGGGGCCCGGCTGCGCCAGACCTCGAAGCTCACGGTGACGGTCGTGGCGACTCCGCTCGCGTGCTCGAGCAGCGCGGTGATGTGCGTGTCGATCGTCACCTCGATCGGCGTGCCCGCCTTCGGCCCGGTCTCGATCGTGCGCGGGCGGTCGGAGCGGGTGGCCAGGCCCGTGACGCGGACGACCGGCCCGAAGAAGTGCACGAGCGCCGTCAGGTAGTACGGGCCCATGTCGAGCAGCGGGCCGCCGCCGGGCTGGTAGTAGAACTCGGGCGCCGGGTGCCAGCGCTCGTGGCCGGGAGCGGCCCAGTGCACCTGCGCGGCGATCGGGGTGCCGATCGCTCCGGAGTCGAGGGCGAGGCGCGCGGTCTGCACGCCGGTCCCGAGCACCGTGTCCGGGGCGCTCGCGAAGCGCAGGCCCAGCTCGTCCGCGAGGTCGAGCATCGGCGCGGCCTCGGCCGGGTTCAGCCCGAGCGGCTTCTCGGCGAAGACGTGCTTGCCCGCCTTCAAGGCGCGGGTGCCGATCTCGACGTGCGCCGCCGGGATCGTGAGGTTCAGCACCGCGTCGATCTCCGGGTCGTCGATCAGCGCGTCGACGGTGAGGGCGCGGACGCCCTGCTCGTCGGCGACCTGCTGCGCCCGCTCCTGGTTCAGGTCGGCGACCGCGACGAGGCGGAGGCCGGGGAAGGTCGGGAGGTTCGCGAGGTACTGCTCGCTGATCTTCCCGACGCCGATGATGCCGACTCTCAGCGGGACGCCCACAGCATTCCCCTCTCGATGATCGTGCGGACGTTGTCGTCCTGGAGGATCTCGACGCGGTGGCCCGGCGTCGAGACGAAGATGCGGCCCTCGCCCCAGAGGCGGGTCCAGATCGCGGGGGAGGTGATGGGGCGCTTCCACGGGTCCCACGGGCGGACGGCCTGCGTGGTCGTGGCGAGCACGTCGTTGTAGTCGTCGTGCAGCACCCAGTACTGCTCCGTGACCAGCTCGAAGTCGGTGATGCCCTGCGTGATCGGGTGGTCGGCGGCGAGGGCCGTCATCTCGATCGTGTGCGGCATGTAGTTGTCCGACTGCTCGCCGGTGCGCTCGTCCGGGTGCTTGCCGGGGTGCGAGGCGAACTGGCCGCCGATCAGCTGCAGGTAGTCGGAGTTGTCGCGGTAGGAGTCGGCGATCCCGCCGTGCCAGCCGGCGAGGCCCGTGCCGCGCTCGACCGCCGCGCGGAGGCCCAGGAACTCCTCCCACTGGATGGAGGTCATCGTGTTCGACTGCACGATCAGGTCGACCGTCCGCATGTAGGCCTCGTCGGCGTACACGGCGGTCGACTCCTCGACGCGCACGTCGTAGCCGTTGTCGCGGAGGAACGGCAGGAACAGCTCGGTCGCCTCGACCGGTTGGTGGCCGTCCCAGCCCCCTCGGACGACGAGGGCCGTCTTGCCGGGAGTGGTCGGGGAGTGGTCGGTCATCGTCGTCCTCACGTGCGGGCGGATCGTTCCGCGGTTCGTCATCGAACAGGACTTGCGCAACTGTTGTGCGAGGGTCCCGGCGTTCGACCATCATGCACCGCGGTTCCCAGCGGGAGCAAGCCGTCCGCGTGCCGGTCCAGTTGCGAAAGTCGGCATCCGCTACGGTGATCTCATGCCCGACCACGACGACGTCTCCGGAGCGACCACCCGCCCGACCATGGCGCTGATCGCCGAGCGCGCCGGGACGAGCGTCCCCACCGTCTCGAAAGTGCTCAACGGCGGCACCGACGTCTCGGAGGCGACCCGCCTGCGCGTGATGGAGGCGGCGCACGCCCTCGGCTACCGCCGCCGTCCGCGCCTGCGCCCGCCGGTCGAGGACCCGCACTCCGCGCAGATCGTCGACGTCGTCGTCGGCCACATCGGCGGCACCTGGATCGGCCCGGTCCTCGAGGGGATCGAGGCCGAGGCGTCCGCCGCCGGGGTCGACCTGGTGCTCACCCGCGCCCGCGACGACGGCGCCTGGATCAGCCGCCTCCTCCGCCGCCCCTCGCTCGGCGCCATCGTGGTGCTGGTCAACGTCTCGGCCGCGCAGCTGCATCTGCTCACCACCGCCGAGCTGCCCGTCGTCGTCGTCGACCCCAGCACGCGGCCCCCGGCCGACGTCGCGAGCGTCGGCGCGACCAACTGGGACGGGGGCCGCATGGCCGCCGAGCACCTGCTCGACGCCGGCCACACCCGCTTCGGCGTCCTCGGCGGCACCCGCACCCAGCTCTACAGCAGCGCCCGGATCGACGGCTTCACCACCGCGCTCCGCGCCGCCGGGGTCGAGGATCCGCGCGTCGCCTACTGCGACTGGGACCGCGAGCTGGCCCGCGAGGCCGCCGGGCTGATGCTCGCCGAGCCCGACGCGCCGACCGCCTTCTTCGCCTGCTCCGACGTGATGGCGCTCGGCGTCTACGAGGCCGCCGACGACGCCGGCCTCCGCATCCCCCGCGACCTCAGCGTCATCGGCTTCGACGACGTCGAGGAGTCGGCCTGGGCGACCCCGCCGATGACCACGATCCAGCAGCCCATCGGCGAGATGGGCGCCATCGCCTTCCGGATGCTGCACCAGGCGCACCGGTCGGCGACCCCGCTCGCCTCGGGAGCCTCGGCCACCCGCATGGAGCTGGAGACGCGGCTGATCCGCCGCGCCTCCGTCGCGCCCGTGCGCGTCTAGCGCCGCCCGCTCGCCCTCCCACCCCCGCCCCCTCGGGATCGATGCGTCACGAACGGTCCTCATCCGCCCGCCGTGACGACCGTTCGTGAGGCATCGACCCCGGTGGGCGCCGCGGAGGGCAGCGACCCGGGCCGCACCGCCTATGCTGCCCGGATGCGCAGCGCGACCGGGGGGATGGTGGTCGCGTCGTTCGTCTCGCGGATCCTCGGGTTCGTCCGGCTGGCGCTCCTGATCGTGGCGGTCGGCGGCACGAGCGCGTCGGTCGGCGGGCAGGTGTTCGAGGTCGCGAACTCCGCGCCCACCTACCTGTACGGGCTCATCGCGGGCGGGGTGCTCGGCGCGGTGCTCGTGCCGCAGATGGTCCGGGCGCGGGCCGACGGACCGGAGGGCGTGCGGACCCTCGAGCGGCTGCTCACCGTCTGCCTCGGCGGAGCGGCGCTCCTCACGGCCGCCTGCACGCTCGCGGCGCCGCTGATCGTCGGGCTCTACGCCGGGGGCTGGTCGGCCGACTGGGCTCTGCTCGCCACCCAGATGGCCTACTGGTGCCTGCCGCAGATCTTCTTCTACATCGTCTTCGCCGTCTTCTCGCAGCTGCTCAACTCCGCCGAGAAGTACGGGCCGGGCGCGTGGGCGCCCGCCTGCGCGAACGTGATCTCGGTGCTCGGGATCGCGGTGTTCCTCCTGATCCACCCCGAGGCGGCGTCGACACCCGCCGACGAGTGGACGCCGGAGATGGTGGCGCTCCTGTGCGGCACTGCCACTGCGGCGATCGTGGTGCAGGGGGTGATCGCGGTCGCGTTCTCGCGGTCCGTCGGCGTCCGCCTGCGGCCGCGCTTCGGCGTCGCCGGGCTCGGCGGAGTGTCGCGGGACGCGGTCTGGGTGTTCCTGGGCGCCCTCGTCGCAGAGGTAACGTACATCGTCGTCTCGAACGCGGCGACGGCGGCCGGCCAGGCCATGAACCGCGCCGGCGTCGACGGGCCGAGCCTCAACTCCTTCTCGAGCGCGCAGCTGCTGCTCCTGCTGCCGCACGGCATCCTGGTCGTCTCCGTCGCCACGGCGATGTTCACGCCGCTCAGCCGGGACCTGCACCGCGGCGATCGGGCGGCCGCGGCGGTGAACCTCCGACGGACCGAGGACGCGGTGCTCGCCGTCACTCTGCTCGCGACGCTCCTGTTCGTCGCGGCGGCGCCACTGCTCACGCAGCTCGTCTTCGGCACACCGGTGATCGGCGGAGTCCTGCAGCTGCTCGCCCTGAGCCTGGTCGGCTTCAGCCAGACCTACGTCCTCAACCGGGCGATGTTCGCGCTGGGTCGGGCCCGCGACTCGCTGGCGACCCAGGTCGTCTCGGCCGTCGGCGTCGCGGTGGGGGCGCTCGTCGGCGGGCTCCTCCTGCCTGCCGAGCTCGTCGTGCCGGCGATCGCGGGCGGCACCGCCCTCGGGACTACGGCCGCGTGGGCCCTCGCCCACCGGCTGGTCCGGCGCCGGATCGGAGTCGTGCCGCAGGCGACCCGGGACCGCCGCGCCGCTCTCGTCGCGGCGCTGGTCGCAGCCTGCGCGTCGGTGCCGCTCGGCCTGCTGCTCGCCGTGCCCACCGACCGCCTCGCGGCCGGCGCCGTGCTGCTGCCGGTCGGACTCGGGATCACCGCCCTGTTCGTGGTCGTGCACCGGGTCGTCGGCGGGCGCTGGCTCTGGTCGCTGGTGCTCGCGCCGCTCTGAGGGGCTGCGCGTGCGGTCCCGCAGCCCCGACCCTCAGTGCCCCGCGCCGAGGTTCCCGGCGAGGCGGCCGTGCATCCGGGTGGAGGCGTCGTTCATGCCCTCGATCACGGCGCGGGTGCCGTGGCGCTCGTACTTGGTCGTGACGGCGTCCAGCGCGGCGACGGTCGAGGCGTCCCAGATGTGGGAGCCGGAGAGGTCGATCACGACGTGCGCGGGGTCCTCCGCGTACGAGAACTGCGTGGTCAGGTCGTTGCTGGAGGCGAAGAACAGCTCGCCGGTGACCGTGTAGTGGGCCGTCGATCCGTCGGCGGAGAGGGTGCGCTCGACGGTCGCGAAGTGGGCGACCCGGCGGGCGAAGACGACCATGGCGGCGAGGACGCCGATGACGACTCCGATCGCCAGGTTGTGGGTGAGGACGACCACGACGACCGTGGCGATCATGACGACCGTCTCGCCGACGGGCATCCGCTTCAGGGTCGACGGGCGGATGCTGTGCCAGTCGAACGTCGCCACCGAGACCATCACCATCACCGCGACCAGCGCGGCCATCGGGATGATCGCGACGAGGTCGCCGAGCGCGACGACGAGGATCAGGAGGAACACGCCGGCGAGGAAGGTCGAGATGCGGGTGCGGGCGCCGGACGCCTTCACGTTGATCATCGTCTGGCCGATCATCGCGCAGCCGCCCATGCCGCCGAACAGGCCGGAGAGCACGTTCGCGGCGCCCTGCCCGAGCGACTCGCGGGTCTTGCGGGAGGGGGTGTCGGTGATGTCGTCGACGAGCTTCGCGGTCATCAGCGACTCCAGGAGTCCGACGAGCGCCATCGCGACGGCGTACGGCGCGATGATCGTGAAGGTCTCCCAGGTCAGCGGCACATCCGGGACGAACAGCTCGGGGAGGCTGCGGGGCAGCTCGCCCTGATCGCCGACGGTGGGGACGGCGACGGCCGTGACGACGACCGCCGCGGTGATCAGGACGATGGCGACGAGGGGCGCCGGAACGGCCTTCGTCAGGCGCGGCATCACGACCATGATCACGATGCCGACGGCGACCAGCGGGTAGACCAGCCAGGGCACGCCGATCAGGTTGGGGATCTGCGCCGAGAAGATGAGGATCGCCAGTGCGTTCACGAATCCGACCATCACGCTGCGGGGGATGAAGCGCATGAGCTTCGCCACTCCGAGCAGCCCGAGCACGATCTGGAGCACGCCCGCGAGGATCACCGTCGCGATGAAGTAGTCCATCCCGTAGTCGCGGGCGACGGGGGCGATCACGAGGGCGACGGCGCCGGTGGCGGCGGTGATCATCGCGGGGCGCCCGCCGAGGAACGCGATCGACACGGCCATCACGAACGACGAGAAGAGGCCGACCCGCGGATCCACGCCCGCGATGATCGAGAACGAGATCGCCTCGGGGATGAGCGCGAGCGCGACCACGAGGCCGGCGAGGACCTCGCGGGTCAGGATGCGGGGGGTGCGCAGCGCCGTCATCACGGTGGGCTCGGCGTGCGGGCGGGCAGGGGTCTTCGAGGCGAGGGCCATCGCGGCGGCTCCAGGGAGTGGGAGGGGTGCTCGACGAGGAGCGCGGAGAGCTGCGGCATCGGGTCGGCGGAAGCGGGCGGGGATGCCAAGCTTGCAGAGGCGTGTCAGCAGCACGGGCAACCCTACCCTCACGTAAGGGTAGATCTGAAGGGGTGAGCAGGATCGGCACCATGCACATCGGCGAGCTCGCCGAGCGGACCGGCCTCTCGCTCCGGACCCTGCGCCACTACGACGAGATCGGCCTCGTGAAGGCGTCCGGCCGCACCGAGGGCGGCTTCCGCCTCTACACGTCCACCGACTACGACCGCCTGATCCTCATCCGCCGCATGAAGCCGCTCGGCTTCTCGCTGGAGGAGATGGCCGCGCTGCTCCGCGTGATCGACACCCTCGAGGCCGAGGGCGACGACGCGCCGGCCGAGGTCCGCGCGCAGCTCGACGCCTTCGTCGCGCAGGCCCGCGAGCGCCGCGAGGCGCTGAGCGCCCAGCTCGCGATGGCCGACGAGTTCGTCGAGCTGCTCACCAGCCGCTGAGCCCGGCCGCTGAGCCCCGGCCGCCTGCGCGATCGATGCGTCGCGAACGGCTCCCACGCGGCTCCGATGACGACCCTTCGCGACGCATCGGATCCCGGGAGCGCGGGAGAGCCGCTCAGGTCGCGCTCGCGTCGGGCAGCTGCTCCGGGCAGTCGCCGCCCGGCTCGGGGGCGAGCTCGAAGTGCCAGATCTCGTTCGCGTAGATCTGGCAGAGCCCGTAGTCGGTGCCGTGCTGCGCGAGCCAGCTGTCCGCGTCCGTGTAGCCGATGTCGACCGCGCCGCCGGTGAGGTGGGCGGAGGAGGTGACGGATGCGACGCGGCGGCCCGCCTCCTCCGCGCCGTACTCGCGGACGGCGTCGTCGACCAGCGCCTGCTGGTAGCGCTCGCTGCGCCAGCCGCTGGTCACCACGAAGGGCACGTCGTCGGCGGCCGCGTCCGTGGCGGCGGCCTGGACGGCCGCGCGCAGGGCGGGGTCGAGGCGGGCGATCGCCGGGAGGTCGTCGGCGAAGGGAGAGACCGACTCGCCCTCCTCGATGTAGCCGTCCTCGTCGCCGAGGGGGTCGGAGAAGAGCTCGGCCGCCGCGGGCGCGCTGCCGCGCCGCTCGCTCAGGAGGGCCCACGACGCCGCTCCGAGGAGGGCGGCGATCAGGACGACGGCCAGGGACGCGGCGATCACGGCGGAGCCGGCGCGGCGAGGGCGGTGAGGGGAGACGAAGGTGGAGCGCATGCAGCGAGCACACCAGGGGAGGGGTGACGGGAGCGTCAGGGCCGAGCAGACGCCGACCATACGCCGGGAGGGGGGAACCGCACCGTCACCGTGAGCCCGCCCTCATCGCGGGCGTCGAGGCGCAGCTCGCCGTCGTGCACCTGGACGATCCGGGCGGCGAGCGCGAGCCCGAGCCCGGCGCCGCGCGGGGCCGCCCCGCCCGCGGTGCGTCCGGCGCCGCGCACGAAGGGCTCGGTCATCGTGGCGAGCAGCGCGTCGGGCACCACCGGTCCGGTGTTGACGACCGCGACCTCGACCGCTCCGTCGGGTGCGGTCCGCGTCGCGACGACCACCCGGCCGCACTCCGGCACGTTGTGGCGGACGCCGTTCAGCACGAGGTTGCCGAGCAGCTGCCGCACCAGCACCGGATGCCCGTCGAAGGAGCCCTCGCCCAGCTCGTCGACCACGACGATCCCGGAGGCCTCGGCCAGCGGGCGCAGCTCGTCGACGACGTCGGAGGCGGTCTCGGCGATGTCGACGGGCTCCCGGAGGAGCGGCTCGGACGAGTCGAGGGCCGCCAGGGCGAGCACCGCCTCCACGATCTCGGTGCCCCGCCGGTTCGTCTCGTCGAGGCGCCGGAGCGTCTCGCCCGGGTCGCCGCTCCCGGGGTCGGCGAGGGCCGCGTCGAGGATGCTGCGCGCGATCGCCTGCGGGGTCCGCAGCTCGTGCGAGGCGTTCGCCGCGAACCTCCGCTGCTCCGCGAAGGAGCGCTCCAGCCGCTCGAGCATCGAGTCGAAGGCGTCGGCGAGCAGGCCGAACTCGTCGGCTCGGCCCCCGAGCCCGACCCGCCGGTCGAGCGAGCCGGCGGCCACCTCCCGGGCGACCGCGCTGATCCTCGCCAGCGGGCGCAGGATCCGCCCGGCGAGGAACCAACCGCCGATCAGCCCCACCACCGCCAGGGCGAGGAGCACCTGCCACACCCGCGGGAGGAGTGCCTCGATCAGGTCCGTGCGGCTCGGCACGAAGGGGCCGCCCGCGTCGATCTGCTCATCGGGCACGAAGCGGAGGACGTAGAACAGCAGGGCGATGAGCGCTCCGCCCGCGACGAGGAGGAACCCCGCGTAGCTGAGGGTGAGGCGGAGGCGGACGCTCACGGTGCCGAGGCGCCGGGGTCGACCATCCCGTAGCCGACGCCCGGCTCGGTGCGGACGACCCAGGGGTCGCCGAGCCGCTTGCGCAGCGAGGAGATCGTGATGCGGACGGCGTTGGTGAACGGATCGGCGTTCGCGTCCCAGGCCCGCTCGAGCAGCGTCTCGGCGCTCACGATCCCGCCGCGCGCGGCCATCAGGACCTCGAGCACGGCGAACTCCTTGCGCGTCAGCGCCACGTAGCGGTCGCCGCGGTAGACCTCGCGGCGGAACGGATCGAGCCGGAGCCCGGCGAACTCCAGCACCGGGGGCGCGCCCTCGGCCGGCCGGCGCGCGACGGCCCGCAGCCGCATCACCACCTCGCGGAGGGCGAAGGGCTTGGTGATGTAGTCGTCCGCCCCGAGCTCGAAGCCGCGCACCTTCTCGTCGAGCCGGTCCGCCGCGGTCACCATCAGCACCCGCACCGGCAGCGCGTCCGCGACGATCCGCCGCAGCACCTCGTCGCCGGGGATGCCGGGCAGGTCGCGGTCGAGCAGCACGGCGTCGTAGTCGGTGACCGCCAGCTGCTCGAGGGCCGTCTCGCCGTCGGGGGCGATGTCGGCCGCGATCGCCTCGAGGCGCAGCCCGTCGCGCACCGCCTCGGCGAGGTAGGGCTCGTCCTCGACGATCAGCACGCGCATGCCGTCATGCTACGGACCGGGGCGTATGGCGGGCGTCTGGTGTGCCGGGGCTCGCTCCCCGCACTCTGCTCCCCGGCGTCTGCTCGTGGCCGCGTCAGCCGAGCACGCGGATCGGCGCTCCCGAGGCCCAGGCGCGGATGCACTCCAGCGAGTCGGCGAAGAAGCGTCGGTAGGTGTCCTCCGTGACGTAGCCCAGGTGCGGGCTGAGCACGGTGCGCGGGGCGCTGCGCCAGGGGGAGTCCGAGGGGAGCGGCTCCTCGTCGTGCACGTCGAGGGCCGCGCCGCCGAGCGCGCCCCGGTGCAGGGCGTCGAGGAGGGCGGGTCCGTCGACGAGGGCCGAGCGGGCCGTGTTCACCAGCAGAGCGGTCGGCTTCATCCCGGCGAGCTCGTCCTCGCCGATCATGCCGCGCGAGCCGGGAGTGAGCCGGGCGTGCAGGCTGACCACGTCGGAGGTCGCGAGCAGCTCCTCCTTCGACACTGCGGCGGCCCCGGCGGCGACGGCCCGCTCGGTGTCGAGGTGCGGGCTCCACGCCACCACGTCCATGCCGAACGCCGCGCCGACCCGGGCCACCCGCGAGCCGATCGCCCCCAGCCCGAGGAGTCCGAGCCGGCGCCCGGCGAGGTCGCCGCCGATCGTCCGCTGCCAGCCGCCCTCGCGCACGGAGCGGTCCTCCTCGGGCAGGTGCCGCAGGGCGGCGAGGATCAGCGCCCAGGTGAGCTCGGCCGCGCCGGTGGTGCCTCCGGAGGCTCCGCTGGACACCACGACGCCCGCACGGGAGGCGGCGGCGAGGTCGATCGCCGAGTTCGCCCGGCCGGTGGTGACGAGCAGGCGGAGGGAGGGGAGCGCCGACAGCACCGCCTCGTCGAAGCGGGTGCGCTCGCGCATCGCGACGACCACGTCGAACGGCGCGAGCGCGGCGACCACCTCCTCCGCGGTGCCGAGGTGCTCGCGCAGCACGGAGACCTCGGCACCGCCCGGCACGTCCGTCCAGTCGACGGCGCGACCGGCGACCCCCTGGTAGTCGTCGAGGACGGCGATGCGGATCGGACCGGGCACGGTGGACTCCTTCTGACGGACGGCCGGACGGACGGGCGGGCGGTTCGGCGGCGGCGCGGATCAGGCGAGCGCCGACGGCACCACGACGAGCAGCAGCCAGCAGATCGCCGGCGCGATCGCGACCACGATCCCCGCGTTGACCAGCAGCTGACGGTAGAACCGGCCCCTGTCGATGTTCTGCGCGTTGGCCAGCACCAGGGCGCCGTTCGTCGAGAACGGCGACACGTCGACCACGGTCGCCGCGATCGAGAGCGCGGCCACGACCCCGACCACCGGCAGCTCCCCGAGCTGCAGCAGCGGCAGCGAGAGCGGGATGATCGCGGCCAGCAGCGCCGTCGAGGAGGCGAAGGCGGAGGAGATGCCGATCACGTAGCAGAGCACCAGCGCCACCAGGAGGGGCGCCCCGATGAGCAGCGCCATGTCGGCGAGGTCGTCGATCGTGCCGAGCTCCTCGAGCATCGCGATGTAGGTCACCATGCCGGCCACCAGCAGCACGGTCGGCCAGCTGATCCCGGCGATCGACCGGCTCGTGTTCTTCAGGTCGGTGAAGGAGAGGAGGACGCCCGCCGCGATCGCGACGAAGCTGATGGGCTGGTGCAGGACGAGCACGATCAGCAGGATCGCGGCGATCAGCACCAGCGTGAGCAGGCGGGTGCGGGTGAGCGGGATCCGCTCGGCCTCGACGGCGTTCGGCCCGACCGTGCGGATGGAGCCGGTGGCCGTGTACTCGAGGGTGCGGACGCGGGAGGCGACGGCGTAGACGACGACCGTGAGCACCGAGAGGAGCGTGTTGATCCCGAAGCTGGAGAGGAACAGCTGCCACGGGTCGAGCGTGAGGCCGGCGTCCTCGACGATGCCGCGGACGAGCACACCCGAGACCGAGATGGGGGAGAAGGCTCCGGCGTGGGCGCCGTTGATGGTCATGATGCCCATGACGAGGGGGCTCATCCGAGTGCGGCCGGCGAAGCTCATCGCGGCGGGGGCGATCAGCGCGACCGCGGCCGGGCTGAAGGTGCCGAGCGAGGTGAGGAAGGCCGCGACGAGGAAGAACACCCACGGGATGAGGTAGACCCGGCCGCGCACTGCCCGGATGCAGGCGTTCACCATCAGGTCGATGGTGCCGTTCTGCTTCGCCATGCCGAAGAAGTAGGTCACGCCGATGATGGTGAGGACGATCGACGCCGGGAAGACCTCGAGGATCTCCTTGTCGTCGTAGCCGAACGCGATCGCGCCGACGAGGAAGGCTCCGATGAAGCCGAGGAAGCCGATGTTGATCGGGAACACGGTCGCGATGACGAACATCACGACGAGGCCGATGAGGGGGATGATCTCGATAGACGACACTGTCTTCTCCTGATTGGTGCTGACGGTAGCGCGTCAGCGCGCGAGGGTCTGGTGGGTGAGCAGCTCGGAGTCGGCGATCCGGCGGGCCGCGCGCTGCAGGAGCACGAGGGTGGTGCCGGCGTCGGCCTGCACCTCGCAGCGGAGGGGGCCGCCGAGGGTGCCGATGCGCAGGGCGGTGGTCGACGGATCGACCCCCGTCGCGGTGAGGACGGAGCCGTCGACGCCGGCCGCGAGGGCCACGGCGACGGCGCTGGTGAGGCCGATGGTCGGGTGCGGGGCGTTCATCGAGAGCATCCGCACCGAGACGTCGTAGTCGGCGGCGGCGACGTGCTCGCCGAGCGAGGTGACGTAGTCGACGGCCGGGCCGACGACTCCGACCTTGGGCACCGCGTCGCCGGCCGCCTCGACCGACGGAGCCAGCCCCATCGCGACCGCGGCGTGCGCGCGGATCCGGCGCAGCAGCGGCACGTGGGCGAGCAGGTCGATCTCGCCGGCCGCCGGTCCGAGGCCGAGGGCGCTCGCCGCGACGAGCACCACGGGGGCGCCGGCGTCGGCGAGGGTGACCTCGAGCTCCCGTCCGTCGACCGCGAGCGTGGTGAGCGGGCCGCCGCCGGGCCAGAGCGAGCCGGTGGAGGAGCCGGCCGGGTCGACGAACGCCAGGTCGACCGCCGTGCCGGTCCCGCGGACGCCGGGGACCGAGACCTCCTCGGAGGAGCCGCCGGCCACGCGGGCGTCGACGACCGCCGAGGTGTTGAGGTTGCGCATCCGCACGCCGGTGAAGCCGTTCTCGTCGCGGGGGAGGCCGAACTGCTCGACCGCCCAGAGGGCGACGGCGGTGGCGCAGTTGCCGCAGTTGCTGCCCCACTCGACGACGTGGGCGCCGATCGCGACCTGGGCGAACAGGTAGTCGATGTCGATGCCGGGCTCGGTGCTGCGGCCGACGACGACCGCCTTCGAGGTGACGGAGGTGCCGCCGCCCACGCCGTCGAGCTGGCGGGGGTCGTCGGCGCCGAAGAGCTCGATGAGGAGCTCGGCGAGGGCGTCCCGGTCGGCGGGGACGGCGTCGCGATCGAAGAGCCAGCACTTGCTGGTGCCTCCTCGCATGAGGGTGGCGGGAATGCGCACGGTGCCTCCTGAGCGTCGGTGATGGGCTCACGCTACGAATCAGGAGGCTTCGGCAAAATCTCAAAATGCTACGGAGGCCTTAAGCAGAGCTACACTCGGCCATGGCCACCTTCGATCTCGTCACGCTCGATCTGCTCCTCGACGTCGTCGAGACGAGCACCCTGACGGGCGGCGCCGCCCGCTCCCGGATGACCACCTCGGCCGCCTCGCAGCGCATCGCCAAGCTCGAGCAGCTCATCGGGCAGCCGGTCCTGGACCGTCTTCCGCGGGGCGTCCAGCTCACCGAGGCGGGGCGGGTCCTTGTCGAGCGGGCGCGGGCGGTCCGCCGGGAGCTCCGGGCCGCCGAGGGGGAGCTCGAGGCGATCCGCGGACTCGAGCGGGGCACCGTGCGCCTCGGGTCGTTCCCCACCGTGAGCGCCTCGCTCCTCTCGGACGCGCTGAAGGACGCCCACGCGGCCTGGCCGGGGATCGAGATCCGCGTGCAGTCCGCTCTCCGCCCGCAGCTGATCGACATGCTCAGCTCGGGCGAGATCGAGCTGGCGCTGCTGTGGAGCTACGCCTGGACGGAGGAGACCGAGAAGAACCTCGTGCTGCGCCGCCTCGTGCAGGACGAGACGATGCTGCTGGTCGCCGCGGACAGCCCCATCCAGGACGGCGTCCCCCTCCGCTCGCTCGCGCGCGAGCAGTGGATCACGCGCAACGGAGGCCACCCCGCCGCCGACGTGCTGTACCGCAGCTGCGCGCGCGCCCGCATCACCCCGGACGTCGTCTACGAGGCGTACGACTACCAGGAGGTGCAGGCGATGGTGGCTGCGGGCGTGGGCATCGCGATGGCGCCGCGGCTCGCGCTGGCGACGCACCGGGACGACGTCCGGGCCGTCTCGTTCCGGCAGGCCGACGCCGTCCCGGCGCGGACGATCTACCTCGCGACGCTGGCCCGGCGCGTCGAGACCCCGGCGATCCGGGCGCTCTCGGAGGCGGTCACCCGCGCCGCCCGGGCCTTCGCCGCCGCGGCCTGACGGCGGCTCTCAGGCGCGCGGGCCGCGGGCCAGCAGGGCGTGCAGCAGCGGCAGCGCCGACGTGATCATCAGCACCGTCCCGAAGCCGCTGTCGTCCGGGCGCACGACGGCGCCCGCGATCAGCAGGCCCGCGAACAGCACGGCCGAGATCACGCGGCGGACGGTGCCCTCGAGCCGGTTCAGCCGGCGCTCGATGGTGGGGACGGTGACCGCGAGCTCGCCGTCGTCGAGGGTCGTGACGAGCTCGTCGAGTCGGCGCGGCAGGCGCCAGATCAGGCCGAGCGTGTCGACGGCCTGCTTGCCGACGTCCTGCACGACGGAGCCGCGCTCCTCGCGGATCAGCTGCTGCGCGTAGGGCTCGACCGAGTCCCACAGGTTGAAGGCCGGGTCGAGCGCGCTGCAGACGCCCGAGGTCAGCGACATCGCGCGGATGACGAGCAGGAAGTTCTCGGGGAGCTGGAACGGCAGCGCGCGCACCACGTCGCCGAACTGCACGGCGAAGTCGCGGAACTCGCGCGGATCCACCTCCCGCAGCTCGGCGAAGCCCATGCCGCCGAAGCGGGCGAAGAGCTGCGTGAGCGCCCGCTCCAGCTCGCGGGAGTCGGCCGAGGGGAGGAGGACGCCGACCGCGCGGGCCGCGTCGACGAGCCCCTTGCCGTCGCGGGAGGCGGCGGCGATCAGCATCCGGCGCAGGCCCGCGCGGGTGCTCGGCGGCACCTCGCCCATCATCCCGAAGTCGATGAAGGTGAGGCGCCAGGGCAGCTCGCCCCCGGGGGTCGGCGTGACGAAGACGTTGCCGGGGTGCGGATCCGCGTGGAAGTAGCCGTTGGTGAAGAGCTGGTCGAACATCACGGCCGCGAAGACCGGAGCGACCTCCCGCGGGTCGATCCCGGCGGCCAGCAGCGCGGCGTGGTCGGTGATCTTGATCGCGGTGACGTCCTCGAGCGTGAGGACCTTGCGGGTCGAGCGCTCCCAGACCACGTCCGGGACGGCCACCCGGGCGTCGCCCGCGAAGTCGGCGGCGAAGCGGACGGAGTTGGCCGCCTCCTGCAGGTAGTCGATCTCCTCGAGGCTGGTGACCGCGAACTCCTCGACTAGCGCCGGGGCGTCGACGCGGTCCGAGACCAGGCGCACGTGGCTGAGCCAGCCGCCGACGCGGCGCAGAGCCGCGAGGTCGACCTCGACGATCTGGTCGATCCCCGGCCGCTGCACCTTCATGATGGCGGCGGAGTAGCCGGTGTCCTCGGCGTCGACGGGGGAGAGCCGGGCGCGGTGGGCCTGCCCGAGGGAGGCGGCGGCGACGGGCGACTCGTCGACTCCGGCGTAGGCGCGCTCGAGCGGCAGCCCGAGCTCGGACTCGGCCAGCGCCCGGATCCGCGGGAACGGGACGGGCGGGACCTCGTCCTGCAGCCCCTCCAGCTCGCGCGTGATCTCGGGCGGCAGCACGTCCAGGCGCGACGACATGAACTGGCCGACCTTGATCATCAGGCCGCCGAGATCGACCGCGAGCACGTGGAAGCTGCGGGCGAAGCGGCGCATCCGGCCGGGCCGGGTGCGGAGCGCGACGCGCGTGAGCCCCACCCGCGGCAGGAGCAGGTCGAAGAACCAGGTGACCGCGAGATGCCACGCGGCGAAGCGGAGGATCCGGCGGTAGCGCCGCCGGTCCTCCCGCTCTCGGTGGCCCGGGGCGGCAGGACCCGGGCTGACCGAGGCCACCCGGGTCAGTCCTGCGCGAGGATCGCGTACAGGCGGCGGCGCACGTCCTCGAGTTCGGCGACGGCCTTGCGGATCTGCTCGGGGGTGCCCGAGCGTCCGACCTGGGCCGCGGCCTGGGCGAGCTCGAGGCCCGCCTTGGGCAGGGCGCCGAAGTCGACGTGGTCGGAGTCGTTCCACGGGGTCGAGGTGCCGTGCTCGGCGACCGTCGCGCGGCCGGCGTCGGTCAGCGTGTAGGTCTTGCGGCCGTTCTGCTCGTCGGCCGTGATGAGGCCCTCGTCCGCGAGGAGCTGAAGGGTCGGGTAGACGGAGCCGGGGCTCGGCTTCCAGTCGCCTCCGCTGCGCTCCTCGATCTCGCGGATGATCTGGTAGCCGTGCATGGGCTGCTCGGCGAGGAGCGCGAGCACCGCGGTGCGCACGTCCCCGCGGCCGACCCGGGAGCCGACGCGCTTCTCCATGCGGGAGCGGGCCTGCTCCATCGCGCGCCAGATGCTCTCGATGGGCGTGCCGGTGCCGAACGCGCCGGTCGATGACGATCCGTTCATGATGACCTCCTGTTTCTCCGAACGATACTCAGCGATATGGGTGGCGACTGTGAACGACTGCCGCGTCGGCTCAGAGCTTCGCGAGCTTCGCCCGGGCGACGAGGAACAGCCCGTACATGACCAGTCCTGCGCTGACGAGGGTCAGGGCGATCGTGCCGTACGGAGGGACGTCGAGGAAGCGGATGGCCCCGTCGAGCCCGGTCGCCTGGCGGGCGTCGCCGGTCAGCGCCGCGACCACGAAGATCCCGCCGGCCAGGCCGAGCGCGAGCCCCTTCGTGATGTAGCCGGTCGCACCGAGGATCAGCACGGCGGTCCCGGTCGGGCCCTCGGGGATGCGGACGAGCTTGCGGAAGCCGCGCCGGATCCCGATCGCGACGAAGCCGATCCCGCTGCCCAGCACGATCCCGCCGACGATCACGAGGATCACGACGCCGACCGTGCTCGTCAGCAGCTCGGTGTTGATGCGGCGGATCGTGGCCGAGGAGCTCGTCGAGCCGCCGAGCGCGAAGACGAGCGTGGTGCCCGCGAGCGTGAGCGAGGCGAAGCCCTTGCCCGACTCGACGATCCGGCGGCCCAGGCGGGCGGCGAGGCCGGGTGCGGAGGAGCGCCCGCCGAGGGAGAGCTGCCAGAGGCCGAGCGCGACGAGCCCGACCAGCGCGGCCCAGACCACCACGAGCCCGACGGGGGAGTCCGCCATGCGCCCGATCGCCCCGGACGCGTCCGCCTCCCGCGAGGTCTCGTCGCTGACCGCGACGCGCAGGGCGAGGCCGCCGATCAGGAGGTGGATCAGTCCGTTGACGGCGAATCCCGTGCGGGCGAGGCGCCGGAAGCGCCGGGTCCGGACTCCGGCGCGCGGCGACGGCACGCTCGCAGTGGACATCGCGCAACCCTCTCATCCCCGGCGGCCCCGGCGCCTCCTGACCCGCCGACGCGCGTGAGGGACCTGCTCCGGCGGCGGCGGCTCGAGAGGGGGACGGGCTTGCGGCGTCAGCGCGGAGAGAGGGCCGCCGAAGCGCGCCGTCCCGCCCTCCTCGTCGGAACAGCACCGCCCGTCAGCAGCAGCCGCAGGCCTCGGAGTCCTCCCTCGTCAGCGCGGAGATCGGCGTCGTGCAGGACTCGCCGCGCCAGGCCTCCAGGCCCTCGCGGACGGCGACCGCGGCGATCACGAGGCCGGCGACGGGGTCGGCCCACGTCCATCCGAGCGTGCTGTTCAGCAGCAGGCCCACCAGGACGGCGGCGGAGAGGTACGAGCAGAGGAGCGTCTGCTTCGAGTCCGCGACGGCCGAGGCCGAGCCGAGCTCGCGGCCGGTCCGGCGCTCGAGCAGGGAGAACGCGGGCATCACCAGCAGGCTGACGGCGGCCAGCACGATGCCGACGGGGGAGTGCTGGGCCTCCGAGAATCCGAGCAGCGCCCGGACCGAGTCGACGGCGACGAACGCGGCCAGGCCGAGGAACGAGACGGCGATCACCCGCAGCGCGGCGCGCTCGCGCGCCTCCGGATCGCGGCCCGAGAACTGCCAGGCGACGGCCGCGGCGGAGAGCACCTCCACCACGGAGTCGAGGCCGAAGGCGACGAGCGCGGTGGACGAGGCGACCGTCCCGGCGGCGAGGGCCGCGATCGCCTCCACCACGTTGTAGCCGATCGTCGCGCCGACGATCCAGCGGATGCGCCTCTGCAGCACGCGGCGGCGGGCGGGGAGGAGCGGAGCGCGCAGGGCGGTCATGCGCAGCGGCAGTCGTCGCCGGAGCAGCAGTCCGGATCGACGACCAGGGCCAGGCGGAGCAGGTGGTCGAGCGCCCCGGCGATCCGGGTCTCGGCCAGCCGGTACCAGGTGTACCGGCCGTCCTTCACGGCCTCCACCAGCCCGCATCCGCGGAGGCACGCGAGCTGGTTCGACATCACTTGCCGCGAGACCCCGAGCGCGTCCGCGAGGTCGGAGGGGACGGCCGGAGCCTCGCGCAGCGCGAGCAGGATCCGGGACCGCGTCTCGTCGGCCAGGGCGGATCCGAGGCGCGCGAGAGCAGCGGAGTGGGTGAGGGTCGCGGTGGCGGGCACGGGAGCGACGATACACGCGATGCTGTATCGAGCGCGAGGGCGGTGGTCTCTCCTCGAACGTGCGAGCCCCCCCTCCTGCTCCCCCCGTCGGGTGGGCGGACGGGCCGCACTGCCGCGGATCCCCGGGGCCGGCCTCCACGGCGCGCCGCGTACGGCCCGTGCGCCGTGCCAGGATCCCCTTGATCACGGCGCCCGTCCGCCGCTCCGCCGCTCGGTCTCCTGGAAGGGCCACGGACCCGCCTTGCTCGATGCCACGACCCTCCGCGTCGCCTTCGGGGTCACCGCCCTCACCCTCTTCCTGCTGTTCGCGCTGGTCACCTACCGGTCGACGCGCTCGTCCTTCAGCTTCTGGTGGTGCACGGCGCTCGCGCTGTTCATGGGCGGCTCGCTCGCCTACCTCCGCGACGGCACGGCCGACCAGGTGTGGGCGAATCCGCTCGGGAACGGGCTCATCGTGGCCGGCGCCGCCGCGGTCTGGGCGGCGAGCCGCTCCCTCCGCGGCCGACCGATGCCGTGGTGGCTGGTGGTCGCTCCGACCGTGGTGGTGACGGGCGTGTCCAGCCTCGACTCTCCCGCCGTCAACGACTGGTCGGGAGGGCCGCTCTACCTCGCCTCGATGGCGCTCCTCATCGGCCTGTCGACCCGCGAGATCGCGCTGCTCGGCGCCGGACGCTCGCGCACGCGCTGGCCGCTGCTGCTGAGCTCCGGCGCCCTCTCCCTCTACTACGCGCTCCGGTTCGCCGTGTTCCTGGCCGCGGGGCTGCGCAGCGAGCTGTTCGCGACCTGGTTCGGGACCCCGACCACCACGCTGATCACGCTGGTGCTGCTGGTCGTGGTGTCGTTCAGCATGGCCTCGCTCAGCGGCGAGCAGGTCGCGCAGATGCTCACCGCCGGCGCCGCCCGCTCGCGGCAGGAGCTCGCCGACGGCGAGAGGGTGCAGCGGCGGCTCGAGCCCCGCTCGGTCCCGGACCTCCCGGGCTACGACGTCGCCGGCGCCTGCGTGCCCAGCGGGACGGTGAGCGGCGACTTCTTCGACTGGCGCTGCACGCCCGACGGGCTCGCCGTCACCGTCGCCGACGTGATGGGCAAGGGGGTCGGCGCCGCGATGATCGCGGCCACGGTCCGCGCCGCCCTGCGCGTCACTCCTCCCGCCCTCGGCCCCGCGGCGACGATGGCGCTCATCGACCGGGTCGTCGAGCCGGATCTGTCGGCGAACGACGCGTTCGTCACGCTCCTCCACCTGCGGCTCAGCGCCTCGACCGGCGACATCGCGCTCGTCGACGCCGGCCACGGACTCGGGATGGTCTGCCGCGCCGACGGCTCGCGCGAGCGCATCCCCTCCGCCCACCTGCCGCTCGGCCTCCTCGGCACGCAGGAGTGGGAGCCGACCGGCCTCCGGCTCCACCCCGGCGACCTGCTGCTGATCTGCAGCGACGGTGTGCTCGACCTCTTCGACGGCTCCCTCGCCGCCCTCGACCGGGTGGCCGACGCGGCCGTCGCCGCCCCGGCGACCGCCGCCGACGCGGTCGCCGGCGTCACAGGCCTGGCGGCCGAGGGAATGCTGGCGGACGACGTGACCGTGGTGGCGATCCGGCGGACCTCGGGGAGCTGACCCGGCTCGTGCCCGCCCCGCCTGCAGGCGCAGCGTGTCGGCAGCAGGTCGGGGCCGGGAGCGCGCCTCATTCCGATCGCCGACGTCGTTCCGGCGACGAGGTGCTACGGTGTCACCTGCGGCGTCTGAAGCGCTTCAATCACAGCTCTAGGTTCAAGGAGGAACCCATGCCCAGCACCAGCATGAAGTCTCGACGCACGGTCACCGCCCTCAGCGCGGCCGCTGTCACTCTTCTCGCCCTCACCGCCTGCAGTGGTGGAGGCGGTGGCGGCTCGGCCGCTGCCACCGAGTTCACCTTCCTCGCGATCAACGAGAACACGACCATCCCCGCGGTCCTCACCTCCCTGAGCGAGAACGAGTGCTCGGCGGAGAACGAGGCCCTGCCGCTGAAGATCAACAAGCAGGCGCAGGGCTCGCTCGACCAGCAGCTCCAGCTGCTCGGCGGCCAGAACGCCCTGCCGTCCGCTTTCGTGTCGGCCAACTCGCCCGACCTGATGAAGGACCTCTTCGCCGCCGACAAGGTCGCCGACTTCACCGGTTCGGACATCGCGAAGAGCTTCGTGCCGGTCGCGGCGTCGAGCATCGCCTCCATCTACGGCGACACGACCATGGTCATGCCGACCGAGCTCAACATCGAGGGCATCTGGTACAACAAGCAGATCCTCAAGGACAACGGGATCACGATCCCGGACTCCTGGGACTCCCTGGTGTCGGCCTTCGACACGCTGAAGGCCGCGGGCGTGCAGCCCGTCTCCGCGGCGGGCAAGGGCGGCGACGGATGGGGCGTCACCCGCTGGGTCGGCGCCTACCTCTACCGCGAGCTCGGCCCGGACGCCATGAGCAGGATCGAGAGCGGTGAGGCGAAGCTGACCGATCCCGAGTACGTGAAGGCCGCCGAGCAGGTCGCAGCGCTCGGCTCGGCCGGCGACTTCGGACCGTCGCCCTCGTCCATCGACTACGCCACGGCTCTCAACAGCTTCCTGACCGGCGACGCCGCCTTCATCTACATGGGGTCCTGGGCCGTCTCGAACTTCACCGACGAGACCGCCAACAAGATCGGCGTCGACAACGTCGGCTTCATGCCGTTCCCGACCGTCGACGGCGGAGTGGGCACCACCGACCAGACTCCCGCCAACGTCGGAACGAGCATCGCGTTCTCGAAGACGGCCTACGAGGACGAGAAGGTCCAGAACTGGGCCTCGTGCATCTCCGAGAACTACGCGGCGGCCGCGCTGCGCGAAGCCGGGCAGATCTCCGGATTCACGGTGAACGGGGACGTCGAGATCCCCGCCCTCACCCAGCAGGTGCAGGACCAGATCGCCGCGACCGACCAGAGCGTGGCCTGGTTCGAGGCGCTCTTCGGCGCCAATGCCACCACGACGAGCCAGAGCAACGGCGGCCCGCTCGGCGCCGGTCAGGTCTCGGGACAGGACTTCATGAACACCGTGCAGTCCTCGCTCGGCCAGTAGCAGCCGCTCCGACGAGGGCGGGGCTCCGGCCCCGCCCTCGTCTCCCTCCTCTCCCTCCCTCTCCCCCTGAGGACACCATGAACTCTGTGCTCGCCGACAAGCGCGCCATCGCCCTCCTCCTCGGCCCCGCGCTCGTGGTCTACACGGCCGTGATGCTGCTGCCGATGCTCTGGTCGCTCGGCTACACCTTCTTCACCGGCGGCGTCCTGGGCGGTTTCAGCTTCGCCGGGCTGACCAACTTCGAGCGGCTCTTCAGCGATCCGTCCGTCGGGCCGGCCGTCCTGTTCACCGTCAAGTACGCGCTGCTGGTCACTGTCGGCCAGGTCGTCGCCGGCTACCTGCTCGCGTTGCTCTACCAGTTCTTCCTCAAGCGTGCATCGAGCCTCATCCGGACGCTGATCTTCTTCCCCGTCGTGCTCCCGACCGTGGCCGTCTCGCTGCTGTTCCAGAAGCTGTTCGAGTTCGCCCCGCAGACGGGGCTCGTGAACTCCGTCCTCAACTCGGTCGGCATCCCCTCCGTCGACTGGCTAGGCAGCGCCGACACCGCGTTCATCGTCATCGCCCTGATGGACATCTGGCGGGCGATGGGCTTCTACGGAGTCCTGC
Organism: Rathayibacter sp. AY1F4; assembly: GCF_002931775.1. Lineage (NCBI taxonomy): Bacteria > Bacillati > Actinomycetota > Actinomycetes > Micrococcales > Microbacteriaceae > Rathayibacter > Rathayibacter sp. AY1F4. Next base: position 36,782 of record NZ_PSVE01000021.1, read on the forward strand.
TCTACACCGGCCTCCTCGACATCCCGGACGACGTCATCGAGGCCGCGAGCCTCGACGGCGCCTCGAAGGGGAAGCTGATCCGCCACGTGATCCTCCCGCTGTCGCTCCCGATCGTGGTCTCCTCTGCGATCTTCAGCATCAACGGCACTCTCAAGGTCTTCGACTCGATCTACGCACTGACCGGAGGCGGGCCGGGGACCTCGACCACTCCGCTCACGCTGTACATGTACCGGACCTCCTTCGCAGGCGGCGACTACGGGTACGGCGCGACGATCGCTCTGCTGCTGACCGTGATGTGCCTGCTCGTGACAGCGGTCATCTTCCGCGGCTCCATGACCACCGACAAGGATCGCGCATGACCACCACCGCTGCCGCAGCTGCGGCCACCGCCGTTCGATCGCCACGACCCGGCGGACCGCGCCGCGCGGGCCGGGGCGTCGGCGCCGCCTTCGTCAAGCGACTGCCGCTCTACCTCGTCGTCGCCGTTCTCCTCGTGGTCTTCGTCTATCCGCTGGTGTGGCTCCTGCTCGGATCGCTCAAGACGCAGGACGAGTTCCTGAACAATCCGACGTGGGCCCTCCCCGAGAACTGGCTCAACTTCTCGAACTACACCACGGCCTGGGGCTCGGTCGCGGGCTACCTGCTCAACTCGGTGCTCGCCGTCTTCCCTGCGCTGCTGATCACTCTCGTGATCGGCACAGCCGCGGGCTTCGCGCTCGAGATCATGGTGTTCAAGGGCCGGCGCACGATGCTGCTGCTCTTCCTGGTCGGGATCATGATCCCGGGCCAGATGATCCTGCTGCCGCTCTTCTCCGTCTACTTCAACCTCGGGCTGAGCAGGTCGCTGTGGCCGCTGATCATCACCTACACGGCCACGGCGCTTCCGCTGACGGTGTTCATGATGGCGACCTACTTCCGAGCGATCCCGCGCGAGATCTTCGAAGCGTCCACTCTCGACGGCGCCAGCATCATCCGCTCGTTCGTGTCCGTGGCGTTCCCGATGATGCGCAACGCCGTCTTCACCATCGCGCTCGTCCAGTTCTTCTTCATGTGGAACGACCTGCTCATCGCCCTGACGTTCACGACGGACGACAGTCTGCGCACGGTCCAGGTCGGCCTGCTGAACTTCACCGGGCAGTTCGGAGTCGTCGACTACGGCCCGACCTTCGCGGCCATCTGCATCAACGTGCTGATCATCCTCGTGCTCTACGTGTTCCTGAACCAGCAGGTCATGCGGGGGCTCGCCGCGGGCGCGGTCAAGGGATGAGCGCCGCCGTCTCCGTGTCCTCCGTCCGATTCGAGCACCACGAGGACGGCCGCCTGGGCATCGGGGAGAGCGCTCCGCGGCTCTCCTGGCGCTACGACGAGGCCCCGACCGGCTACGTCCAGACCGGGGTCGACATCGAGGTGTCGATCGAGCGGCCGGGCTCCGATCCGGAGGTGAGCCTCCACCGGCACGCCGGCCCCGAGCAGGTGCTCGTCGCGTGGCCGGCTCGTCCGCTCCGCTCGCGGGAGCGCGTCACCGTGCGCGTCCGCCCTCTTCTCGAAGGAGCAGGCTGGAGTGCTCCGTCGACGGTCGAGGTCGGTCTCCTCGGTCCGGACGAGTGGACCGCGTCGTTCGTCGGGCCGGACGACGAGGACGCATCGGGTCTCCGGCGTCCTTCACGCGTCCGAGCCGAGTTCGACTCTCCTGCCGACGTGGTCCGGGCACGCCTCTACCTCAGCGCGCACGGCCTCGCCCAGGCAGAGGTCAACGGGCTGCGCGTCGGCGACGAGGAGCTCACGCCGGGCTGGACGACCTACCGTCACCGGCTCCGCTATGCGACCTACGACATCACCTCCCACCTCCGCTCCGGCGCGAACGCGGTCGGGATCTGGCTCGCGGACGGATGGTGGCGCGGCCTCGTCGGGTTCGACGGCGGCCTCACCGACGTCTACGGAGCCGATCAGAGCGCGCTGGCGCAGATCGAGTTGACACGGGCCGACGGCACTCTCCTCACGATCGCCAGCGGCCCGGACTGGACCGTCGGCGGCGGCCCGATCCTCAGCACCGGGCTCTACGAGGGCGAGCACACCGACCTCCGTCTCGACGATCCCTCGTGGTCGACCCCCGACTGGACGGGGGAGCGCGTCGCAGCACGAGTGATCCCTGCGGATCCCTCGATCCTGGTCGCTCCGACCGGCTCGCCCGTCCGCTGCACCGGGGAGCTCGCTCCTGTCTCTGTCCACGACCGGGGCGACGGCCGGTGGCTGCTCGACTTCGGTCAGAACCACTCCGGCCGGCTCCGCATCACCGGAAGCGGTGAAGCGGGGGACACCGTCGTACTGCGGCACGCCGAGGTCCTGCAGGACGACGAGCTCTACACCCGGACGCTCCGGGGAGCCGACGCGACCGACCGCCTCGTGCTCGCCGGCGGCGACTTCACGTGGGAGCCGAAGTTCACGATCCACGGATACCGCTACGCCGAGATCTCGGGATGGCGCGGTCCGCTCGACGCCTCCTCCGTGGTCTCGCGGGTCCTGCACACCGACATGGAGCGGACCGGATGGTTCCGCAGCAGCAACGCGGCCGTGAACCGGCTGCACGAGAACGTCATCTGGAGCGCACGCTCGAACTTCGTGGACCTGCCCGTCGACTGCCCGCAGCGCGACGAGCGCCTGGGGTGGACCGGGGACATCCAGGTGTTCGCGCCGACCGCGGCCTTCCTCTTCGATGTGACCGGGATGCTCGCCTCCTGGCTCCAGGACCTCGCGCACGACCAGGACGACCGGGGCACGGTTCCCTTCTACGTGCCCTACCTCCCGCTCGGCTCCTGGGCGGACGCGCCGGTCGACCCGGTCGCCGTCTGGGGCGACGCCGCCGTCCTCACTCCGGAGGTCCTCTACGACCGCACCGGGGACGCCGGGATACTCCGCCGCCAGTACGCCAGCGCCCGGGCCTGGGTCCTGCAGGTGCAGGAGCGGGCGGGCGGCGATCTGATCTGCGAGGGCACGATGCAGCTCGGGGACTGGCTCGATCCGGCCGCACCGCCGGACGACCCGGCGCTCGCGACGACCGATCCCGCTCTTGTGGCCACCGCGTACTTCGCGCGCTCGGCGCGGGCCATGGCCCGCATCGCGGGGATCGTGGGCGAGCGGGAGGACGAGGCCTACTTCGGTGACCTCGGGGAGCGGGTGGTGCGAGCCTTCGCGGCCCGGTACATCGATCCGGACGGGCGGCTCCGCGAGGAGACCCAGACCGCGCTGTCCCTGGTCACGGTCTTCGGGCTGTGGCCCGACGCCGACTCCTCCGAGACCGGCGCCCGACGGCTGGCGGAGCTCGTCGACGCCGCCGGTGGACGGGTCGCCACGGGCTTCGCCGGGACACCTGTCGTCTCCGACGCCTTGACGCTCGGCGGGCACCTGGACGAGGCCTACCGGATGCTCCTCACCGAGGAGTGCCCGTCCTGGCTCTACACGGTCGCGATGGGCGGCACCACGACCTGGGAGCGCTGGGACTCGATGCTCCCCGACGGGACGGTCAATCCCGGGGACATGACCTCGTTCAATCACTACGCCCTGGGCGCCGTGGCCGACTGGCTCCACAGGGTCGTCGCAGGCCTCACACCGGCCGCACCCGGCTACAGCCGGATCCGGTTCGAGCCGCGACCCGGAGGGGGGCTGACGTCGGCCGGAGCGACGCACCGCACGCCGTACGGCGACGCGAGCATCGACTGGGAGGTCTCGGACACGACGGTGTCCGTCTCCGTCGTCGTCCCCATCGGCACGACGGCCGAGGTCGTCCTGCCCGGTCGGAGCGTGGTGGAGGTCGGCCCGGGCGAGCACTCGTTCGCCGAGCCGCTGCCGACGGGCACCAGGACGCTGGAGGAGTCGCGGTCCCGGTGACCCGACGAGGCGACCGCGGGGTGGCGAAGGGGATCGGCAGCAGCCGCAGGCCTTCGGGACGGCCGCTTCCGTGCCGAGGGGTTCAGCGCGGAACGGTGCTGCCGCGGACCACGAGGCGCGGACGCAGGACTTCGTGGCGGTGCACGTGCTGCGGATCGGAGATCTCGTCGAGGAGGAGCCTCATCGCTGCCTCCCCCATGGCCTCGCCGGGCTGGGCGAGGGTCGTGATCGGCACGACGCTGTCCCAGGCCGAGCGGTTGTCGTCGTACCCGGTCACCGCGATGTCCTCCGGGACGCGGAGGTCGGGGCGCGCGAGGAGGGACTGGAGGACGCCGAGGGCGAGGAGGTCGGCAGCGGCGACGACGCCGTCGGGCCGGTCGGCGACCGCCCTGTCGGCGAGGAGATGGCCGAAGCGGCGTCCGTCCTCGACCTGCACCTCGGGTGTGAGATCCAGTTCCAAGGAGACCGCGCCGTTGCTCTCGGCGACGGCGCGCTCCACTCCTCGGAGCCGGTCCCGGACGGGGACCGCGATGGCGGGATCGCCTGCGAAGGCGAGCCGCCGGCGCCCGAGCTCGATCAGGTGGCGCGCGGCGAGGTACCCGCCGTGCTCGTCGTCCGCGCTGACCGTGCAGGCCCCGTCGACCGCCGAGTCGTTGAGGAAGACCAGCCGACGCCCCGGGGGGAGCCTCCCGATCGCATCGGCGGCCGTCTCGGGGAGCGGGGCGAGGAGGATGCCGGCGACCTGCTCCTCGACGAAGAGATCGAGGTACGTGCGCTGCTTGATCGCCCGGACGTCAGCGTTGCCGAGGACGACGGTCATCCCCGCGGTCTCCGCGGTCTGCTCCGCTCCCCGCGCCATATCGAGGAAGAAGGAGTTGCTCAGGTCGATCACGACGAAGCCGATGGTGCTGCTCGTCCCCGCGGCGAGGGCGCGGGCGGCACGATTCGGTGCGAAGCCGAGCTCGTCGATCACCTGCTGCACTCTCGACCGGGTCGCTGCCGAGACGAGCGACGGGCGGTTCAGCACGTTCGAGACGGTGCCCAGAGCCACGCCGGCGCGTCTCGCCACGTCCTCCATCCGCGGAGGGGAGACCCGCTCGGGAGTGCCCGGGGCCGATCCGCTCCTCGCCCCATCGGTCGCGCGGACGCCCTGTCGCGCATCGTTCGTCGCCGCCGGAGAGTCCATCGCCCCATCTTCGCGCACCTGAGGAGGCGACGGCGCCCTCCGCGCCCGTCCGGTCCGCTCCGGTGAGGCGGCCGGAGGCGAAGCGATTCGACACGACCTCTTCGCAAGTCCCCAGCTCCGTCACGGGTCAGCCGGATGGCGAGCGCCCACCGGAATGCATTGACTTGATGCGCTTCAACTGCCACGTTGAGCGTGCACAACGGCGTCCCCACACCCCCTGACCGCTGTGCGCTCTCACCGCCTGGAGGTCAGCGATGACGCTGTCGAAGCCCGATTCACCACGAGGGGGACCCTCGTCCCGCCGACCTTGGCTGCGGGGGCTCGTCTCCGCAGCCCTCGCGGGTGCCCTCATCGCCACCGCTGCGGCGGTGCCGGCCGCCGCAGCGGAGGGGGACCCGTGGATGGATACGACCCTCTCCTCGGACGAGCGCGCCGATCTGCTCGCGGACGCCATGACCTTCGACCAGAAGCTCACTCTCTTCGCCGGCAGCGGCAGTGGTGCCGTCGCCATCCCCGAGCTCGGCATCCCCGCACGGCGCGAGATCGATGGCGCGAGCGGCGTGATCGCAGCCGGCACCCCGACGACCGCGTTCCCCGCAGGCCAGGCCATCGCCTCGTCCTGGAACCTCGAGCTCGCCCGCGAGTTCGGGCGCATCGCCGGGGAGGAGGCCCACCTCACGGGCTTCTCCGGCTGGGCGGGACCCGCCGCCGACCTCCGACGCACGCCGTTCCACGGCCGCCAGTTCGCGACATACGGCGAGGACCCTCTGCTCGGCGGCCTCATGCCCGCCGGGGTGGTCGAGGGCGTCAACGAGACGAACGACACGATGGGCGTCTACTCCCTGCCCAAGCACTTCGTCGCCAACAACCAGGAGACCTCGCGCACCACGATGAACACCGTCGTGGACGAGCGCACCCTGCGCGAGCTCTACGTCCGGCAGTGGGGCCCCATCGTCGAGGCGGACCCCGGCGCCATCATGTGCGCCTACCCCAAGGTCAACGGCAGCAAGGCGTGCGAGAACCCGTCGCTGATGACCGACACCCTGAAGGGCGACCTCGGCTTCCCGGGCTGGATCTCCTCGGACTTCAACGCGTGCATCACTCTGAAGGCGTACAACTCCGGCACCGACGTCTGCGGCCCGAACTTCCCCGACGCGGCCACCTTCCGCGCCGCGGTCGAGGACGGCACGATCGCGCCCGACCGGTTCGACGACATGGTCCACCGCGTGCTCCGGACCTACTTCGAGCACGGACTGATCGACAACCCGCCGCCCGGGAGCCTGCAGAACCCGGCGCCCGCCGCCTCGCCTCTGCCCGCCTCCGTCGTGCAGGAGGGCCGTGACGCGGCCTACCGCATGGCCGTGGACGGCTCCGTCCTCCTCCGCAACGACGACGACGCTCTGCCCCTCGACTCCGATCAGGTCGACTCCATCGCCGTCATCGGCGAGGGCGCCGACCGGTACATCACCGGCTTCGGCAGCGACATCGTCGTGAACCCCACCGACACGTCGACGATCCTCGACGGCATCACCGAGCGCGCAGGCGCCGGAACGACCGTCGAGCACGTCGAGGGCTGGGACCCGGTCCGCCCCGGAGACCTGCTCCCCGGTGCTCAGCCGATCCCCTCGGGCGTGCTCCGCGCCGCGGACGGCACCACCCCCGGCATCACCGGCGAGTGGTTCGGCTCGCCCGACTTCAGCGGCCCCGCCGTCACCACGCGTGTCGACGACCAGGTCAACTGGGGCCAAGGACTCGTGGCGCTCCTCGCCACCTTCGGCTACGACCCCTCGCCTGCTCCGAAGCTCCCTCCCGTGACCACCTTCGCCGGATCTCCCACCGCCACCCGGTGGACCGGCTCGCTGAACCCGACCGTGTCGGGGACCTACGGGCTCGGCTTCACCGCCCTCGGCTCGGCCACCCTGTACGTCGACGGCGAGAAGGTGCTCGACGTCGACACCGACACGATGGACACCTACTCCGTCGACCGCGTCCTCGAGGCGGGCCGCAGCTACGACATCCGGATCGACTACGTCCCGGATGCGCCCGGGCAGTGCTGCTCGACCGGCGGCAATATCGGGACGGCCATCCGCCTCGACTGGACCCCGCCGAGCGCCGCCGCCTCCCCGCAGATCGTCGAGGCGGTCGCGGCAGCCGCGAAGTCGGACGTCGCGGTCGTCGTCGCGAACGACTACATGGGCGAGTCTCTCGACCGCGGAACCCTCGCGCTGTCGCAGAACCAGGACCGCCTGATCTCGGCCGTGGCCGCGGTCAACCCGAACACCGTCGTCGTCCTCGCGACGGGAACCGGTGTCGAGATGCCGTGGCTGAACGACGTCGCCGCGGTCTTCGAGTCCTGGTACCCGGGACAGGAGGCGGGGGCCGCGGTCGCCGCTCTGCTGTTCGGCGACGAGAACTTCTCCGGCAAGCTGCCGATCACCTGGCCCAGGTCGACCGAGCAGGTCACCGACGACCTCGGCATCGAGAACCCCGTCTACGACGTGAACACCGGGAACCTGACGGTGGAGTACAGCGAAGGCGTGAACATCGGCTACCGGGGCTACGACGCGAAGGACATCGACCCGCTGTTCGAGTTCGGCTACGGCCTCTCGTACACGGACTTCGACTACCGCAGCATCGACGTCCAGGACCCGGTCACCGACGCGAGTGGAGCGACCGACCCCGGTCTCGTCCGCGTGGAGGTCGAGAACACCGGTGACGTCGCCGGCACCGAGACCGTGAACCTCTACCACGGCGTTCTGCCGACCGACGCCGTCGTCACGCCCGAGCGCCAGCTGCTCGGCTGGGGCCAGATCACCCTCGAGCCCGGAGCCACCGGGACCGTCGAGATCCCCGTGCCGGTGAACGACTCGACCCACCGCCTGGCCTACTGGGACACGGCGTCCGACGCCTGGGTCACGCCCGAGGGGGAGACGGCGCTCTTCGCCGGGGCCTCCTCGCGCGACATCCGCCTGACCGACTCGATCGTCGTCGGCGCCTCCGACGATGAGGTCGCCCCGGTCGTGAGCCTGAGCATCGATCCGGCCGAGCCGACCGGCAAGGCCGGCTGGTACCGCACCCCGGTGACCGTCACCGCCACGGCGACGGACGACGTCGACGCGGCACCGGCCGTCGAGGCGAGCATCGACGGAGCCGACTTCGCCCCCGTCACGGGACCCGTCGTCTTCGACACGGACGGCGAGCACTCGCTCGTCGCACGAGCGACCGACGCCTCGGGCAACGTCTCCGAGACGGTGCAGTGGTCCGGTCGGATCGACCGGACCGCACCGACCGTCGCGGCGGCGCAGAAGTCGCGCTACCGCGTGACGCTTACCGCCTCCGACGAGACGTCGGGCGTGGAGAAGGTGGAGTACCGGTACCAGATCTCCGTGAAGGGGGTCACGCGCATGACCCCGTGGCTGACCTACCGCAGCCCGGTCCTGTTCGGCCTGCCGAGCTACATCAAGGTGGAGTACCGCGCGACCGACGTCGCCGGCAACACGGGCCCGGTCCGCTCGTACCGCTAGGCGCACGCCGGACGCAGTGAACGGCCGTCGGCCCTCCTCGGAGGCCGGCGGCCGTTCGCCGTGTGCGGCGCAGGGAGCGGGAGGGTCCGCGGCGGCACGTCCGGCCGAGCGCACGCCGCGCCGGAGCGGCAGTCGCCGCAGACGACCGACGCCGAGCTCCCCCGGAAGGAGGGACGGGATCTGGCAGTACCCGAGTGACGGCCCCCGGGGGGAGCGGGCGCGGACGAGGACCTCTACGGGAGGCGGCACGACGAAGGGCGCCGCCCCTCGGACAGGAGGAGCGGCGCCCTTCGTGCGCGAGACCGTTCAGGCGGCCGGCACCAGTCGGAACTGCTGCTCGGTGGTGTTCCAGGACGTCGGCGATCCGGCGAGCTCGCGCGCGGATCCGTACGCGCCGTACGGGTCCCCAGTGACCTGCAGCGCGGTCCCTCGGGCCTTGTTGATGAAGCGGTAGTAACCGTCGCCGGTCGGCTCGATCCGCCAGAGCTGCTCGTCCCAGTTCAGAGCACCCGACACGCTCGCGATGCTCCAGACGGACGCCGACCCGCGGTAGTGCTCGCCGGTCGTGTGGAGCACGGTCGACGGGGCGCTGCGGCTCGTCACCCGGTAGTAGCCGCCGCCCGCGGTCGTGATGCTCCACCGCTGCTCGAGGAGGTTCAGGGCGAGGGGTGTCGCCACGGCGTGGGTCGCATCCGGGTTCCCCAGGTAGGTCTCCCTGGTGGTGTGCACAGCCAGGTCGGGGTGGGCTCGGTTGACCAGCTCGAACGAGCCGAGCCGGGCGTCGGACTGCACTGTCGTCCCCGCCCAGCGGTAGGTGGCGACGGCAGCGGCGGGAAGCGTGTCGGTCACCACGCCGTCCGGGGACGTGATCGTCACGGAGCGGGCGCTCGCGGCCCTGTTCGCCACCACGACGACGGTCGTCCCGGTCGGCGTCCGGAACGCGACGTTCGTCACGTCGCGCGACGTCTGGTCCGACCCGATCCTGACCGAGCCCGGCGTGACGTAGCGCGAGAACTGTCCGTAGAGGTAGTAGTCGCGGTTGAGCGTGTACGCGTCGAGCGCCCCCGGAGCCGCGGTGACGGGGAGGGAGCAGCATTCGGCGCGGAGCGGACCGGTGTTGGGCTCTCCGTTCGTGTCGAAGAAGCTGAGCCAGTACGTCCAGCTCGTCAGACCGTTGCGGAAGAAGTCCATGACCCGGGTCACCCCCGCCTGCTGGCTGCCGTCCACAGCGTTCCGCTCGCCGGTGACGCCGTAGTAGGTCCGCTCGGTCAGATGGAGGGGGACGCCGGGGTACTTCACCTGGAACTCCGACAGCACGGTCGGGTCGTCGCCGCTGTAGTCGTGGATCGCGACGCCGTCGACGTACCGGGCCGCGTTCGGGTCGTCGAGGATCGCCGGGACGAAGTCCTTCAACCGGGGCGGGTTGTCGTCGCCCACCCAGATCTCGGTCGACAACCCGGACCGCTCCAGCTCGGGGCCGAGGTGGTCGCGGATGTAGTCGCGCATCTGCTCGCCCGTCCACTCGCCGGTGGGGTAGTTCGTGACGACCCTCGGCTCGTTCTGCGGGGTCAGTGCCGTGATCGGGATCCCCTGCGCCTGGTAGGCCTGGATCGCGAGCCTCTGGTAGCGGGCGAGCTCGTCGTAGTACTCGGGCTTCACCGAGCCGCCGTTGCTCAGACTCTGGTTGGTCTTCATCCAGGCAGGGGCGGACCACATCGACAGGTAGAAGGTCATGGCCGGATTGATCTGCTTCGCCCGTTGAGCGAGCGCGATGATGCCCGCGTCGATGTCCTTCTGGATGGAGAAGCCGGACAGGCTCTCATCGGTCCGACCGGCCGGGACGTCGTCATAGGTGTAGAACTCCTGCGAGCAGAAGTCGGGGCATCCCATCGAGAGGCGGATGATGCTGTATCCGTTCCCGGTCGAGGGGCTGAACAGCTGGTTCATCAGCTGCTCCCGCTTCGTCGGCGACAGCGCGGCGATGTTCGCGACGCTGCTGCTCTCGAGCGACTGGCCCTGGCCGAGGATGCGCTGGTAAGCGGCTCCCGGGTCGACGGTGATCCTCGCATCCGTGGTGGTGGTCGTGGTGGTCGCCAGGGTCGCGGTGGGCCGGTCTGTCAGGCGGTAGGCGCCGTCGTCCGAGCTCCAGGTGATGGAGACGCTGCCTCCGGCTGCGGTTGCTGGGGCGGCCGCCGGCCCTGCAGCCGTCACGCCGAGTGCCGCGATCGCGAGTGCGGCCACTCCGGCGAGGCCGGCCCGCCTGCGGCGCCGGTGGTCCGGGACGCCCCCGTCCGCTGATCGTCGGGGTTCTGTCGTCGAATGCATGTCCTGCTCCTCGTCATTGAGTCGTCGGAAGAATGAAGCGCTTCAAGACTAGCGAGAGGACGAGACGTTCGGAGGAGTGGGGACGTCTTCGGAGGAAGGACGCAGACGTCCGCGCTGCTCGTCTCAGCTGCGGGGCCGCGGCAGCAGGCGCTCGAGCTGGGTCACGTGCTGCGGCGTCAGCTCCTCCAGGGAGTGAGCGCCGAGGAGCTTCATGGTGCGGACGATCTGGTCGGAGAGGATCGCGATGGTGCGGTCGACGCCCTGGCGTCCGCCGGCCATGAGGCCGTAGAGGTAGGCGCGGCCGATCAGGGTGAACTTGGCTCCGAGGGCGATGGAGGAGACGATGTCGGCGCCGTTCATGATGCCGGTGTCGACCATCACCTCGGTGTCGGTGCCGACCTCGCGGACGACCTCGGGGAGGAGGTGGAAGGGGATGGGGGCGCGGTCGAGCTGGCGTCCGCCGTGGTTGGAGAGGACGATGCCGTCGACGCCGAAGTCGGCGAACCTGTGGGCGTCCTCGACGCTCTGCACGCCCTTGACGACGAGCTTGCCGGGCCACATCTCGCGGATGACCTTGAGGTCCTCGTAGCTGATGGTGGGGTCCATGGCGAGGTCGAGGAGGTCGCCGACGGTGCCGCCGGTGGCGCTGAGTGAGGCGAACTCGAGCTTCTGCGTGGTGAGGAAGTCGAACCACCACCAGGGGCGCGGGAGAGCGTCGAGGACGGTTCCGACGGTGAGCTGCGGCGGGATGGAGAAGCCGTTCCGCTTGTCGCGGAGCCGTGCGCCGGCGACGGGGGTGTCCACGGTGAAGAAGAGGGTCTCGTAGCCGGCCTGCGCGGCGCGCTCGACGAGGCCGTAGGAGATCTCGCGGTCGCGCATGACGTAGAGCTGGAACCAGTTGCGGCCGTTCGGGTTGGCCTTCTTCACGTTCTCGATCGAGGTGGTGCCGAGGGTGGAGAGGGTGAAGGGGATGCCCGCGGCGGCCGCGGCGCCGGCTCCTGCGGTCTCGCCCTCGGTCTGCATCAGCCGGGTGAAGCCGGTCGGCGCGATCCCGAACGGCAGGGCGGAGGGCGCGCCGAGGACGGTGGCGGTGGTGTCGACGGAGGCGACGTCGCGGAGCACCTGGGGGTGGAACTCGACGTCCTCGAACGCCTGGCGGGCGCGGGCGATCGAGATCTCGCCCTCGGCGGAGCCGTCGGTGTAGTCGAACGCGGCCTTCGGGGTGCGGCGCTTCGCGATCGAGCGGAGGTCCTCGATGGTGAGGGCGGCGTCGAGGCGGCGCTTGCGGCCGTCGAGCTCGGGCTTCTTGAAGCTGAGGTACTCGAGCAGCTCGACGGGCTTTGGGAACTGGCGCTGGACCATGCTGGTCAGCCTTTCTCGGGGGAGGAGGTGGGGCGGGGGTCGTAGCGGACCGGCGAGAAGGCCCGGAGCACGAGGGAGCGGAGCGATTCGAGGGATCCGTGCGCGAGGCCCTGAGCGCGGGCCTGGACGAGGATGTTGCCGATCGCGGTCGCCTCGACCGGACCGGCGAGCACGGTGAGGCCGGTGCGGTCGGCGGTCAGCCGGCAGAGCAGCTCGTTCTGCGATCCGCCGCCCACGATGTGCACGGTGTCGATCGGTGTGCCCGAGAGCGCGGACGCCTGCTCGAGGGTCGTGGCGTAGGCCTCCGCGAGGGACTCGAGGATCGAGCGCACGAACTCCGCGCGGGAGCGGGGCTGAGCGAGCCCGCGCTCGACGCACCACTCCACGATCCGGCCGGGGATGTTCCCCGGTGCGACGAAGCGCTCGTCGGCCGCGTCGAAGACGGTGACGCGGCCGCGGATCGCGGCGGCCTCGGCGAGGAGGAGCGGCAGCTCGATCCGCTCGCCCGTCTGCTTCTCCCAGGTCCGGATCGACTCCGAGAGGAGCCAGAGTCCCGACACGTTCTTCAGGAAGCGGACACGCCCGTCGACGCCGCCCTCGTTGGTGAAGCCGGCGGTCCGACCCTCCAGCGAGACCACCGGCCTCTCGAGCTCGACGCCGACGAGCGACCAGGTACCGCTGGAGATGTACGCCACGTGATCGCCCGTCGAGGGCACCGCGACGACCGCGGAGGCCGTATCGTGCGAGCCGACGGCGACGACGCCCAGGCTCTCCGGCGCGCCGAGGTCGGCCGCGACGGAGGGCAGGAGCATGCCGAGCCGGGTGCCCGGCTCGATCAGGGGCGCGAGGATCCCGCGCGGAAGGTCGAGGCGCGTGAGGAGGTCCTCGTCCCACGCGCGCATATGCGGGCTGAGGAGCCCGGTGGTGGAGGCGTTCGTGATCTCGGTCGCCGCGACACCGGTCAGCCAGTAGCCGATCAGGTCGGGAACGAGCAGCGCCCGGTCCGCCAGGGCCAGCACGTCGCGCTCGGCGGCGAACTGGAACAGCGTGTTGAACGGCAGGTGCTGCAGGCCGTTGCGCCGGTACAGCTCGTCGCCGTCGATCCGGGCGTGGACGTCGGCGACGCCGCGCACGGTCCGCTCGTCGCGGTAGTGGTACGGGGTGCCGAGCATCCGGCCCTGACGCAGCAGCGCGTAGTCCACGGCCCACGAGTCGACGCCGATGGAGAGGGTCTCCGGCTCCTCGCGGAGAGCACTCGCCAGCCCCGCCGTCAGCGAGCGGTACAGCTCCAGGATGTTCCAGTGCAGTGCGGACGAGGCGCCCTCGTGGGTGCGCACCGGCTGATTCGGGAACCGCGCGACGTGCCGCAGCCGCAGCTCGTCGTGGCTGACGGAGCCGAGGATCACCCGGCCGCTGGTCGCGCCGAGGTCGACGGCGGCGACGGCCTTCATCGGAGGAGCCCTCTGACGGACGCCTTCAGCGTGATGCGACCCATTGAGGGTCGCCGTCGCGTTCCCGGGTCTCCCGGGCCGAGGGCTGCCGCCTTTCGAGCGATGCTGCGGCGTTCCCGCGATGACGATGTCATCGCAGGAAGGCCGCAGCCACGCCCGCATCCACGGGAACGTGCAGACCCGTGGTGTGGGAGAAGTCGGACGTGCAGAGGGCGAAGACGGCGTTGGCGACGTTCTCGGGGACGACCTCGCGCTTGAGGATCGTGCGCTTCGCATAGAACGCGCCCAGGTCCTCCTCGTCGATGCCGTAGGTCTTGGCGCGGTTCGCGCCCCAGCCGGAGGCGAAGATGCCGGAGCCGCGGACGACGCCGTCGGGGTTGATGCCGTTGACCTTGATGCCGTGCTCGCCGAGCTCGGCCGCCAGCAGGCGCACCTGGTGGGCCTGGTCGGCCTTGGTCGCGGAGTAGGCGATGTTGTTCGGGCCCGCGAAGACCGAGTTCTTCGAGGAGATGTAGACGATGTCGCCGCCCAGCTTCTGGTCGACGAGCACCCGGGCAGCGGCCTGCGAGACGAGGAACGAGCCCTTCGCCATCACGTCGTGCTGGAGGTCCCAGTCGGCCTCGGTGGTGTCGAAGAGCGACTTCGAGAGCGAGAGCCCGGCGTTGTTGACGACGAGGTCCAGTCCGCCGAAGGCGAGCACAGTCGCGTCGATCGCGGCCTTCACGGCAGCGGCATCGGCCACGTTCGCCGCGACTCCCACCGCGACGTCGGTCGAGCCGAGCTCGGCAGCCGCGGCCTGCGCCTTCGCGAGGTCGAGGTCGGCCACGACGACGCAGGCGCCCTCTGCCGCGAGGCGGGTGGCGATGGCCTTGCCGATGCCCGAGGCGGCACCGGTCACCAGGGCGATGCGGGAGGCGAGGGGCTTGGGCTTCGGCATCCGCTGCAGCTTCGCCTCCTCGAGCGCCCAGTACTCGATGCGGAACTTCTCGGCCTCGTCGATGGGTGCGTAGGTCGAGATCGCCTCGGCGCCGCGCATGACGTTGATCGCGTTGACGTAGAACTCGCCGGCGACGCGGGCGGTCTGCTTGTTCGCGCCGTAGGAGAACATGCCCACGCCCGGGACGAGCACGATCAGCGGGTCGGCGCCGCGGATCGCGGGGCTCTCCGGCGTCGCGTGCGCGTCGTAGTAGGCCTGGTAGTCGGCGCGGTACGCCTCGTGCAGGGCGGGGAGGCGCTCGAGGATCTCCTCGACGGACGCGGTGGCCGGCAGGTCGACGAGGAGCGGCTTCACCTTGGTGCGGAGGAAGTGGTCGGGGCAGGAGGTGCCGAGCGCGGCCAGGCGCGGGTGCTCGGTGCTCGCGAGGAAGTCGAGGACCTCGGCGGAGTCGGTGACGTGGCCGACCTGGGGACGGTCGTGCGAGGCGATCGCGCGCAGGTGCGGGGCGAGGGCGGTGGCCTTCACGCGGCGCTCCTCCTCCGGGAGGGCGGCGAAGCCGTCGAGGGCCGGGCCGAAGGGCTCGGGGCGGCCGTGCTCGGCGATGTAGGCGCTCGCGGTCCGGATGATGCGGAGCGAATTCGCCTCCGCCTCCTCGCTCGTGTCGCCCCAGGCGGTGATGCCGTGGCCGCCGAGGATCGCACCGATGACCTCGGGGCGCGCCTCCTTGACGGCGGCGATGTCGAGGCCGAGCTGGAAGCCGGGGCGGCGCCACGGGACCCACGCGACGGTGCCGCCGAAGGCCTCAGCGGTGAGGCGCTCGCCGTCGGCGGCGGTCGCGAAGGCGATGCCGGAGTCGGGGTGCAGGTGGTCGACGTGCGCGGCGTCCACGAGGCCGTGCATCGCGGTGTCGATCGAGGGGGCGGCGCCGCCCTTGCCGTGCAGCGTGTAGTCGAAGGCGGCGACCATCTCGTCCTCGCGCTCGATGCCCGGGTAGACGTTCACGAGCGCACGGAGGCGGTCGAGCCGGAGCACGGCGAGGCCGGACTCGGTGAGCGTGCCGAGGTCTCCTCCGGAGCCCTTCACCCACAGCAGCTCGACGGGCTCGCCGGTCACGGGGTCGGTCTCGACGCCCTTCGCGGAGGTGTTGCCGCCCGCGTAGTTCGTGGTGCGCGGGTCGGCTCCGAGGCGGTTCGAGCGGGCGATGAGCTCCGCGGCGGTGTCGTTCGTCATGGGGTGCGGGGGTTCCTGTTCGGAGAAGAGGGGTGAGGAGGAGGGAGGGGTCGGGACGGGACCGTCCGCCGCGGCGACGGACGGCCCCGCCCTGGATCGGTCAGGCGCCCCAGGAGCTCTGGGTGCCGCCGATGCGCTCCTCGGCGAGCTGCTGAGCGCGGCCCGAGTCGGCGTAGGCGCGCATCGGGTCGGCGGGGAGGCCCCGGGTCTCGCGCCAGGCGGCCAGCGCGGGGCGGACGTCCGAGTAGAAGGCGTCCATCAGGATCCCGTTCGCACCGAGCACGTCGCCGGCGAGCTGCGCCTGCTCGAGCTGGTCGCGGTCGACGAGCAGCGCGCGCGCCGTCATCTCCTGCACGTTGAGCACGGAGCGGATCTGGCCCGGGATCTTGTCCTCGACGTTGTGGCACTGATCGAGCATGAACGCGACCGGCGAGTCGGGGCCGAAGCCGCCGCCGCGGACCACCTCGTGGAGGATGCGGAACAGCTGGAAGGGGTCGGCCGCGCCGACGATCAGGTCGTCGTCCGCGTAGAAGCGCGAGTTGAAGTCGAAGGAGCCGAGCTTCCCGAGGCGCAGCAGCTGCGCGACGATGAACTCGATGTTCGTGCCCGGCGCGTGGTGGCCGGTGTCGAGGCAGACGAGCGCGCGGTCGCCGAGCGCGGCGACGTGGGCGTAGGAGGTGCCCCAGTCCGGCACATCCATGTGGTAGAACGCGGGCTCGAAGAACTTGTACTCGAGGACCATCCGCTGATCGGCGCCGAGGCGCTCGTATACCGCGGCGAGGGAGTCGGCGAGGCGATCCTGGCGACCGCGGATGTCCTGCTGACCGGGGTAGTTGGAGCCGTCGGCGAGCCAGATCTTGAGGTCGCGCGATCCGGTCGCGTCCATGACGTCGATGCAGGCGAGGTGGTGGTCGATCGCCTTCTGGCGGATCACCGGGTCGGAGTGCGTCAGCGAGCCGAACTTGTAGTCGTCGTCCTGGAACGTGTTGGAGTTGATCGTGCCCAGCGCGACGCCCTTCGAGGCGGCGAAGGCGCCGAGCGCGGAGTAGTCGTCGACCTCGTCCCAGGGGATGTGCAGCGCCACGGTCGGCGCGAGTCCGGTGAGCTCGTGAACGGTCGCCGCGTCCGAGATCTTCTCCTCGATGGTGCGCGGGGTCCCCGGAGTGGTGAAGACCTTGAAGCGGGTGCCGGCGTTGCCGAAGGCCCACGAGGGCAGCTCGATCGCCTGCTGCTCGAGCCGGCTGAGGAGATCGGGGGAGAGGTCGGTCACGGGCGGATCCTTCGAGACGGCGGTGGCGGAAGGCGATGGATGAATCGTTTCATCGCTCGGCAGCGACCCTAGTCGCCCCGTCCACCCGGTGTCAAAGAACTCGGCCTCCGGCGGTCCGGGCGGGGAGGGGATGGCCTACCCTCGGGCCCGGGGCTCCGAGCGTCGGACCCGACCCGACAGGAGGCGGATCCGCTGTGGCCGTGAGCATCCGGGACGTCGCCGCCCGCGCGGGCGTCGCCGTCGGCACCGTGTCGAACGTCCTCAACGGGCGATCGAGCGTGAACGCCGACACCGTCCGCCGGGTGCAGGACGCGATCACCGAGCTCGGCTTCGTGCGCAACGACGCCGCCCGCCAGCTCCGCGCCGGCCGCAGCCGCAGCGTCGGCCTCATCGTCCTCGACGGGGGGAACCCCTTCTTCGCCGAGCTCGCCCGGGGCGCCCAGGCACGGGCTGCGGAGGCCGGTCTCGCCGTCCTGCTGGCGAGCACCGACGGCGACGCGGAACGCGAGGGCGCCTACCTCGACCTCTTCGAGGAGCAGCGGGTGACCGGTGTCCTCCTCTCGCCGCAGGGTGAGAACCCGACGCGGCTCGCCCGTCTCCGATCGCACGGCATCCCCTGCGTCCTGGTCGACAGCGAATCGGACGACCCCGCCGTCTCCTCGGTCTCGGTCGACGACGTCGCAGGGGGGCGCCTCGCCGCGGAGCACCTCCTCGGTCTCGGTCGCCGCCGCCTCGCCGTGATCGGGGGTCCGGAGTCGATCCGGCAGGTCGCCGACCGCCTGGCCGGTGCACGCGCGGCCGTCGCCGCCGTCGAGGGCGCGGTCCTCGAGGAGATCCCCACCGACGCGCTCTCGGTCCTGGCGGGCAGAGAAGCCGGCCGGGCTCTCGCCGAGCGGGACGCGGAGGATCGCCCGGACGCGGTCTTCTGCGCCAACGACCTGCTCGCGGTGGGGGTCCTGCAGGCGCTCGTGCTCCTCGGCCGGGTCCGCGTCCCCGAGGACATCGCCCTCATCGGCTACGACGACATCGCCTTCGCGACCGCCACGGTCGTGCCGCTCTCGAGTGTCCGGCAGCCGAGCGCGCTCCTCGGCGCGACGGCCGTCGAGCTCCTCCTCGAGCGGGAGCCGCGTCAGGTGCGCTTCCAGCCGGAGCTCGTAGTGCGCCGGTCGTCGGGCGGTCCTGACTCCCTGGACGAGCGGTAGGGGCGGCGGAGCCGGCTCAGCCCCGCCCCGCCTGCAGCCGGAGCCCGGCCAGCAGCAGGTCGAGGCCGGAGCGGAACACGTCGAGGTCGTCGTGCGTCGCCATGACGTCGGCCGCGTGGTGGCCGAAGGGGAACTCCTCCGGATCGAGGGCGCGCCAGCGGTCGGCCAGGTGCTCGAGGAACTCGCCCCTCTCCATCCCGCTCTCGAGGAACTCGCGGGGCGGCGGCTGCGCCAGGTCGGCCGCGACTCCGACGACGTAGCTGACGATGGACGACACGGCGTGGAACCGCTGCCGGGGCGTCAGGTCGAGAGCCATGAGCTGCTGCCCGAGGCGCTCGTACATCGCCATCGAGTTGGGCTGCACCCCGGTCGTGCGGAGCATGTAGAGGCCGAACCAGGGTCGGCGGACGCACTCGTCGAAGAGGGCCAGTGCGACGGCGCGGACGTTGTCGATCGGGTCCGGCCCGTGGATGAGCGGCTCGCTGTCGGCGAGGACCCGACCCATGATCTCGTCGGTCGCCCGCTCCAGCAGCTCGTCGCGGCTGCCGACGTACCAGTAGATGCTCGCCACGCCGCCGCCGAGTCGGGCCGCGAGCGCGCGGAACGTGAGGGCCGACTCCCCGGACTCGTCGAGGATCGCGATCGCCTCGGCCAGCACGGTGTCGAGCGAGTGCGACGCTCGGCGGCGGCCCCGGGCGGGGGAGGGCGCGGCAGCGGTCTCCGTCGGGCGATCTGCAGGCATGGCTTGCATCTTACCGAACGGCGTTCCATACTATCGAACGCCGTACGAGAGTCGAACGGCGTTCGATAGGAAGGCGCCTCGATGTCCGCTCCGACGACCACCTCCGCCGAGTCCCGCGCTCACACCTCCCTCCGCTCCGCGGCACTCCCGCTCGCCGCGCTCTGCCTCGCGTTCTTCGTCGAGATGGTCGACAACACGCTGCTCTCGATCGCCCTCCCGACGATCGGACGCTCACTCGACGGCTCGACCGCCGGACTGCAGTGGGTGACCGGTGCCTACTCCCTGACCTTCGGCGGGCTGCTGCTGACAGCCGGGTCCGCCGCCGACCGGTTCGGCCGCCGCCGCGTGCTCCTCACCGGCCTCGCCGCGTTCGGGCTGATCAGCCTCGCCGTCGTCCTCGTCACCGACATCGGCCAGTTGATCGCCCTCCGCGCGGCGCTCGGCTGCGCCGCGGCCGCCATGGCGCCCGTCACGATGTCGCTGGTGTTCCGGCTCTTCGACGACGAGAGGCTCCGCATGCGGTCGATCACGATCGTGATGATCGTCGGGATGTCCGGCATGGTCCTCGGCCCCCTCCTCGGCGGCTCGATCCTCAGCACCGTCAGCTGGCAGTGGCTGCTCGTCGTCAACGCCCCGATCGCGCTGCTGGTCTGGATCGGCGTGCGCCTCGGAGTCCCCGCGGACCGGCGCGCCGACCTCACCTCCGGTCGGCTCGACCTGCCGGGGACCGCCCTCACCGTCGCCGCGGTCGGGCTCGGCTGCTACACGCTCACCAGCGGAGTCGAGAACGGCTGGCTGTCGCTCCTCACGATCGCCTGCGCCGCGGGCACCGTCGCCGCCGTCGCGGGATTCGTCGTCCGCGAGCGCCGCGCCGTCTCGCCCATGATCGACCTCGCGATCTTCCGCGCCGGCCCCGCGCGGGGAGCGGCGCTCACGCAGCTCGGCGCCTCGGTCGCCTTCGCGAGCGTCCTGTTCGGCCTGATCCTGCACTTCCAGTACGCCTACGGCTGGAGCCCGGTGCGCGCCGGCCTCGCGAACCTGCCCGTCATCGTCACGATGCTCGCCGCCACTCCGATCACCGAGCGCCTCGCCGCGAAGCTGGGGCACCGCGCGGCCTGCCTGATCGGCACCGGGCTCCTGGTCGGCGCGCTGCTCGGGATGTCCTGGGCGGTGGACCGGGGCTACCTCGCGATCGCCGTGATGATGGTCGTGATGACGGTGGGCCTGCGGACGATCATGACCATCTGCGCCGTCGCCCTCGTCGAGGCGATGCCCGCGAACCGCACGTCGATCGGTGCGGCGCTCAACGACACGGCCCAGGAGATCGGCACCAGCATCGGCACGGCCGTCGTCGGCACGCTGATCGCCGCACTGGTGGCGACCACCCTCCCGGCGGGCGCGTGGAGCGCAGACCTCGTCCGGAGCTTCTTCGCGGGTGAGCGGGTCGCCTTCCTGGTCGTGGCGGTCCTCGTCGGCGTGATCGCGACGATCGGCTCGCTGTCCCTCAGCGACTCCCGCTCCACCGAGGAGCCGGCGGCGGCCTAGTCCATCGGGTCGCGCCGGGCGTCCTCGAGGTCGGCGATGTCCGTGTACTCGAGGAAGTCCAGCGGCGGGATGTCCGTCATCTCCTCGCTCCACGAGGGACGGGCCGGCTGCATGCGGCGCGTCTCGAGCTCGATGTGGGCGATGACCTCCGCGTCGTCCGGCTCCTCCACCTCGCTGCTGTCGAGCGGCACCGACCAGAGCTGGCTCGCCGGCCCGATCAGCAGGTGGGCGTAGGCGCGGCCGCCGCCCTCGGCCAGGACAGGCACCGAGACGACGCGCCGACGTAGCCGGAGGCGGACCAGAGGGCGCCGAGGACACCGGTGACGAACGCCAGACCGGCGGCGGGGGCCGAGGTGAGCTCCTGCAGGGGGCCGCGGATCGTGTCGAGGACGTCGGCGGAGACGAACCCGCCGAGCAGGTCGAGGACCGTCGAGGTCGTCGTCTCGGCCTGTCCGAACAAGCCGAGGATGGACACGATCGCGAGCAGGCCCGGGAAGAGGGCGAGCACGGCTTAGTAGGTGAGGCCGGCCGCGATGTCCGTGCACTGGTCGGCGCCGAACTCGCGGAGCGTCTTCTTGAGGACGTAGCCCCACGAGCGCTTGGTGACCTCGGTCGGTCCGTCGGGCTTGCGGGAGTCGTCGGGGTCGGGCGCGGTGCGGTCGCGCTCGGTGCTGGTCTGGGCCACGGTCGTCCTCCATCTCGAGCGTCTGCGGATCGTCGGGGACGGAAGGACCGCCTGCGATCGCTCCGAGCCCCGACGACGCCGTGCTCGCCACCGACCGTAGGAGCGCCGGACGCTCAGGGCAGGACGGTTGACAGCCGCCCGTCGAATCCGGTGGGAGGCGTTCCGCGGTGGCGCCCGCGCTCAGAGCTGCGCGAGCAGCCTCTCGCACGCCTGCTCGCAGCGGCGGCAGGCCTCGGCGCAGATCCTGCAGTGCTCGTGCATCCCGGCGTGCTGCTCGCAGTCGTCGGCGCAGGCGCGGCAGGCCAGGAGGCAGGCCTCGACGAGGGCGCGGACGGCCGCGGATCCGACGACGCCGCGGCGCGAGAGCACGGCGCCGGTCGCGGCGCACACGTCGGCGCAGGCGAGGTCGGTGCGGATGCAGTGGACCAGCTCGGCGACCGACTGCTCGCCCAGGCACGCGTCGGCGCAGGCGGTGCAGGTGAGCGCGCAGGCGCCGCACGCGTCGATGCACTCGGCCAGGACCTCCGGATCGACGCCGCGCAGCTCCTCGGGGTGGCTCCGGATCATGTCGCTCGTGCTGCTCATGGCGCGTCCTCTCGTCGTGACCCCGGCGGGATCGGTCCGGGCGACGCTACGGGCCCTCCCGCCGCGGGGCGAGGCCTGGCCAGGCACCGCAGCCGGTGATAGCCGGGCCGTCAGCCCCTCACGACGAAGGCGTCGTGGATCAGGTTGCCCCCGGTCGCCGCCGGATTCCGTGTGCTGCCGCGGGTGATCGTGACGGTGTGGGTGCCGGCGGGCAGGGTCCCGCTGGTCCAGACGGTCTGGGCGGAGCGGGTGGTGGCGCTGTAGCGGTCGACCGAGGCCACGAGGACGCCGTCGAGGCGGACCTCGTCGATCCCGGACGTGCTGGACCGGCGGCTCACCCACGAGACTCCGGTGCCGGTGAAGCGGAGGGTGGCGGAGGCGCCCCCTGTCGACGAGAAGGAGACGCCTCCGCCGCTGTCCGCGGAGGAGGAGGTCGTGGACCAGGTGCCCGTGACGGCGACGGCCGGCGAGCCGTTCTGGTGGGTGCCGGCTCCGACGGCGGCGAGCGGCGTCGCGGTGGCGGTCGGCGTCGAGGTCGGCGCGGCGGTCGCGGTCGGCGCGGGGGTCGCGGTCGGCGTGGGCGTGGCCGTCGGCGCCGGAGCGGCGGCCCTCTTCGCGAGCACGATGGACGCCGTCGCTCCCTTCAGCCCGCTCGGCCGGAACGTGATCGTCGTCGCGGTGCTCGTCCTGCTCGTCACGCTCAGGGCGGCGCTCGAGGACACCGTGCCCGCGGTCGGCCGCGCGAGCGTCACGGTGAGCGCGCTCGTCGAGACCTGCGTCGGGTCGACGGTCGAGACGGTCACCGTGTCCGCGTCCTCCCGGATCGAGACCAGTCCGGCGCCGGTGATGCTCGCGACCCGGGTGCCTCCGACGAGGACGGGGCTCGTGGTCCCGGCCTTCCACGACACGGCGCTCACGGTGCCGGTCGAGCGGTCGCGGGCGGCGCTCAGCTGGGGTGTGTTGCTGAGCACGGTCACGTCCGGGTCCGCCGCGTACGCGGCGGTCGCCGCCTCGGAGGCGCCGGGGAGGACCGTGTACTCGTAGGAGGCGCCGGTCGGGTTCGTGCCGTGGCTCGTCGTGAGGGAGTAGTAGTGGCCGGTCACCGGCGCCGTCGGACCGGCGGCGCTCACGGCGCTCCAGGCTCCGGTGCGGGTCCGTCCCTGCGCGGTCAGGGCGATCGGCGACGGGAAGACGTAGCCCACCGACTCCGCGGAGCCGGTGATCGAGGCCCAGCGGGCGGTGCTCGTGTCGGTCGCCTCCGCACCGCGGAGGACGCCGTCGACGCGGAGCCTCGCATCGGGAGCGACGTCGCGGCGGTCGTCGATCACCGTCTCCGCGCGCCGGCGCGCCCCGTCCCAGCCGGTCCCGGACATGTCGGTCGCCGTGATCCCGGAGCCGAGCGCGAGGATCTCGTCGTCGAAGGTGAACCAGGCCTTCTTCGCGACCAGGCTCACCGACGCCGCGTCGAAGTCGAGCGCCGCGATCCCCGTCCGCCGCGACGGGCTCTCGAGGCTCCCGGTGAAGGTCGTCGTCGGGCGGGACGACGCGCCCTCGCCCGCGCTCCGGACGATCGTGTCCTCGGTGGTGCCGGGCATCCGGTACGGGTTCGCCGTGGCCCAGTAGCCGTCGTCGTACTGGCGCCCGCTGCCCAGGTGGAGCGAGGTCGCGCCGTCGCCGGTGTACCAGCCGCTGCGGTTCTCGCCGTTGAGCGACTCGTAGCGGGCGATCCGCGTGCTCGACAGGCCGACGGCGAAGCCCGAGGTCGCCGTGGTCCGCGTGAAGCGGTCCATGCCGGCGAAGGCCCGGACGCCCGAGCCGATCGGGGTCGCGGTCAGGCCCGTGTCGGCGAGGACGAGCCGCGCGCGCACGACGTCGCTGACGGATCCGGCCGTCTCGATGCTCACGGGGCTGCCGGCGTTGCAGGCCAGCCAGCTCTTCGCCAGCGAGTTCGTCCGGGTCCGGACCGCAGGCGGGGCGCTGTCGGCGAGGCGCAGCACCGCCGCCTGCAGCTGGACGCCGACATCGCCGTCCTCCGACTCCGCCCGCGCGGTCTCGCGGCCCCGGACCGTCGACATCACGGCGCCGCACCAGGTGACGGGGGCGAAGGAGGAGGCGAGCCGGTCGTACACGCCGAGCCCCTCCGGGCTCGTGATCTCCCAGCGGGAGCCGTCGAGCAGCGCGTACAGGTCGTCGAGGGTGTCGAGCATCGAGAGCCCGTACCCGCCGCTGTAGGCGAAGACGCTGTGCTGCACGAAGGAGCCGTCGGCGTGGAAGCCGTCGCCGGACGCCACCGTCCGCAGCGCCGGGTCGATGCCGGCGGCCGCCTCCGCGATCTTCGCCGGCTGCTTCAGCAGCACCGCCCGCCCGGCGATGACCGCCGCCGTCCAGACGCGGTTGGCGCCGGTCCGGGTGACGGTGTCGGCGAAGCGCGTCGAGGCCGACAGGTAGGCCTGCACCTGCGCCGCCGAGAGGTCGGGGTAGAGGAGGGCGGTGATGCTGTTCAGCTCGAGCGGGATGCCGATCTGCTGCTCCCACCAGCGGGAGGTGCCGGTGGTCGAGCGGTTGTAGCGGTTCGCCGAGAGCCAGTCGGCGGTCGTGACGACGTCGCGGAGGAGCGCCGGGTCGCCGCTGAGGGCGGTGCCGGGGGTCTTCAGCGCGGTCGCGAGGACGGTGACCCGCTTGTAGGCGGCCCACACCTCCACCGCCGAGGTGCTCGTGACCAGGTCGGGCCAGGGCTCGCCGCCGTCCGTCTCGAGCGTCGACCAGTAGCCCTCGGCCTCGGCGACGAGGCGGCCCTTCGCCGCGGCGAGGCCGCCGACGCTCCCGCTGCCCGGGATCGTGCCCGTCAGATCGGCGACGAGGCCGAGGCGCATCGCGTCGTACTCGTCGCCCGCCGAGTCGACGGCGGACGCGGTCGGCGCGGCGGCGAGCGGGAGGATCAGGGCGGTCACGAGCAGGAGCGCCGCAGCGAGCGGGCTCCCGCGCCGGGGCGCGTCGGATCGAGAGGGTCGGTTCGTCTCCGCGCGCGATCGGCGGAGGGGACGCGGCTGGGTGGGCACGGGCGCTCCTGAGGCGACGCCCACGAGCCTGCGGGCTTCGGGTGCTCGCGGGTCGCCGGGGGAGCGTCGGGTGAAGAGTAGGGGTCCGCTCCGTCCGGCGGCAAGAGACGGAGGCGAGGACGGCCGGGATCGGCCGTCGACGATGCTCCCGGCCGCGCGATCCGCGACAGCTGCACCCCGTGAGGGGTACAGAGGCGCCGAAGGTCCCCCACCCGTCAGGCGGGGCGATACGGTCGGAGGTGCGTGTGCGCTCCGGGGAGTCCCGGCGCGGCGCGCAGGGGGAAGGGGGCACGGATGATCGAGGCCGAGCAGGATCCGCGGCTGGTGGCGCTCGAGGCGCTCGAGATGATGGGGTCGGCTCCGGAGGAGCGCTTCGACCGGATCACGCGGATGGCCGAGGAGCTGTTCCGCGTGCCCGTGGCCGAGATCCACTTCCTCGACGACACCACGCTGTTCACGAAGTCCCCGCAGCGTCCGGACGCCGTGCTCGCCTACCCGCGCGCCGGCACCTTCTGCGACGCGACGCTCGAGAAGCGCACCACCTTCGTCGTGCCGGACCTCGGTGCCGACGAGGCGTGGGTCGGGCACGAGCACGTCGCGGGGTACCCGCACGTCCGCTTCTACGCCGGGCGGCCGCTGTCGGTCGAGGGCGACCTGCAGCTGGGCACCCTCTGCCTCATCGACTTCGTGCCCCGGAGCCTCACCCCGGACGAGCGGCAGCTGCTCGAGGAGTTCGGCGAGTGGGTCGAGCGGGAGCTGCGCGACACGGCGGAGCGCGACCGCGCCGCCGACATGCAGACGCAGATGGCTCCCTCCTCCCTCCACCACCCCGCCGGCTACGAGCTCTCGGGGCTCTCGCTGCCGCGGTGGACGATCACCGGCGACTTCTACAGCTGGCGCGGCGACGACGAGACGGTCGACCTGACCCTCGTGGACGTGATGGGCAAGGGGACGGCGGCGGCGATCGTGGCCGCGTCGATCCGCTCTGCGTTCCGGGCGCGCCTGGGCGGCGACCCCGACGCGGTCGTCAGCGCGGTGAGCGCCCAGCTGCACGACGACTTCACGGCCACGGAGACCTTCGCGACCCTCTTCCACGGGCGCCTCGACACCGCGTCCGGCCGGATCGACTTCGTCGACGCGGGCCACGGGCTCACCGTCCTCCTCCGCGCCGACGGCTCGTTCCAGCGGCTCGCGGCACTGGGCCTCCCGCTGGGCA
Organism: Rathayibacter sp. AY1F4; assembly: GCF_002931775.1. Lineage (NCBI taxonomy): Bacteria > Bacillati > Actinomycetota > Actinomycetes > Micrococcales > Microbacteriaceae > Rathayibacter > Rathayibacter sp. AY1F4. The sequence continues at coordinate 62,986 of NZ_PSVE01000021.1, forward strand.
TCGCGGAGGACGGCGGCTGGATCACCCAGACCGTGGAGCTCGCGGTCGGCGACTCGCTCCTGGCCTTCACCGACGGCGTCCTCGACCTCTACGACGGGACGCTGCAGTCCCTAGCGCGCGCGGTCGACCTCGCCCGCGACTCCGCCGACACCGCCGCGTTCCTGCAGGCGCTGAAGGCGCTCGCCGCCTCCGGCTCCGCGTCCGACGACATCACCGCCCTCGTGCTGACCCGCACGGGCGCCGACCGCTCCGCCGAGAAGGACCCCGCATGACGTTCACGACCGAGACGACCGCCCCCGACATCGCCGTGCTGCGGGGGGAGGGGCGGCTCAACGCGGCCTCGGCTCCGGAGCTGCGCTCGGCCGTCCGCCGGGCGATCGACGAGGGCAGCCCCCGCATCGTCGTCGAGCTCAGCGCGGTGACGTTCATGGACTCCTCCGGCCTCGGCGCCCTGGTCGGCGCCCTCAAGACCGCGCGGCAGGCGGGCGGCGACCTGCGGATCGCAGCGCCCAGCGAGCAGGTCGTGATGGTGCTGCAGCTGTCCAACCTCGACCGGGTGCTCACCCTCTTCGACACGGCCGGCGACGCGTACCGTGACTGAGCGCAGCGTCGGGTTCCGCACGCCCCCGGACGACACCGAGGTCGTCCACGAGATGCTCGCCGAGCTCTGGGGCGAGTGCCCGGACCTGCCGGCCCGCGACCGAATGGCCGTCGAGACGGCGCTGGTCGAGCTGGTCGACAACGTCATCCAGCACGCGACGTCGACGACGACGATCGTCTGCCGCCTCGTCGTGCGCGTCGAGGGCGACGCGATCCACGCGGAGCTGGTCGACACGGCCGATCCGCCGGACATCGGCACGGGGCCGCGGGAGATGCCGGACGTCTTCGCGGAGTCGGGCCGCGGGCTCGCCCTCATCCAGGCGCTGACGACCACGTTCGAGCACGAGCGCTCCGACGGGCGCAACGTCTGGACCCTGACCCGGGCGCTGGACTCCTAGCGACTGGCGCGGATCAGCGGATCGTGTGCGCGGTGATGACCGCGGCGGCACGCGCCAGGTCGTCCGCCATGCCGTTCAGCCCGGGGGAGGCCTTCAGCACCTCCGCGCTGACCTCGTCGTAGCGCTCGTCCACCTGCGCGAGCAGCTGCTCCCCGGAGGCGGTGAGGCGCAGCAGGACGCTGCGGCGGTCCTGCGGGTTGGCGAGCCGGTCGACGTGGCCGGCGGTCGCCAGCCGGTCGAGGAGCGCGGTCACGGCGCCCGTCGAGAGGGAGAGCTCGAGACCCAGCCACTTCGGCGTGAGGTCGGGCGACTCGCCGAGCACCTCGAGCGCGGTGAGCTCCGAGATGCCCACGCCCACGCCCGCGGCGATGCTCGCGCGGAGGTGCCGCTGCGCGTTCTCGAGCAGGCGGAGCGACTGCCGCAGCTGCACGGCGGGCGCGTCCTGGTCGACGTCGCGCGGGGTCGGTCTCTCGGTGGTCATTCGTCCTTCTCGGGGTAGGGCTGGGGTCATCGTACGGGTCGCCCTCGGGAGTCCCGGCCTGTCACCCGGACAGGGGGTGAAAGAACGATTGCAATGTATCTTGGTCATCAAGTAACTTAGCGGTCAATCGAGTTCGGCGGACCACCAGCCGGACCCTCCCCCTTCAGCACCAGCCCGCCCCACCCGATCAGGAGTCCTGCCATGTCGACCCACACCGCCAAGTCCAAGCGCGTCCGCTTCGCCCCCCTCGCCATCGCGACGAGCATCGCCGCCGCCGCTCTCCTCTCCGTCTCGATGTCCGGCACCCTGTCCGGCTTCGTCGCGAGCATCTCCAACACCGGCAACACCGCCGCCTCCGGCTCGCTCGTCATGGAGGAGAAGTCGACCGGCGCCAGCCCCATCACCTGCCTCAGCACCGACGGCGGCTCGATCAGCACCAACACCGCGACCTGCGCGACCATCAACAAGTTCGGCGGATCGACCACGATGGTCCCCGGCCAGACCGTCACCACCGCGATCACGCTGAAGAACACCGGCACCGTCGCCGCCAACACCTTCACGCTGACCCCCGGCGCCACCTGCTCGCAGAGCAACAACGTCGCGGCCGGCGCCTCCGGCTCCGCCACCGACTTCTGCGGCAAGCTCAACGTCGTGATCACCTCCGGCGGGACCACCGTCTTCACGGGCACCGCCGCGACCCTCGCCGGCTCCGCCGTCAAGACCCTCAACACCGCCCCGGTCACCCCCGGCACCTCCACCCCCTTCTCCATCGCCGTGACCCTCGACTCGTCGGCCACCAACGCCTACCAGGGCCTGTCCGCCTCGCTCCCGCTCACCTGGACCTTCGCGAGCTGATCCCCTCTCCACCCGGCCCGGAGCGCCCCCGCGCGACGGGCCGGGGGAGGAGCGTCCCGCAGCGCTCCTCCTGCACCGCCCCCGAGAAC
>NZ_PSVE01000022.1:0-62580 GCF_002931775.1 Rathayibacter sp. AY1F4
GGCCGGGAGTGAGCGGGGGCGGGTTTCGCGGGCGCCTCGTGCGAGCCGTTGAGGGTCGCCGTCACGCTCTAGGGGCGGCCGCGTCTATCGGCGCCGTGGGCGCCGGGGCTGGCCGCCGTGCGTGACGCTCCGCGTCACGCGTCGTGGTCGGTGGTGAGGAAGGTCGCGAGCTCCTCGAGCACGGCCTGCTCGTTGTCGCCCTCGACGCTGACGGTGAGCTCGTCGCCGTGCTCGATTCCGAGCGAGATGATCCCGAGGATCGACGCGGCGTTGACCGGGGTCGCGTCGCCCTTGGCGACGAGGACCTTCTGACCCGACTTCGCCGCGGCCTGGCTGAAGAGCGAGGCGGGGCGGGCGTGGAGGCCCTTCGACGATGCAACCTGCACGGTGCGCTCGACCATGAACGTTTCTCCTTGATCCTGCAGTCGCGACTGCATCAGTGGTGCCCGGAGTCGGGCTCGCCCGGACGGACCGGGCGGGTGGAGGAGTCCCCGTCCGCGCCTGCGACGACCGCGCGAGCGGCGAAGAGGACGGGCAGGGTCTCGAGCACGGCATCGGCACCGTGCGCTCCGAAGACATCGGGCGGGAGGAGGGCGGCCGCGGCTCCCACGAGCTCCGCACGGTGGCGGAGCCCGTCGAACTGCGACTCGAGGTGCGGCCCCACGAGGAGGACGTCGGCCTCGGGGAGGGAGTGGTCGAGACCAGTGAGGGTCTCGGAGCGGAACACGGCATCCATGCCGCGCTCCTTCGCGCCCGCTCGCAGCCGGTGGGCCAGGAACGTGCTCGACGCGCCTGCACCGCAGACGATCAGGATCTTCCGCACCTCGTTCGCCTCCTCGCGTCCGGGTCGTGATTCATCCAAGCATCCTCTCGGAGGGGCGGCACCCTCCAGCAGACAATCTTCCGCGGGGGCGGAAGACGGCCCCTCCCGCCCGCGGCGCGGGGGCTCCCGGGCGCGTCGCCGGGGTGATTGACTGACGGGACGTACGACTCGCCGCCCGCGTCCTGCGGGCCCGCGGCAGGGTCGTGGCGCTCCCGGCGCCCGCCCCGACCGCACGCCTGGAGCCTGATGCCTGACAACCGCGAACGACTGCTGGAGTACCTCTCCCGCGCCGACGGCTGGGTGACGGCGCACGAGCTCGCCGACAGGCTCGGAGTCACCACCCGCAGCGTCCGCAGCTACGTCACCGCGGTGAAGGCGCAGGCCGCCCCGCTGGAGCCGGTCGAGTCCTCCGCGAACGGCTACCGGCTCGCGCGCGAGGCGTACGCGGCGTACCTGGAGGCGCAGCGCAGCCGCGACGTCGAGCCCGACACCCCGCGCGACCGGCTGTACAGCATCGTCCGCCGCCTGGTCGACTCCGACGAGGGCCTGGACGTCTTCGCCCTCGCCGACGCGCTGTCGGTGAGCGAGTCGACCGTCGACGCCGACCTGCGCCGGGTGAAGGCCCTCGCCGACGAGGCCGGCCTCGGGCTGGTCCGGCGCGGCCCGTCGGTGCGCCTCCAGGGCAGCGAGGAGGCCCGCCGCCGCCTGATCTCCCGGATGTTCCGCGACGAGAGCGCGCAGGGCGTCTTCACGCTCGACGACGTCCAGCGCGAGTTCGCCTCCTCCGGCCTCGGCGCCTTCAAGACCGAGCTGCTGGCCGAGCTCGAGACCCGCGGCTACTACATCAACGACTACGGCGTGAACAGCGTCCTCCTCCACATCGCGATCGCCGTCGACCGCGTCGCCCGGGGCATCGGGGACCCCTCCGGCTCCCGCCCCTCCCCCGCGATCCACGGCGAGCTCGCGGCCCTGCTGGCGGAGCTGGTGGAGCGGCACTTCGCGACGCGCCTGACCGACGCCGAGCTCGCCCAGCTCGCGATCCTGATGACGACGCGGGTGGCGACGCCCGGGCAGAACGAGCCGGTCGCCGCCGTGGTCGAGAACTACCTCGACCCGGAGGACCTCGCCGTCGTCCGCGAACTCGTCGCCGACGTCAACCGCGAGTACCTGGTCGACCTCGACGACGAGGGCTTCATCGTCCGCCTCGCCCTGCACGTGCGGAACCTGATCGCCCGGGCCGCCGAGGGCGGCTACTCCCGCAACCCGCTGACCCGCTCGATCAAGACCAGCTACCCGATGACCTACGAGATCGCGGTGTTCCTGGCGAGCGGGCTGCAGCGCCGGCGGGGCATCGTGGTCAACGAGGACGAGATCGCCTACATCGCCCTCCACGTCGGCTCGTTCCTCGAGCGGGTGTCGCGGCGGGAGGAGCGTCTGTCCTGCGTGATCGTCTGCCCCAACTACTACGACCTCGCGCACATGCTGCGCCTGCGCGTCGAGCGCTCGCTCGGCACCGAGGTGGAGGTGCGCTCGCTGATCACGCGGAGCGACGTCGACTGGGACCGGCTCACCGCCGACCTCGTGATCACCACGATCGACGAGCGCCCCGCGTCCGACGACGTCGTGGTCGTGCAGCCGTTCCTCACCGACCACGACGTCGAGACGGTGCGCCGGGCGATCGCCCGCGTCCGCCGGCACCGCCGCCGCGCGCAGATCAAGGACGAGCTGCTGCAGTTCTTCGACGAGGAGCTGTTCTTCCGCAACGTGCACGCGCGGGACGAGGCGGCGATGATCCGGATGCTGGGCGAGCGGATGATCGCCGGCGGCATCATCGACGAGGACTACGTCGACGGCGCCATCGAGCGCGAGCGGATGAGCTCCACGGCGTTCACCGACAACCTCGCGGTCCCCCACGCGATGGCGATGAGCGCCCGCCGCACCTCGATCGCGATCGTCGTGAACGACACGGCGATGGAGTGGGGCGAGCAGCGGGTGAACGTGATCGCGATGATCGCGTTCGCCTCGGCCGGCCGCAGCACGTTCCAGTCGGTGTTCGACCAGTTCGTCGAGGTGTTCGCCGACCGGGCGGAGGTGCAGCGCCTCATCCGGCGCTCCACGGACTTCGGCGGCTTCATCGAGGAGCTGGTGCGGGTGATCGACAGCTAGCCGCCTCCCGCACTCCGGGTGGAGCCGCAGGGCGCTGTCGTCCTCTCGCTCCCGCGCCCTGTGGGCGCCCGGCGGACCCGCGCCGGGCTCGAGAGGCCGACAGGAGCCTCCTCCGCATCGGATCGGAGGAGCTCTGCGCTGGGGCCTCTAGGCGAAGGGCGTCGGCACGATCCCGTAGGGGGCGAGGCCGGCCGCGCCGCCGTCGGCGAGCGTGGTGACCCAGATGCCGTCGTGGTGCACGGCGACGGAGTGCTCCCAGTGGGCGGCCATGCTGCTGTCCTCGGTTGCGACCGTCCACTCGTCCTCGCGGACGAAGGTCTCGGCGCTGCCCGCGGTGACCATCGGCTCGATCGCGACGACGAGTCCCGGCTTCACCTCGGGGCCGCGCTGGCGCACCCGGTAGTTGAAGACCGGCGGAGCCTCGTGCATGGTGCGCCCGATGCCGTGGCCGATGTAGTCGGTGAGGATGCCGTAGACGCGGCCCGAGTGCTCGGCCTCGTCCTCGATGTACTCCTCGATCGCCGCGCCGACCTCGTTGAGGTGACGGGCGGAGGCGAGGGCGGCGATCCCCCGCCAGAGGGATCCCTCGGTGACCCGCGAGAGCTCGGCGCGTGCCGCGACCTCCTCTGGACGGGAGGGGTCGGGCAGGACGACCGTCATCGCGGAGTCGCCGTTCCAGCCGTCGATCTCGGCGCCGCTGTCGATGGAGACCAGGTCGCCCGGCTCGAGCACGCGCCCGCCGGGGATGCCGTGGACCACCTCATCGTTGACCGAGGCGCAGATCGTGTGCCGGTAGCCCGGGACGAGCTGGAAGTTCGAGTGGCCGCCGAGCGCGACGATCGCCGACTCGGCGATCGCGTCGAGCTCGAGCGTGGTGACGCCCGGGCGGATCGCCGCGCGGACCGCGTCGAGCGAGGCGGCCGTGGCGAGGCCCGGAGCGAGCATCGCCCGCAGCTGCGCGGGTGTCTTGTAGAGCGAGGAGCGGAACGCCACGGCTCAGGCGGCCGGGGTGTCGAGGCGGCCCACGCGGTGGCCCTCGAGGGCGACGACGATCCGCTCGGTCACCTCGTCGACCGGTCCGAGGCCGTCGACCACGACCACGAGCCCGCGGGCCGCGTAGACGTCGATGAGCGGAGCGGTCTGCTCCTCGTAGAGCGCGAGTCGGCGCCGGATGACGTCCTCGGTGTCGTCGCTGCGCCCCTGCTCGAGCGAGCGCTTCAGCAGGCGGCCGACGACCTCGTCGGGGTCGGCCGTCAGCTGGACGACCGCGTCGAGCCGGTTGTCGTCCGCGGCGAGGATGCGGTCGAGCTCGTCGACCTGCTCCGTGGTGCGCGGGTAGCCGTCGAGCAGGAACCCGGTCGACGCGTCCGCCTCCTGGAGACGGTCGTGCACGATCGCGTTGGTCAGCTCGTCCGGCACGTAGCGCCCGTTGTCGAGGTAGGCCTTCGCCTGGAGACCGAGCTCGGTCTCGTTGGCGACGTTCGCGCGGAAGATGTCCCCGGTCGAGATGGCGGGCACCCGGAGGATGTCGCTCAGCCGAGCGGCCTGGGTCCCCTTGCCTGCGCCGGGAGGGCCGATCAGCAGGAGACGGAAGCCGATCGGGTGCGACGTCATCGGAGGAGTCCTTCGTAGTGGCGCTGCTGCAGCTGGGAGTCGATCTGCTTCACCGTCTCCAGGCCGACTCCGACGATGATCAGGATGGACGTGCCGCCGAAGGGGAAGTTCTGGTTCGCACCGACCAGCGCGAGAGCCACGAGGGGCACGAGCGCGATGAGGCCGAGGTAGACCGATCCGGGCAGCGTCACCCGGGTGAGCACGTAGTTGAGGTACTCGGCGGTCGGGCGGCCGGCGCGGATGCCGGGGATGAAGCCGCCGTAGCGCTTCATGTTGTCGGCGACCTCGTCCGGGTTGAAGGTGATCGCGACGTAGAAGTAGGTGAAGCCCACGATCAGGAGGAAGTACAGCGCCATGTAGAGCGGGTGATCGCCCTTGGTGAGGTAGTTCGTGATCCAGGTGACCCAGACCGGGGCCTCCTGGCCCGCGGCGGGCTGGTTGAACTGCGCGATGAGCGCGGGCAGGTACAGCAGCGACGAGGCGAAGATGACGGGCACGACGCCGGCCATGTTGACCTTGATCGGGATGTAGGTGTTGTTGCCGCCGTACGTCCGGCGGCCGACCATCCGCTTGGCGTACTGCACGGGGATCCGCCGCTGCGACTGCTCCACGAAGACCACGGCGACCACGAGCACGAGGCCCACGCCGAGGACGAGGAGGAAGGTCTCGAAGCCGCGCGACTGCGCGATCGACCACAGGGAGGTGGGGAACTGGGCGGCGATCGAGGTGAAGATCAGCAGCGACATGCCGTTGCCGATGCCGCGCTCGGTGATGAGCTCGCCCATCCACATGATGATGCCGGTGCCCGCGGTCATGGTGATGACCATGAGGAGGATGGAGTACCACTCGTCGGTGATGATGAGCGCCGAGCACTCCGGGACGCCGGAGTTGCCGAAGAGAGCGCCCGAGCGGGCGACGGTGATCAGCGTCGTCGACTGGAGGACGCCGAGCGCGATGGTGAGGTACCGCGTGTACTGGGTGAGCTTGCCCTGACCGGACTGCCCCTCCTTGTACAGCGTCTCGAAGTGAGGGATGACCACGCGCAGCAGCTGCACGATGATCGACGCCGTGATGTACGGCATGATCCCGAGCGCGAAGATCGACAGCTGGAGCAGTGCTCCACCGCTGAAGAGGTTCACGAGCTCGTAGAGACCCGAGGTGCCCTGGTTGCCGGCGAGACAGGCCTGCACGGCGCTGAAGTCGACGAACGGAGCAGGGATGAAGGATCCCAGCCGGAAGATCGCCACGATCGCGAGGGTGAAGCCGATCTTGCGGCGGAGGTCGGGGGTGCGGAAGATCCGCGCAACGGCGCCAAACACTACCTAAGGTCTCCTGCTCAATTCTGTGGTGCGGGATACAGGTCGAGCTTGCCACGCGCTCCCGGAGGGAGTCGGCGTGGCAAGCTCGACCGACAAGCTGCTGGTGCTACTTGATGGATCCGCCCGCAGCGACGATCTTCTGCTCGGCAGAGCTGGAGACCTTGTCGACCGCGACGTTCAGCTTAACCGCAATGTCGCCGTCCCCGAGGACTTTGACCTTCTCGTTCTTGCGGACAGCACCCTTGGCGACCAGGTCGCCGATGGTGACGTCGCCGCCCTGGGGGTAGAGCTCCGCGAGAGCGGACAGGTTCACGACCTGGTACTCGACCCGGAACGGGTTCTTGAAGCCGCGGAGCTTCGGGGTGCGCATGTGCAGCGGCATCTGCCCACCCTCGAAGCCGACGCGCACCTGGTAGCGGGCCTTGGTGCCCTTGGTGCCGCGACCGGCGGTCTTTCCCTTGGAGCCCTCACCGCGACCCACGCGGGTCTTGGCCTTCTTGGCTCCGGCAGCGGGGCGGAGGTGGTGGACCTTGAGCACGTGCTCCTTGGTCGCCGGCGCCGCCGCGCCCTTCGTGGTGGTCGCCTGCCCGGGAGTCGTGGACTCCGCGGCGGCGGCCTTCTTCGTCTCAGCCATTAGTCAATCTCCTCGACCTTCACCAGGTGGGCGACGGTCTTCACGTATCCGCGGTTCTGGGCGTTGTCCTCGCGGACGACGCTCTGACCGATCTTCCTGAGGCCGAGCGAGCGCAGCGTGTCGCGCTGGTACTGCTTCTCGCTGACCTTCGACTTGATCTGGGTCACCTTGAGCTGGGCCATCAGGCACCTGCCTTCGCGTTGGACGCGGCGGCGAGGGCGTCGGCCTCGGCACGGACGAGACGTGCCGGCGCGACCTGGTCGAAGTCGAGACCACGACGAGCTGCAACGGCGCGCGGCTCCTCGAGCTGCTTCAGAGCCTCGACGGTCGCGTGGACGATGTTGATGGTGTTCGACGAGCCGAGCGACTTGCTCAGGACGTCGTGGATGCCGGCGCACTCGAGGACGGCGCGGACGGGACCGCCGGCGATGACACCGGTACCCGCGGCGGCGGGGCGCAGGAGCACCACACCGGCGGCGGCCTCACCCTGGACGGGGTGCGGGATGGTCGAGGCGACGCGGGGGACGCGGAAGAAGTTCTTCTTCGCCTCCTCGACGCCCTTGGAGATGGCGGTCGGGACCTCGCGGGCCTTGCCGTAGCCGACGCCCACCAGTCCGTTGCCGTCTCCGACGACCACGAGCGCGGTGAAGCTGAAGCGACGACCGCCCTTGACGACCTTCGACACGCGGTTGATGGTCACGACGCGCTCGAGGAACTGGCTCTTCTCGGCGTCACGGCCACCGCGGTCGCGGCCACCCTGGTTGCGGTCGCGGCCGCCGCGGCGGGGCTCACGAGCCTCCTGCTGCGGCTGCGTGGACGCAGCGGTCTCGACGGGGGCCTCCGACACAGCGGCGACCTCGGGTTCCTTGTTCTCTGCGGCGCTCACAGGTTGAGCCCTGCCTCTCGTGCTCCATCGGCGATCGCGGCGACGCGACCGGCGTACTTGTTGCCTCCGCGGTCGAAGACGACCGCCTCGACACCGGCGTTCTTGGCGCGCTCGGCGACGAGCTCGCCGACCTTGCGGGCCTTGGCGGTCTTGTCGCCGTCGAACACGCGCAGGTCGGCCTCGAGGGTCGACGCCGACGCGAGGGTGCGGCCCTGAGCGTCGTCGACGACCTGCACGAAGACGTGGCGGGCCGAGCGGTTGACGACGAGGCGGGGGCGCTCGGCGGATCCGACGACCTTCTTGCGCAGACGGTCGTGACGACGACCGCGCGCAGCGGACTTGCTCTTTCCTCTGGTTCCGAGTCCCATGATCACTTACCGCTCTTTCCGGCCTTGCGGCGAACGACCTCGCCGGCGTAGCGCACGCCCTTGCCCTTGTAGGGCTCGGGCTTGCGGATCTTACGAATGTTGGCGGCCACCTCACCGACGGCCTGCTTCGAGATGCCGTGCACGGTGAGCTTGTTGTTGCCCTCGACCGTGAACGAGATGCCCGCGGGCGGGGTGACGACGACCGGGTGCGAGAAGCCGAGCGCGAACTCGATGTCCGAGCCCTTCGCCAGCACGCGGTAACCGGTTCCGACGACCTCGAGGCCCTTGGAGTAGCCCTGCGTGACACCGATGATGTCGTTCGCGATGAGCGTGCGGGTGAGTCCGTGGAGCGAGCGCGACTCGCGCTCGTCATCGGGACGCGAGACCAGCACCTGGCCGTTCTCGACGGACACCTGGATGGGGCTGGCGACCGAGACGGTCAGCTCGCCCTTGGGGCCCTTGACGGTCACAGCGGAACCGGCGACGGAGACGTCGACGCCCGCCGGGATCTCGATGGGGAGTCTTCCAATACGCGACATGAGGGGTTACCACACGTAGGCGAGGACTTCCCCACCCACGCCCTTCTTCTCGGCCTGGCGGTCGGTCAGGAGACCGCTCGAGGTGGACAGGATGGCGACGCCGAGGCCGCCGAGCACGGTGGGGATCTCGGCCGACTTCGCGTACACGCGGAGTCCGGGCTTCGAGACCCGCTTGATGCCGGCGATCGAGCGCTCGCGGTTCGGGCCGTACTTGAGGGAGATGGAGAGCGTCGTGCCGACGCGCGCCTCCTCGACCTTCCAGTCGGCGATGTAGCCCTCGGTCTTGAGGATCTCGGCGATGTTGGCCTTGAGCTTCGAGCCCGGGAGGGTGATGGAGTCGTGGTGCGCGGAGTTCGCGTTACGGATTCTGGTCAGCAGATCTGCGACCGGATCAGTCATGGTCATGGCTGATGGTGCCTTTCTCGCCTGGTTTCGGCACCCTTTACAAGAGTGACGACCTGTGGTGTGGGACGGCGCCGACGACGTCGACGCCCATGCGGCCGCGCGAACGCAGGCCAACGAGCCATGCTACATGGCCGAGGTCCTGCGGTCGAGGGCCGATCGTGCACGGGATCCGGGGATCCCGCGTGGCGCCCGCCGCCGGCTCCGGACGGACCGGTCCGGCGGCGGACGTACGACGAGGCCGGAGGGCGGTTCTCACCGTCCCCCGGCCTCGAGGCTTGCTGCTTACGCGTTGTCCGACGACTTGAACGGGAAGCCGAGCTGCTTGAGCAGCGCGCGACCCTCGTCGTCGGTCTTGGCGGTGGTCACGACGGTCACGTCGAAGCCGCGGACGCGGTCGATGCGGTCCTGGTCGATCTCGTGGAAGATCGACTGCTCCGTGATGCCGAAGGTGTAGTTGCCGTTGCCGTCGAACTGGCGGTCCGACAGCCCGCGGAAGTCGCGGATGCGGGGCAGCGCCACCGAGAGCAGGCGGTCCAGGAACTCCCAGGCGCGGTCGCCCCGGAGGGTGACGTGAGCGCCGATGGCCTGACCCTCGCGCAGCTTGAACTGCGCGATGGACTTGCGGGCCTTGGTGACCTGCGGCTTCTGACCGGTGATGGCGGTGAGGTCCTTGACCGCGCCGTCGATGATCTTGCCGTCGCGGGCGGCCTCACCGACACCGGTGTTGACGACGACCTTGACCAGGCCGGGGACCTGGTGGACGTTGCCGAAGCCGAACTGCTCCTTGAGAGCGGGGATGATGTCGGCCTGGTACTTGGCCTTGAGCCGCGGCTGAACCTTCGCAGCCACTGCGGTGGTGTCAGTCATTACAGTTCCTCACCCGACGCCTTCGCGTAGCGCACGCGAACGGTCTTGGTCACGCCGTCCTTGGTGACGGCCACGTTGCGGTGGCCGACCCGGGTCGGCTTCTTGGTCTTCGGGTCGACGAGCGCGACGTTGGAGATGTGGATCGAGGCCTCGACGGTCTCGATGCCGCCCTCCTTCGAGCCGCGCTGCGTCTGGCCGACGCGGACGTGCTTCTTGACGAAGTTCACGCCCTCGACGACGACGCGGTTGCGCTCGACCAGCACCTCGAGGACCTTGCCCTGCTTGCCGCGGTCTCCGCCGCGGGCCTGGGTAGCGCCCGAGATGACCTGGACGAGGTCACCCTTCTTGATCTTGGCCATGACTAGATAACCTCCGGTGCCAGCGAGACGATCTTCATGAACTTCTTGTCGCGGAGCTCGCGACCGACCGGTCCGAAGATGCGGGTGCCACGGGGGTCCCCGTCGTTCTTGAGGATGACGGCGGCGTTCTCGTCGAACTTGATGTACGAGCCGTCGGCGCGACGGGTCTGCTTAATGGTGCGGACGATGACGGCCTTGACCACGTCGCCCTTCTTCACGTTGCCACCGGGGATCGCGTCCTTGACGGTGGCGACGATGATGTCACCGAGGCCCGCGTAGCGGCGGCCGGAGCCTCCGAGGACGCGGATGGTGAGGAGCATCTTGGCGCCGGTGTTGTCGGCGACCTTGACTCGGGATTCTTGCTGAAGCATGTGTCTCTCCTGCTAACTCAAGTAGGCCGCGGCCTACTTGGCCTTCTCGAGGATCTCGACCAGGCGCCAGCGCTTGGTGGCGCTGAGGGGACGGGTCTCGCTGATGACGACGGAGTCGCCGATGCCGGCGGAGTTCAGCTCGTCGTGGACCTTGACCTTGGACGTACGGCGGATGACCTTGCCGTACAGCGGGTGCTTCACCCGGTCCTCGACCTCGACGACGATGGTCTTGTCCATCTTGTCGCTGGTGACGTAGCCGCGACGGGTCTTGCGGTATCCGCGAGCGCCCGCCTCCTTCACGTCGTGGGCGGCCGACTCGTGGCCGGCGCTGTCATTGACGGTTGCCATTACTTGGCCTCCTCGTTCGACTCGGTCGCCTCGACCTCGGCCTTGGCGGCCTTCTTGGTCTTCGGCTTCTTCTCCGCCTTGGCCGGGGCCTCGACGGGTGCGGGGGTGGCGCGGATGCCCAGCTCGCGCTCACGGATGACCGTGTAGATGCGGGCGATGTCGCGCTTGACGGCACGCAGGCGGCCGTTGGTGTCCAGCTGACCGGTGGCCGACTGGAAGCGGAGGTTGAACAGCTCCTCCTTGGCCTTCTTCAGCTCGGTGACGAGACGCTCGTCCTCGTAGGTGTCGAGCTCGGCGGGGGCGAGCTCCTTGGATCCGATCGCCATTACGCGTCTCCCTCCTCGCGCTTGATGATGCGTGCCTTGAGGGGCAGCTTGTGGATGGCACGGGTCATGGCCTCGCGAGCGAGCTGCTCGTCGACGCCGGCGACCTCGAAGAGGACGCGACCCGGCTTGACGTTCGCGACCCACCACTCCGGCGAGCCCTTACCGGAACCCATGCGGGTCTCGGCGGGCTTCTTGGTGAGCGGACGGTCGGGGTAGATGTTGATCCACACCTTTCCGCCGCGCTTGATGTGACGCGTCATCGCGATACGAGCGGACTCGATCTGACGGTTGGTCACGTAGGCGGGGGTGAGGGCCTGAATGCCGAACTCACCGAACGACACCTTGGTGCCACCGGTGGCCTGGCCGGACCGGCCCGGGTGGTGCTGCTTGCGGTGCTTGACTCGACGCGGAATCAACATGGTTATGCCTCAACTCCTGCTGCGACGGGCGCCTCGCTCTGCTGGCGGGGTGCACGGCGCGGACGGTCGCTGCGCTCGGGGCGCGACGACTTGCTGTTCGCCTGCTCGCGGGCGAGCTCCTTGTTGGTGATGTCGCCCTTGTAGATCCAGACCTTCACGCCGATGCGGCCGAAGGTGGTCTTCGCCTCGTAGAAGCCGTAGTCGATGTTCGCGCGGAGGGTGTGCAGCGGCACGCGTCCCTCGCGGTAGAACTCCGAGCGGCTCATCTCGGCGCCGCCGAGGCGGCCGGAGACCTGGATGCGGACGCCCTTGGCGCCGGCGCGCTGGGCGCCCTGCAGGCCCTTGCGCATCGCGCGGCGGAAGGCCACGCGGGCGGAGAGCTGCTCGGCGATGCCCTGGGCGACCAGCTGAGCCTCGGCCTCGGGGTTCTTGACCTCGAGGATGTTCAGCTGGATCTGCTTGCCCGTGAGCTTCTCGAGGTCGGCGCGGATGCGCTCGGCCTCGGCGCCGCGGCGGCCGATCACGATGCCCGGGCGGGCGGTGTGGATGTCGACGCGGACGCGGTCACGGGTGCGCTCGATCTCGATGCGGGCGACGCCCGCACGGTCGAGCTGCGTGGCGAGGAGTCGGCGGATCTTGACGTCCTCGGCGAGGTAGTCGCTGTACCGCTGGCCCTTCTTGGTGCTGTCGGAGAACCAGCGCGACACGTGGTCGGTGGTGATTCCCAGACGGAAACCGTAGGGGTTTACTTTCTGACCCATTACTTGGTCCCCTCCTCAGGAGTGGCCAGCACGACGGTGATGTGGCTGGTGCGCTTGTTGATGCGGAAGGCACGACCCTGAGCACGGGGCTGGAATCGCTTGAGGGTGGTTCCCTCATCGACGAAGGCGCGGGACACGATCAGGTCCTGGTCGTCGAGGTACTCGTTCGAGGCATCGGCCTTGACGCGAGCGTTGGCCATCGCCGAGGCGACGAGCTTGTAGACGGGCTCGGACGCACCCTGCGGCGCGAACTTCAGGATGGCCAGTGCCTCCTGAGCCTGCTTCCCGCGGATCAGGTTCACGACACGGCGAGCCTTCTGGGGGGTGACGCGGATGTGTCGCACGCGTGCGATCGACTCCACCATTTCTCTCCTCCTTCTCGTCGCCGCGTCAGCGGCGACGGCCCTTCTTGTCGTCCTTCTCGTGACCGCGGAAGGTCCGAGTGGGGGCGAACTCGCCGAGCTTGTGGCCGACCATGGTCTCGGTCACGAACACGGGGATGTGCTTGCGACCGTCGTGGACCGCGATGGTGTGACCCAGCATCGCCGGGATGATCATCGAACGGCGCGACCAGGTCTTGATGACGTTCTTGTTGCCGGCTTCGTTGGCCGTGAACACCTTGCGGAGCAGGTGGTCGTCAACGAAGGGGCCCTTCTTGAGACTGCGAGGCATCTTCTACAACTCCTACTTGCGCTTCTTACCGGCGGTGCGGCGGCGAACGATGAGCTTGTCGCTCTCCTTGTTGGGGCGACGGGTGCGTCCCTCGGACTGACCCCACGGGCTGACCGGGTGGCGTCCACCGGAGGTCTTGCCCTCTCCACCACCGTGCGGGTGGTCGACCGGGTTCATCGCGACACCGCGGACGGTCGGGCGGACGCCCTTCCAGCGCATGCGGCCGGCCTTGCCCCAGTTGATGTTCGACTGCTCGGCGTTGCCGACCTCGCCGATCGTGGCGCGGCAGCGCGCGTCGACGTTGCGGATCTCGCCCGACGGCAGGCGGAGCTGCGCGTAGGGGCCGTCCTTGGCGACGAGGCGGACCGAGGTGCCGGCCGAGCGGGCGAGCTTGGCGCCGCCTCCCGGCTTGATCTCGATGGCGTGGATGACCGTACCGGTCGGAATGTTGCGCAGCGGCAGGTTGTTGCCGGGCTTGATGTCGGCGCCGGCGCCCGACTCCACGACGTCGCCCTGCGAGAGCTTGTTCGGGGCCAGGATGTAGCGCTTGGTGCCGTCCACGAAGTGGAGCAGCGCGATGCGCGCCGTGCGGTTGGGGTCGTACTCGATGTGAGCGACCTTGGCGTTGACGCCGTCCTTGTCGTTGCGACGGAAGTCGATCAGACGGTACTGGCGCTTGTGGCCACCGCCGATGTGACGCGTCGTAATGCGGCCGGAGTTGTTGCGGCCACCGGTCTTGGACAGCGGGCGCAGGAGCGACTTCTCGGGCGTCGAGCGGGTGATCTCGGCGAAGTCGGCAACGCTGGAGCCGCGGCGACCGGGGGTCGTGGGCTTGTACTTACGAATAGCCATTGTCTGTTTCCTCTACGCTTCTTCGGCTCAGCCGACGCTCGTGAAGATGTCGATGGAGCCGGACTTCAGCGTGACGATCGCGCGCTTGGTGTCCTTGCGCTTGCCGGTGCCGAACTTCGTGCGGCGGGTCTTGCCCTGGCGGTTCAGCGTGTTGATCGACGCGACCTCGACGCCGAAGATCTTCTCGATGGCGAGCTTGATCTCGGTCTTGTTCGAACGCGGGTCGACCACGAAGGTGTACTTGCCCTCGTCGATCAGGCCGTAGGACTTCTCCGAGACCACCGGGGAGATGATGACGTCGCGGGGGTCCTTGTTGAACGCGGCGGACTGGCTCATGCGTTCACCTCTTCCTTGTTGGACTCGACGCCCGACTTGGCCGCGATGAACGCGTCGAGCGCGCCCTTCGAGAACACGATGTCGTCGGAGACGAGCACGTCGTACGCGTTGAGCTGGTCGGCCGGCAGGATGTGCACGAACGGCACGTTGCGGAGCGAGAGCTCGGCGATGTAGTCGTCGCGCTCGAGCACCACGAGGACGTTGCGCGACACCGAGAGGGCGTCGAGCAGGACGAGCACGTCCTTGGTCCGGGGGGTGTCGCCGAGGGCGAGGGACTCGACCACGTGGATGCGGGCACCGCGGGCGCGGTCCGAGAGAGCACCGAGCAGAGCCGCGGCGATCATCTTCTTGGGGGTGCGCTGCGCGTAGCTGCGGGGGGTCGGTCCGTGGACCACGCCACCACCGGTCATGTGCGGGGCGCGGATCGAGCCCTGACGAGCGCGACCGGTTCCCTTCTGCTTGAACGGCTTGCGACCGGCTCCGGAGACCTCACCGCGGTTCTTCGTCTTGTGGGTTCCCTGGCGCGCCGCGGCGAGCTGGGCCACGACGACCTGGTGGATGAGGGGGATGTTGGTCTGGACGTCGAAGAGCGCGGCGGGGAGCTCGACCGAGCCCGCCTTCTGGCCCTTGACGTCGATGATGTCGACAGAGGTAGCCATGGAACTACGCTCCCTTCACGGCGTTGCGAACGAACACGAGGCGACCGCGGGCACCGGGGACGGCGCCCTTGACGAGCAGCAGGCCCTTCTCGGCGTCGACGGAGTGCACCTTGAGGTTGAGCACGGTGACGCGCTCGCCACCCATGCGACCGGCCATGCGCATGCCCTTGAAGACACGGCTGGGGGTCGAGGAGGCGCCGATGGAGCCGGGCTTGCGGTGGTTGCGGTGCGAACCGTGCGAAGCCGAGACGCCCTTGAAGTTGTGACGCTTCATGACACCGGCGAAGCCCTTGCCCTTGCTGGTGCCGACGACGTCGACCTTGGTGCCGGCCTCGAAGACGGCGTCCACGGTCAGCTCCTGGCCGGCCGAGTAGTCGGCGGCGTCGGAGGTGCGGACCTCGGTGAGGTGGCGGCGGGGGGTGACGCCCGCGGCGTCGAAGTGACCGGCGGCGGGCTTGTTCACCTTGCGCGGGTCGATCGCACCGGCGGCGAGCTGAACGGCGGTGTAGCCGTCCTTCTCCTCCGTGCGGACCTGGGTCACGACGTTGGGGCTGATCTCGATGACGGTGACCGGCACGAGCTTGTTGTTCTCGTCCCAGACCTGGGTCATTCCGAGCTTGGTGCCGAGGAGGCCCTTGCTGGTCTTCAGCGTGGGGGAAACAGTGACAGACATGGTGGCACTCCTCCTTAGAGCTTGATCTCGATGTTGACGTCGGCCGGCAGGTCGAGGCGCATGAGCGAGTCGACGGCCTTGGGCGTCGGGTCGATGATGTCGATGAGGCGCTTGTGGGTGCGCATCTCGAAGTGCTCGCGGCTGTCCTTGTACTTGTGGGGAGAACGGATCACGCAGACCACGTTCTTCTCGGTCGGCAGCGGCACGGGGCCGACCACCGTTGCACCGGCACGGGTGACCGTGTCGACGATCTTGCGCGCCGACGTGTCGATGACCTCGTGGTCGTACGACTTCAGTCGGATGCGGATCTTCTGTCCCGCCATGTGTGATCTCTCACTCTCTTGTTATTGCGTCGTACGCGACTCCCCCGGCCGGAGCCGGATTCGTCTCGCATTGGACGCGCTCGCGAAGGAACTCCGGTGACCCGGAAAAGTGCAACCAGTGTTCTTCTGTCAAAAGCACCGCACCCCTGGGGCGCTCCGATCGCCGTGCAGAACGCACGACGCACGGAGAACCCGTTGAGATGTCGGTTGTTGTCGTTCTGCTACCCGCCGCCTCGACGTCGCACCCGCGCGGCCGCCCTCTCGGGTCGAGCCTCCGCGATGCCGTCTCGGCACTGCCTGGCAGTGTCCCCCTCCGAGCAGCACGCCGCCCGAGAGGAAATTTTGAACTAGAAGAGTCTCCCACAGATGCCCCACCCCTGCAACCCGGGCGTGTCGCGCCGGAGGGCTCCTCCGCGAGCACGTCGTGACGGCCCTGGGGAGCCGGTCGCTCCGAGCAGCAGCGCGGGTCGGAGGGCCTCCCCCGCTACTCGAAGAGCAGCGCCCGGACGGCGGTCTCGGCCGACGCGGGGCGCGACGCGTCGATGGTCTCGCCGGCGCGGAAGTGGTCCAGCAGCCGCGGGTCGACGTAGCTGGCGCGGGCGACCGTCGGCGTGTTCCCGAGCACGTCCGAGGCATCGCGCATCGCCTGGGCGATCGCCGAGTTCCGAGCGCGCTGCGTGGCCTGCGGGCCCGACTTCGCCAGGCTCAGCGCGGCCGCGACCGTGCCGTGCAGAGTGCGGAAGTCCTTCGCCGTGAAGTCGTCGCCGGCGCGCTCGCGCACGTAGTCGTTGATCTCGGGCGCCGAGATCGGCCGCCACTCCCGCCCGTCCTTCCAAGCGAGCAGGCGGGCGTTCGGCCCGCGACGCTTGAGAGCACGGACGACGCGCGAGAGGTCGTGGTCGAGGATCTCGCTCGTCCACGCCTGATGGCTCTTCCCGGGGAAGGCGAGGGCGACCCGGTCCCCGTGGGTCGTGGCGTGCGCGCACAGGAGCGTCGAGAGGCCGATGCTGCCGTGCTCCTTCGCGTACCTCTCGCTGCCGACGCGGAGCGATCCGGTGTCGAGCATCCGGAAGGCGGTGGCCAGCGCGCGCTCGCGGCCGGGTCCGTCCGAGCGGAGGGCGATGGTCACGGCCCGGCGCGCCCCGGGCAGGGCCTCCGCGAGCCGCAGCGCCCGGTCGAACTTGATCCGGTCCTTCTGCTCGCGCCAGGTCGGATGGTAGATGTACTGGCGGCGGCCGGCCGAGTCGACGCCGGTGGCCTGGATGTGCCCGTTGGGATACGGGGCGATCCAGACGTCCGTCCAGGCCGGCGGGATGCCGAGACGGTCGAAGCGCGCGCGCAGCTCCTTGTCGGCGACGGTCGCGCCCTTCGGGTCGCGGTAGCTGAAGCCGGAGCCCGCGCGCACCCGGGTGTAGCCGCGCCCGCTCGAATCGGTCCTGCGGAGTCGTTGCACGCGGGTGTCAGCCATCGATCCGACGATAGGACGGCGGATCCGAGGCCCGCACCCGCTTGACGGCGGGGAGGAGCAGTCGGACGGCAGCCGCTACTCGTTGCCGATCCGCTTGTCGGCCTGGCGCTTCAGGTCCTCGATGCGGTCGTCGTACTTGCCGTTGGTGAGGCGGCTGGCGATCTCGCCCGCCTTCTCGAGGGTCTGGTCGGAGACCTGCTCGGCCTTCTCGCTCCGCAGCGCGTCCTGGGCCTTCCGGCTGTTGAGCAGTTCGCCGGCCTGGCGTCCGAGCTTCCCGAGATCCACGATGATGCCTCCTTGTAAACGCGCACAGGGCGGCGCGTGCCTCAGTGTGGCGCTCCCGGCTGGGGGAACGATGCGGGCGCGCCGGTCAGCCGGCCAGTGCGATCACCTGCTCCGCTGCGTCTGCCAGGGCGCGGCCGTAGGAGGGACCGTGACCGGCGGCGTGGACGGCGAGCGGGTGCAGCTGGTGGAGTGGCACCCGCTCCTCGTAGCCGGCCCCCAGCGGATGCTGCTCGCGGTAGCCCTCGAGGACGGCGTCGAGGTGCGGAGCACCGAAGAGGGCCAGCATCGCCAGATCGGTCTCGCGGTGTCCCCCGTGAGCGGCGGGGTCGATCAGGACGGCGCCGTCCGCCGACCAGAGCACGTTGCCGGTCCAGAGGTCCCCGTGGATCCTGGCGGGCCCCGCACCGTCGTCGAAGGCTCCGGTCGCCACCCGGTCCAGAGCCTGCTCGGCGAGCCGCGACTCGGCTGCCGTGAGGTTGCCCGCCTCCACGGCGGGGCCGAGGAACGGCCGCACCCGCTGCTCCGCGTAGAAGCGCCCCCACGAGTCGTCCGGGCGGCACGGCATCCCGCGGCGGCCGATGTAGGCGGGGCCGGTCCATCCCGGGGGCGGCGCTCCGAACGCCGCGGCTCCGGCGTCGTGCGTCCGGGCGAGCGCCGCGCCGAAGGCCCGAGCCGACTCGGCGGAGGGTCGCGCGGAGCGGATCTCCTCCAGCTCGATGCGCCCGGGCGACACCCTCTCCACCCCGACACAGCGCGCACCGCCGTCCGCCGCGCGCAGCCAGTCCAGGCCGGCCGCCTCCCACTCGAAGAACTGCGGGAGGGCACGGGGGTCGCTCTTCACGAAGGGCATGCGGCCACGCTAGCCGGGCGTCGCCCAGAACGACGAGAGGGGCCGCCCGCCGAAGCGGACGACCCCTCTCAAGAGATCGGTAGGACGGACCTACTTGATGATCTTGGTGACCGTACCGGCACCCACGGTGCGTCCACCCTCACGGATGGCGAAGCCGAGGCCCTCCTCCATGGCGATCGGCTGGATCAGCGCGACCGTCATGTCGGTGGTGTCGCCGGGCATGACCATCTCGGTGCCCTCGGGCAGCGTGATGACGCCGGTGACGTCGGTGGTGCGGAAGTAGAACTGCGGACGGTAGTTCGCGTAGAACGGGTTGTGACGCCCACCCTCATCCTTGGACAGGATGTACGCGGTGCCCTCGAAGTCCGTGTGCGGCGTGACCGAACCCGGCTTGACGACGACCTGGCCGCGCTCGACGTCCTCGCGCTTGGTGCCGCGGAGGAGCAGACCGCAGTTCTCGCCGGCCCAGGCCTCGTCGAGCTGCTTGTGGAACATCTCGATTCCGGTGACCGTGGTCTTCTGCGTCGGGCGGATGCCGACGATCTCGACCTCGGAGTTCAGAGCGAGGGTTCCACGCTCCGCACGGCCGGTGACGACGGTTCCACGACCGGTGATCGTGAAGACGTCCTCGATCGGCATGAGGAACGGCTTGTCCTTGTCGCGCACCGGGTCCGGGATGGACTCGTCGACCGCGTCCATCAGGTCGAGGATCGACTGGGTCCAGGTGTCGTCGCCCTCGAGGGCCTTGAGGCCGGAGACGCGCACGACGGGGGCGTCGTCGCCGGGGAAGCCCTGCGACGAGAGGAGCTCGCGGACCTCGAGCTCGACGAGCTCCAGGATCTCCTCGTCGTCCACCATGTCGGCCTTGTTCAGCGCGACGAGGAGGTAGGGGACGCCGACCTGCTTGGCGAGGAGGACGTGCTCACGGGTCTGAGCCATCGGGCCGTCGGTGGCGGCGACCACGAGGATCGCGCCGTCCATCTGGGCCGCGCCGGTGATCATGTTCTTGATGTAGTCGGCGTGACCCGGGGCGTCGACGTGCGCGTAGTGGCGCTTCGGCGTCTCGTACTCGACGTGCGAGATGTTGATCGTGATGCCGCGCTGGCGCTCCTCGGGAGCGGAGTCGATCGACGCGAAGTCACGCTGGACGTTGGTCGCGGACGGGAACTTGTCCGCCAGAACCTTCGAGATCGCCGCGGTGAGCGTGGTCTTTCCGTGGTCGACGTGACCGATGGTTCCGATGTTGACGTGCGGCTTGGTCCGCTCGAACTTGGCCTTAGCCACTGTGGGTCCTCCTCAGGACTTAGGTGCAAGCATCCGCATCCGGGCGGCCGCACGGGGCGGCACGAGGACAGGAGGACTTGCGGGGGTTTTGTGTACGTATGTTACCGGCAGTGGTCGTGCGGCCGTCCCGCTGCGACAGGGGGCGCGCTGCACTCGGCAGCAAACCCGCACGACACTACCAGGCCGCCGCCGTTCCGGGGAACGGCGACGGCCCAGGGGCGGAGCTACTCGCCCTTGTTCTTCTGGACGATCTCCTCGGCCACGGCCTTGGGGACCTCGGCGTAGGTCTCGAACGTCATCGAGTAGACGGCGCGGCCCGAGGTCTTCGAGCGCAGGTCTCCGATGTAGCCGAACATCTCGGACAGCGGGACGTTGGCCCGGATGACCTTGATGCCGGTGGCGTCCTCCATCGACTGGATCATCCCGCGACGCGAGTTGATGTCGCCGATGACGTCGCCCATGTACTCCTCGGGAGTACGGACCTCGACGGCCATGAGCGGCTCGAGGAGGACCGGCTGCGCCTTGCGCGAGGCCTCCTTGAACGCGATCGAGCCGGCGATCTTGAACGCCATCTCGGAGGAGTCGACGTCGTGCGCCGCTCCGTCGACCAGGGTCGCCTTCACGCCGACCATGGGGTAGCCGGCGAGCACGCCGACCTGCATGGCGTCGCGGATGCCCGCGTCGACGGAGGGGATGTACTCGCGCGGGACGCGGCCACCGGTGACGCCGTTGACGAACTCGTAGGTCTTGTCGGCCTCGACCTCCATCGGCTCGATGGTGATCTGGACCTTCGCGAACTGGCCGGAGCCACCCGTCTGCTTCTTGTGGGTGTAGTCGTACTTCTCGACCGTGCGGCGGATCGTCTCGCGGTACGCGACCTGGGGCTTGCCCACGTTGGCCTCGACGTTGAACTCGCGCTTCATGCGGTCGACCAGGATGTCGAGGTGCAGCTCGCCCATTCCCTTGATGACCGTCTGACCGGTCTCCTGGTTCTGCTCGGTGCGGAAGGTGGGGTCCTCCTCCGCGAGCTTCTGGATCGCGGTGCCGAGCTTCTCCTGGTCCGCCTTCGTCTTGGGCTCGATGGCGACCTCGATGACGGGCTCCGGGAAGGTCATCGACTCGAGCACGACCTGCGCGGCCGGGTCGCTCAGGGTGTCACCGGTGGTGGTGTCCTTGAGGCCGATGACGGCGTAGATGTGGCCGGCGGTGACCGAGTCGACCGGGTTCTCCTTGTTGGAGTGCATCTGGAAGATCTTGCCGATGCGCTCCTTCTTGCCCTTGGTCGAGTTGATGACCTGGGCGCCGGAGTCGAGCTTGCCCGAGTAGACGCGGACGTAGGTCAGGCGGCCGAAGAACGGGTGCACGGCGACCTTGAACGCGAGCGCCGAGAAGGGCTCGGTCGAGTCCGCGTGGCGCATGATGACCTTCTCCTCGTCGCGGACGTCGTGCGCCTCGATGGCGGGGACGTCGAGCGGGGAGGGGAGGTAGTCCACGACAGCGTCGAGCATCGGCTGGACGCCGCGGTTCTTGAACGCGGAGCCGCAGAGCACCGGGTAGATCTCGGAGTTGACGGTCATCTTGCGGATGGCGCCCTTGATCTCCGCGACGGTGAGCTCCTCGCCGCCGAAGTACTTCTCGAGCAGCTCGTCGGAGGTCTCCGCGACGGTCTCGAGGAGCTTCTCGCGGTACTCCGCCGCCTTGTCGGCGAGGTCGGCCGGGATCTCCTCGATCTCGTACTTCGCGCCGAGCGCGACGTCGCCCTTCGAGTCGCCGCGCCACGTGAGCGCGCGCATCTCGACCAGGTCGACGACGCCCTCGAAGGAGGACTCCGCGCCGATGGGCAGCTGGATGACCAGCGGCTTCGCGCCGAGGCGCTTGATGATCGTGTCGACCGTGTAGTAGAAGTCGGCGCCGAGCTTGTCCATCTTGTTGACGAAGCAGATGCGCGGGACGTCGTACTTGTCGGCCTGACGCCAGACGGTCTCGGACTGGGGCTCGACGCCCTCCTTGCCGTCGAAGACGGCGACGGCGCCGTCGAGGACGCGGAGCGAGCGCTCGACCTCGACCGTGAAGTCGACGTGACCGGGGGTGTCGATGATGTTGATCTGGTTCTTGTTCCAGAAGCAGGTCGTCGCGGCGGACGTGATCGTGATGCCGCGCTCCTGCTCCTGCGCCATCCAGTCCATCGTCGCGGCGCCGTCGTGGACCTCGCCGATCTTGTGCGTGATACCCGTGTAGAACAGGATGCGCTCGGTGGTGGTGGTCTTGCCGGCATCGATGTGGGCCATGATGCCGATGTTGCGGACCTTGTTCAGGTCGGTGAGCACATCTTGTGCCACGGAGTTCCTCCGATAGGTGATGGAGCCAGCGCACCGGGTTCATGGCCGAATGGCTGGGATTCTGGTGGTGGCGGTCGCCCGGTCGCGGGGATCGGGCGATCCGCCGCCGGGACCGGGCCCGCAGCGGTGACGCCGCGGGCCCGGTGGTCGCGGTCGCCCGGAGGCGGCCGCGGGGTGCGCTACCAGCGGTAGTGCGCGAAGGCCTTGTTCGACTCGGCCATCTTGTGGGTGTCCTCGCGACGCTTGACAGCGGCGCCCAGACCGTTCGACGCGTCGAGGATCTCGTTCATGAGACGCTCGGTCATCGTCTTCTCGCGACGGGCCTTCGCGTAGCTGGTGAGCCAGCGGAGCGCGAGGGTGTTGGCGCGGTGGGGCTTGACCTCGACCGGGACCTGGTAGGTCGAGCCGCCGACGCGGCGGCTGCGGACCTCGAGAGTCGGGCGGACGTTGTCGAGCGCCTTCTTGAGGGTGACGACCGCGTCCTGGCCGTTCTTGCCGGCGACGCCCTCGAGGGCACCGTAGACGATGCGCTCGGCGAGGCCCTTCTTGCCGTCCAGGAGGATCTTGTTGACGAGCTGGCTGACGATGGGGGCGCCGTAGACGGGGTCTGCGACGACGGGGCGCTTGGGAGCGGGGCCCTTACGAGGCATTACTTCTTCTCCATCTTCGCGCCGTACCGGCTGCGAGCCTGCTTGCGGTTCTTGACGGCCTGGGTGTCCAGGGCGCCGCGAACGATCTTGTAGCGGACACCGGGGAGGTCCTTGACGCGACCGCCGCGCACGAGCACCATCGAGTGCTCCTGCAGGTTGTGGCCCTCGCCGGGGATGTAGGCGGTGACCTCGGTGCCGTTGGAGAGCTTCACGCGGGCCACCTTGCGGAGGGCCGAGTTCGGCTTCTTGGGCGTGGTCGTGTAGACGCGCGTGCAGACGCCGCGCTGCTGGGGGTTGGCCTTCAGGGCGGGCGCCTTGGTCTTGGTGACCTTCGGCGTGCGTCCCTTGCGGACCAACTGCTGAATCGTTGGCACTGGTTTTGCTCCTTGAATGCTGCACGGTGACAGCGGATCGATGGTCGACATTCGGCCCTCCCGTCTCCGGGAACGGCCGAGTTCATCTGGACCCGACGCACCCCGCGGCCCCGCGAGCGGGACCGGGAGGGTGAGGGGTATGCCGTGGGGGCCGCCCGATCGGACGAACCCGCGGATCCTCGCGGACCCGGTGGAGCGAAGTGCGGCGACCGCATCGACCCGGAGGCACGACACGAGCGCACGGCAAAGCGCACACC
This sequence comes from Rathayibacter sp. AY1F4, assembly GCF_002931775.1. NCBI lineage: Bacteria > Bacillati > Actinomycetota > Actinomycetes > Micrococcales > Microbacteriaceae > Rathayibacter > Rathayibacter sp. AY1F4. The sequence continues at coordinate 23,228 of NZ_PSVE01000022.1, forward strand.
CGAAGAATATTACGGGGAGTGACGGGGCCGGTCAACCGAGCGGCGTTCGCCCTGGGAGATGCCGCAGGGCCGCGACGAGCCGCGCCGGGAGTCCGCCGTCACTCCCGCTCGTCGCCCTCCCAGCCCCAGTGAGGGCTGCGGCCGCCGGCGTCGCGACGGGCCAGGAGCAGGAGGAAGACGAGCTGGACGGCCGCCGCGAGCACGCCGGTCGCGATCGCGAAGACAGTGGGCGCGTGGTCGAGGATCCAGCCGAGGATCTCCCCCGGCTCCTGACGGCCGAGCCCGTAGAGCGCTCCGCCGGTGAGGAGGAAGAGCAGGTAGACGACGACCCCGGTCAGCAGCGACGGGCCGAGGACGCGGTGGACGGCGGGACGGGCGGCGAGGGTCACCATCGCGACCAGCACGGCGACGACGCAGACCGCCACCGACACCGGCCCCAGCAGCGGACCGGCGTCGCGCTCGGGCACGACGTCCTGGTCCAGCAGGAGGCTGAGGACCCCGAACGCGCAGACGACCAGGGCGAGGTAGAGGAACGCGGCGAAGCCGGCCAGCGCGAGGCCGTAGCCCAGACCGGCTCCGCGGCCCTGCCCCTGCCCCTCCGGAGTCACGACTGCGCGGCCGCTTCGCGCTCGGCGTTGCGGCGCTTGACGCCCCGGGCACGGCCCGCGATCGCGGCGCCGCCCCAGACGCTCGCCTCCCGGCCGAGGACGCCGGCAGCGAGGACCGCCGCGAGGACGGCGGGATCGCGGACGTAGTCGAGCGCGAGGGAGCGGTCGATCGGCAGGGCGAGCGGTCCGACGGCGCTCCAGCCGCCGACCAGCGCGGCCGCGGCCGTGAGGAGGGCGACGAGGAAGCCGCCGAGGACGTAGGCCCACCAGCCCGCGCGGTTCACGACCAGCACGATCAGCGCCAGGCCGACCAGGAACGCGGCCACCGGGGCGAGGAAGAGCGCGGTCGGTGCCGCGTCCAGCGCGAGGGCGACCGGGTCGCCGCCGACGCGGTCGACGAGGAGGCGGATCGCCGTCAGGGCGACGAGGTACAGGACGGCGAAGACCGCGGTCGTCAGGAGGGCGAGCGCGAGGCCCGCGAGACGGTTGCCGGAGCGCCGGACCGGCTCGGGCTCGGCCTCGACCGGCCCGAGGGCGCTAGGGGACGCCGCGACGGCCGGGGCGACGGGCTCGACGGTCGGCTGCCGGCCCGTCACGGGTTCGGGCCAGACGTACTCCCGGGTCGGCTGGGGTCCGGTTCCGCCGGACGTCTCGGTCGCGGAGGGGATCCGCGTGGTCTCGGCGTCGCTGCTCCAGGTCACCCGGACAGCATAGGCACGCCTTCCGCCGCGCCCGGTGCGCCGCGCGGCTCCCCGTCGACGGGGGACAGCGCCGACCGTCTACTCGAGCGGGTGGAGGAGGCGGTGCAGGAACTGCCGGGTGCGCGGCTCCCGCGGCTCCCGGAGGATCTGCGCAGGGGCGCCCCGCTCGACGACCACGCCGTCGGCCATGAAGACGACCTCCGAGGCCACCTGCCGGGCGAACTCGAGCTCGTGCGTCACGACGAGCATGGTCCAGCCCTCCCCCGCCAGCTCCCGCATCAGCGAGAGCACGTCGCCGACCAGCTCCGGGTCCAGCGCCGAGGTGGGCTCGTCGAAGAGGAGCAGATCGGGCCGCAGCGCGAGCGCCCGGACGATGCCCACGCGCTGCTGCTGACCGCCGGAGAGCTCGAAGGGGAAGGCGCTCCCCCGGCCGCCGAGGCCGACGCGCTCGAGCAGGCGCTCCGCCTCCGGGACCACCTCGGACGCGGGACGGCGCTGCACTCGCAGCGGCCCCTCCGTCACGTTCTGGAGGACGGTCAGGTGCGGGAAGAGGTTGAAGTGCTGGAAGACCATCGCGGAGTGGTCGCGCAGCCCGGTCAGCGCCTTCCGTCCGACGCCGCGGTCGAAGTCGAGGACGCTGCCGTCGGCGAGCTCGACCACCCCGCCGTCCGGCACCTCGAGGCTGTTCAGCGAGCGCAGGACGGTGGTCTTGCCCGAGCCGGACGGCCCGATCAGGGCGACGACCTCGCCACGATGGACCTCCAGGTCGATGCCGCGCAGCACCTCCACTCCGCCGAACGACTTGCGGAGGCCGCGGGCCGTGAGCACGGGCCTGGCGTCGGTCGGAGTGTCAGCGGGCGACATAGCGGTCCAATCGCTTCTCGAGCAGGCCCTGGCCGCTGGAGAGCACCAGGCAGATGAGCCAGTAGATCAGAGCGGCCTCGAGGTAGAGGAGCATGAACTCGCTCGACGCGGTGGCGATCTTCTGCGCCTGCCGGAAGAGCTCGGTCACCAGGATGAGGGAGGCCAGCGAGGTGTCCTTCACCAGCGAGATGAAGGTGTTCGACAGCGGCGGGACGGAGACGCGCGCGGCCTGCGGGAGGATGATGCGCCGCAGCGAGAGCGAGCGGCTCATGCCGATCGTGTGCGCCGCCTCCCACTGCCCCTTCGGGACGCTGAGGATCGCCGCGCGGATCACCTCCGCCGCGTAGCCGCCCACGTTGAGGGCGAACGCGATGGTGGCGCTGGGCCAGGGGTCGATCTTCAGTCCGAGGCTCGGCAGCCCGTAGAAGATCACGAACAGCTGCACCAGGAGCGGCGTGCCCCGGATGACGGAGATGTAGGCACGCGCGATCCAGGAGAGGATCCGCACCCGGGAGAGCCGCATCAGGGCGACCGCCAGCGCGAGCACGAGCCCGATGGCGAAGCTCGCCAGCGCGAGCGGGATCGTCCCGACGATGCCCCCGGAGAGGATCGGCCAGAACGACCGGAGGACGAGATCCATTGTGTTCTCCCGCCTTCGCGGGAGGATCCGCGGTCGGCTCGATCGGGTGGTGGCGTCGGGGGCGGATCGTGTCCGCCTCCTGGGGAATGCTGGCACGCTTCGCGCCGGGGCGGGCGCCCTTGCGGGCGGACCCGCGGCCTGAGCCGCTCCGCCGCTCCCCGCGTCGGGGCGGCTCACGCACGAGACGGCCCCTCCCGGAAGGGGAGGAGCCGTCTCGGGGCCGGGCTACTGGGAGACGTCGGCTCCGAAGTAGCGCTCGGAGATGGAGGCGAGGGTGCCGTCCTCGCGCAGCTCGTCGAGGGCGGAGTCGACGGCCTCGACGAGGTCGTCCGAGCCCTTCGGGAAGGTGAAGGCGCTCTCGGAGGTGTCGTCGGTGGTGACGGCGACCTTGAGGCCCGCGGCCTGGTCGGGGTAGGTCGTGGACCAGTCGAGCCAGGTGAGGCGGTCGTTCACGGTCGCGTCGACGCGGCCCTGCTCGACGAGGGCGATGGCCTGCGCCCAGCCCTCGACGCCCTCGACCTCGGCGCCGTTCTCCTGCGCGACGGTGTACCAGTTGCTCGAGAGCGACTGCGCGGTGGTCTTGCCGGAGAGGCCGGCGAGGTCGGTGATCGAGGTGTCGCTCGAGGGGACGATCACGACGCCGGGGCTGACCGAGTACGGCTCCGAGAAGTCGTACTTCGCCTCGCGCTCGTCGTTGATCGAGACCTGGTTCGCGATCACGTCGAAGCGCGCTCCGTCCAGGCCCGCGAACATCGCGTCCCACTGCGTCTCCTGGAAGTCGGGCTCGACGCCCAGCTTCTCGGCCACGGCGGTGATCACGTCGACGTCGTAGCCGGTGAGGGCTCCGGTCCCGCCGTCGGCGTGGAAGGAGAAGGGCGGGTAGGTGCCCTCGGTGCCGATGGTGAGCTTCCCCGAGTCCTCGACCTCGGCCAGGGTCAGGCCGGAGCTCGCGGAGGCGGTGCCCTCGCCGCTCGAGCCGGAGACCACGTCGTCGGTCGAGGCGGGCGCGCAGCCGGCGAGGACCAGGGCGGCGGCGGCGGCGGTCGTGCCGAGCAGGACGCGCAGGGAGGTGCGGGCGGAGAGGGTCACGGTGTTGTCCTTCGGTGCATCACGGAGTCGTGGAGGTCCCGCTGCGCCGGATGCGGCGCGGGGATCGACGAGGGGACGGGTCGTCCCGGGGCGGACCGCTGCTCGGCGGAACCGCCCGGAGTGACGATAACCAGTGGAGGGGGCGGCCCTATTCCCGGATGTCGCCGTGTGACGCCGGGAGTCCGGCCAGGAAGTGCTCGGCACCGGCGACCTCGTCGCTCGTGAGGCCCGTCGCCGACTCCGGACGCACCAGGTGGAAGGGGGTGCTCTGCTCGCGGGCCCAGTCGTACGCGTCCTCGTGGAGGTTGTCGTCGATCCACACCACGGCGTCGATCGCGCCGCGCTCGGCGGCCGCCTCGAGCCACACCGCGACGGGCTGGAGCTTGCCCGTCCGGCCCGGGAACCGCGGGTCGCGCGGGAGGCCGCCGTCGAAGACGATCGCCTCCGTGCCCGCCGGCAGCCCGAGGTCCTGGGCGAGGACCCTCGTCAATCTCGGCGGCCAGGTCGTGGCCCACACGATCGTGCCGACCGCGGCCAGACGGGCGACGAGCGCTGCCCGCTCCGGCTCGAGCTCCAGGCGGTGCGAGCCCGAGGCGCGATCGCTGCGGACGGAGGGGTTCAGGACGCCGTCGACGTCGAGCAGGATCAGGGCGGCCATGCCTGTCACCGTAGCGGCGGCTGGGCGGATCGCGCGAGGAGCGCTAGCGTGACGAGATGCCTCCGTCCCTCCTGCTGCCGGGAGGCCGCACAGCCGTGCTGGGGCCGGATCCCGTGCGACCGGAGGCGCTGCTGCTCACGGTCGACGGCGCGGAGCAGTCGCTGATCGATCCGGGCGATCCCCGTGCTCTGCACCTCGAGTACCTCGCGCGCCTCGGCGCGGTGGTCGACGCCGCCGCCCCGCCCGGCGAGCCGCTGCGCGTGCTGCACCTCGGAGCCGGAGCCCTGGCCCTGGCCCGGTACGTCGCCGCGACCCGGCCGGGCTCCGAGCAGCTCGCGGTGGAGAGCGCGGCAGGACTCGTGGAGTTCGTGCTCGAGCACGCGCCGCTCCCCCGCGGCGCGCGCGTCCGGCTCCTCACGGCCGACGCCGCAGGGCCCCTGCCGCCCTGGAGCGCCGACCTCGTCGTGCTCGACGTCTACGACGGGGACGAGATCCCGGAGGCGTTCTACCGCGCGTCCGTCCTCGCTCCGCTCGCCGCCCGGGTCGGCGCCGACGGGCTCCTCGCGGTCAATGTCGCCGACGACGCCGACCACCGGAGGCTGGACCGCCTGCGCGGGGTCGTCCGGGAGCTGCTCCCCGTCACCGCCGCGGTCGGATCGACGGCCTTCGTCGAGGGGCGCACCGGCGGGAACGCGATCCTGCTCGCCTCAGGCTCGGCGCTCGCCGACCACGTCGCCGGCCGCCTGCTGCGCGCCGGCCCGCACCCGGTCTCCGCCGCGGCGGATGGCGACGTCGTGGTCGCCGAGGTGGCGGTAGAAGTCGACCCGTGAGTCGAGAGTGACGCCGGTCTCGAGGTACTTGGCGCGGATCCGCTTGATGTAGGTGCGGACGGTGTGCTCGGCGACGCTGAGGTCGACCGCCACGGCGCGGACCGCGGCACCCGCTCCGTAGGCGCGCATCACACGGCTCTCCTGGGGGCTCAGCACCGGGCGGCGCTCCTCGCGCCCGTGCACGAGCCGGTGGCGGGCGGTGTCCGAGATCCAGGTCCGGCCGGAGGCGACGGAGACGACCGCCGCGGCGAGCTCGCTGGGGTCGTCGCCCTTCCAGACGTAGGCCGCTCTCTCCCGTCGCAGCACGGCCCGCACCGGCTCCAGGGAGTCGGAGGAGGAGAGCACGACGAGGCCGACGGTCCGGGCCGCCGCACGCTCGAGGGTGTCGGCCACCTCCTCGCCGGGCACGCCGTCCAGGTCGAGGACCGCGATGCGGTCGACGCCCTCCTCGTCGTGCGAGAACTGCGGCAGCAGCTGCGCGAGCAGCGCCTGCAGCGCGGCGCGCTCGATCGCTGGTCCGTCGACGACGGCCAGCGTGAACCGATCGAATCCGGTCACGGGGGTCCCCTAGCAGGGGCAGGTTCGGGTCCGCCCCGGCTGCACCGTAGCGGTCCGCGACGTCGTCGTGCACGTGATGGGACATTCCGTCTCAGTGAGAGGACGCCCCCATAGCGCTCCGGATCGGCTCACGGAGCGCGTGGAGGACCACCCGCGGCACCGTCTCCGGCTAGTGTCCCTCTCCATGGACGACAGCGCAGAGGGCTCCCGGCGGGCCCGGAGGATCCCCGCGGAGCAGGTCCGCAGCCGCATGATCGCCACGGCGCGCGACGTCGTCTCGAACCACGGCCTCACGGTGAGCTTCGCGCACCTGCCCATGGAGGAGTACATCCGCCTGGCCGGCGTGCCGCGCAGCTCCGTCTACCGGATCTGGAGCACGCGCGAGGAGTTCGTGGCCGACCTGGTCGGCGAGGTCTTCGTGCGGGACCGGTACGCGGAGGGCGCCGACCCCGAGGCCCAGCAGGAGATGCGCGAGGTCTACGAGCGCTCCACCGATCTGCTCTCCACGGCCGCCGGCCGCCGCCGGGTCGCCTGGGAGACCATCCGCATCGGCGCGCGGGCCAATGCCGAGTCGCTCCGCCGCTCCGCCGACTGGTCGTCGTACAACGCACTGCTCGCCTGCACCTTCTCGATGGAGGAGGGGCCTGCACGCGACGCCGTGCGCGCCACGGCGAAGCGGATCGAGGGCATGCTCACGCGCCGGATGCGCGACTTCTACGAGGAGACGCTGCAGGTCTTCGGCGGGACGATGCGCCCGGGGTTCACGACGCTCCAGCTCGCCCACCTCACCGCGATCGTGATCGACGGGCTCGCGCACCGCGGTCGGCTCCTCGACGACGACCTCGACGCTCCGGTGACCGCCCCCGGCCTCGACGGCGAGCCGGTCGAGTGGACCCTGGCGGCCTGGACGATCCGCTCGATCGTCGACGGGATGCTGGAGCCGGTCGCGGAGGACTGAGCGGACCCCGCGACCCGGATCACTCGTTCGGTTCGGTGAACCCGTCGATCAGCAGCAGCACCGACACCACCGCCAGCGACGGCCCCTCGGGATCGGCCGGGTCGAGCGGGCCGGTCACCAGCTCCGGTGCCGCGATGCGTGCGATGCACAGCCCCTCGATCAGGGCCGAGACGGCGGAGGCGAGAGCGTCGGAGCCGCGGCCCGGGCGCAGCCGGAGCCCCGCCTCGGCGAGGGTGTGCTCGTAGTACTTCGCCATGTTGTCGATGAAGTGCAGTTGGCGGGCGCGCAGTGCGGCTCCGATGGCGGTCCGCGCCGGCTCCTCGTGCGAGCCGACCGCGCCGGCGAGAGCGATGAAGTTGCGCCAGTGCTGTGAGGAGAAGACGTTGTCGACGTTCGCGTCGACGGCGACCCGGACGGAGGCGATCAGGGCCTCGCGGCACTGCTCCGGGGTCGGCTCGGGGTCGAGGCTGCGGTGGAGGTGGGAGTTCCCGGCCCGCAGGGACGGCTCGTCGAGCCGGGTGGCGAGGACCCGCTCCGGGATCGCGGCGATCAGCTCGTCGTAGAACGACTGGCGGGTGGGCCAGATCCGGTACACGGTGCTGCGCGGAACACCCGCCGAGCGGATGACGTCCTCGAGGGGCAGATGGGCGACTCCGACGCGCAGGCCCTCGGCGCGGACGACAGCGAGAGCGGCGTCCAGCAGGCGGGTGCGGACCTGCTCGCGGGTCAGGCGGGGAGGACGCGCCGACTCCTCCGCATCGAGGGGGTCGTCGCTCATCAGGCCTCCGGCGCCGGAATGCACGGAGGAAGTCTCCGACATCTGCTGTCCAGCCGAGCGTACCCGGAGGGAGCGCGGAACGTGAGAGGAGATCGGAGACGGGCGCGGCCCGCGCATGCGGCTCGGGTGCCGCGCGGGCCGCGCTGCCTGTCCCCCAGGCGGCCTCCCCATGGGCCGGTCCGACCGTATGCTTCCCGACAGACGTCCGTCAACTGACGCGACATGATGTCTCCTCGGCGGTGTCCGCTGACCGGTCACGAGGACCGCCTCCGGGACTCCTCCGCCGCCGGGAGCGCCCTCGCCGCGGTCTGCGCTCGAGAGGCGTGCGGAGCGGACAGCTCGCCCGCGACGACGTCCGACACGACGCCGGTGGCGTGCTCGACGAGGTCGATGTTCCGGGTCAACCGCGCGTGATGGCACGGGCTCGCGTCGACGTCGACCACGAGCTTCGCGAAGCGCAGAGCATCGCCGAGCCGCGCGAACGGCGAGAGCTCGGCGACGAGGGACGGCACGTCCGCTGCGGCGAGGTAGGTGTAGCGGCAGGTCGAGACCACGTAGTCGTCGACCCCGGCCGTCGCCGATCCGGTCGCGACCATGATGTCGCCGAGGTCGACCGGGGCGCTGGCCAGGCCGAGCGCCACCGCGGCGGTCACCTGGATGTCACCCACCAGCGCCGTCACGTGGACACCGGCGGGCCAGGGCGGCAGCGAGCCGAGCTCGGTCGACCCCGTCCGCAGTCCCTTGCCCGCCGCCGAGGCGAGGGCGTCGATCATCGGCACTCCCGTGCACTCCCCCGCGTGCTCCGCGTCCTCCGAGACGGCGTCCCCGCAGGAGGCGAGCATCGCCGAGACGCTCAGCCGGCTCTGCGGGTCCAGTCCTGCGATCACCGCGGGGCTGACCTGACCGGAGTCGTCGACCATCCGTCCGAGGCGCTCCGCGACGTCGGATCCCGTGTTCGGGGTGCCGAAGGTGAGGACGGACGAGACCATCGAGGCGACGGCGGTCCCGTCGACCGAGCCGCTCAGCGCCTGGCGGGCGGCGAGCCCTCCCATCGAGTGCGCGACGACGACGGCTCGGTGCCCGGTTGCGGAGACGAGGCAGGCGATCGAGGAGGCGAGCGCGTCGCTGATCCCCGGGTCGGTGACCCAGCGCGCGGCGAGCCGGCGGTAGTCGAAGGTGTAGACCGCGGCGCCGTCGATCTGCTGCAGGCGGCCGAGGAGGGACGGCTCGGGAGCGTCGAGCGGAGCGGTCGCCGACTCCGACGACACCATGTCGACGAGATGGGAGAAGGCCCCTGTGCGGTCGGCGTCGTGCGTCGCTGTGCCCAGCCAGCCGTGCAGCATCACGATGGGGACCAGGGCGGCGGCGGAGCGCGGTCGGACGTCGTCGCCCGTGAGCACGGGAGCCAGCTCCGCGACGCCGCAGGACGAGGGTGCGACCGCCTCGGCCGCCTCCGCCCGCCCCGCGGGCACCACGACGACGCCGACCACCACGAGCAGTGCGGCCAGCACGACGATCACGAGTCTCATCCGCGCGTTTCCTCACGTGCCGCGACCAGGACGGGGAACGGGTACGGGCTCGACCCGACGAGCACGCATCGAGTCAATCACCCCGCTTCTGCGGGGAAGGCCGCTCGTCGCGAACGGGCGGCCCCCCGTGCGGGTGACCGCGGGCCGCGGACGACGAAGGCCCCGCCGGTGTCCCGACGGGGCCTTCGATCGTTCAGCTCACCTGGATCAGCTGTAGTTGCCCGGCTCGTAGCCGTCGCTCGAGAACGAGTCGAAGTCGACGAACGAGAGGTCGGCGTCGCTGAACGCGGCGTCGTCGGCGAAGATCCGGTTGGGGTACCGCTCGGCCTTCGCCTCCTCGGTCGCCTCGACCGACACGTTCCGGTACTTGGGCAGACCGGTTCCCGCCGGGATCAGCTTTCCGATGATCACGTTCTCCTTCAGGCCCATCAGGGGGTCGCGCTTGCCCTCCATGGCCGCCTGCGTCAGGACGCGGGTGGTCTCCTGGAAGGACGCGGCCGACAGCCACGACTCGGTCGCGAGCGAGGCCTTGGTGATGCCCATGACCTCCTGGCGGGCGGACGCGGTCCGCTTGCCCTCGGTCAGAGCCGCACGGTTGACCTCGCTGTAGCGCGAGCGGTCGACGAGCTCGCCCGGCAGCAGCTCCGTGTCGCCGTGGTCGACCACGGTGACCTTGCGGAGCATCTGACGCACGATGACCTCGATGTGCTTGTCGTGGATCGGCACACCCTGCGAGCGGTAGACGCCCTGGACGCCGCCCACCAGGTGCTTCTGGACCTCGCGGACGCCCAGCACGCGCAGGACCTCCTTGGGGTCGACCGTTCCGACGTGCAGCTGCTGCCCGAGCTCGACGTGCTGGCCGTCCTCGATGAGGAGCTGCGAGCGCTTGAGCACCGGGTAGATGACCGCCTCGTCGCCGTTGTCCGGCTGGAGGATGACGCGGCGGGCACGGTCGGTGTCCTCGATGGTGATCCGGCCGGCGGCCTCCGCGATCGGCGACGCGCCCTTGGGGGTGCGGGCCTCGAAGAGCTCCTGCACGCGGGGAAGACCCTGCGTGATGTCGTCGGCCGAGGCCGATCCACCGGTGTGGAAGGTGCGCATCGTGAGCTGCGTGCCGGGCTCGCCGATCGACTGGGCCGCGATGATGCCGACGGCCTCTCCGATGTCGACGAGCTTGCCGGTGGCGAGCGAGCGGCCGTAGCAGGCCGCGCAGACGCCGACGGCGGACTCGCAGGTCAGGACGGAGCGCACCTTGATGTGGCGCACGCCCGCTCCGACCAGCTTCTCGATGAGCACGTCGCCCACGTCCTCGCCGGCCTCGGCGACGAGCTCGCCGGCCTCGTTCGACGCCGGGGTGGCGAGCGAACGGGCGTAGACGGAGTTCTCGACGTTGGAGTCCTTGATCCAGGCGCCGGTGGCGTCCTGGAGCATGATCGGCAGGTCGAGGCCCTTCGAGGTGCCGCAGTCCTCCTCGCGGATGATGACGTCCTGCGAGACGTCGACGAGTCGACGCGTCAGGTAGCCCGAGTCCGCGGTGCGGAGCGCGGTGTCGGCCAGGCCCTTGCGGGCACCGTGCGTGGCGATGAAGTACTCGGCGACCGACAGGCCCTCGCGGTACGAGGAGATGATCGGTCGGGCGATGATCTCGCCCTTCGGGTTGTTCACCAGGCCTCGCATGCCGGCGATGTTGCGCACCTGCAGCCAGTTGCCGCGGGCACCGGAGGTGACCATGCGGTTGATGGTGTTGTCCGTCGGGAAGTTCGCGCGCATGGCCTTGGCGACCTCGTCGGTCGCCTCGGTCCAGATCTTCACGAGCTCCTGGCGGCGCTCGGCCTGAGTGGTCAGACCCTTGTCGTACTCGGACTCGACCTTCGCGGCCTTCTTCTCGTAGCCCGCGATGATCTCGGGCTTCGACGGAGGCGTGAGGATGTCGGACAGCGCCACGGTGACACCCGAGCGGGTGGCCCAGTAGAAGCCGGCGTCCTTGATCCGGTCGAGGGAGGCGGCGACCTCCACCTTCGGGTAGCGCTCCGCGAGGTCGTTGACGATCCCGGAGATGGTCGTCTTGTCGGCGACCTGCTCGAAGTAGGGGTAGTCGACCGGCAGCGCCTCGTTGAAGAGGGCGCGGCCGAGCGTGGTCTCGAGGAGGACCGGCGCGGTGACCTTGCCGTTCTCGTCGATCTCGACGCCCTCGGGTGCCTGACCCTGCGCGAAGTACACGTCCGACATGCGGATCCTGACCTTCGAGTTCAGGTGCAGCGAGCCCTGGTCCTTCGCGAGGATCGCCTCCGAGACGGAGGAGAACGCGCGGCCCTCGCCGGCGGCGCCCTCGCGGATCGTCGTCAGGTGGTGGAGGCCGATGATCATGTCCTGCGTGGGCAGGGTGACCGGACGGCCGTCCGAGGGCTTGAGGATGTTGTTCGACGCGAGCATCAGGATGCGCGCCTCGGCCTGGGCCTCGACGGACAGCGGCAGGTGGACGGCCATCTGGTCGCCGTCGAAGTCCGCGTTGAACGCGGCGCAGACGAGCGGGTGCAGCTGGATCGCCTTGCCCTCGACCAGCTGGGGCTCGAAGGCCTGGATGCCGAGACGGTGCAGCGTGGGCGCGCGGTTCAGCAGGACGGGGCGCTCGCGGATGATCTCCTCGAGCACGTCCCACACCTGCGGGCGCGAGCGCTCCACCATGCGCTTGGCGGCCTTGATGTTCTGCGCGTGCGACAGGTCGATCAGGCGCTTGATCACGAACGGCTTGAACAGCTCCAGCGCCATCTGCTTGGGCAGACCGCACTGGTGCAGCTTGAGCTGCGGGCCGACGATGATGACCGAGCGGCCCGAGTAGTCGACGCGCTTGCCCAGCAGGTTCTGGCGGAAGCGACCCTGCTTTCCCTTGAGCATGTCGCTCAGGGACTTCAGGGCGCGATTGCCGGTTCCGGTGACGGGGCGGCCGCGGCGGCCGTTGTCGAAGAGGGCGTCGACCGCCTCCTGGAGCATGCGCTTCTCGTTGTTCACGATGATCTCGGGGGCACCGAGGTCGAGCAGGCGGCGGAGTCGGTTGTTGCGGTTGATCACGCGACGGTAGAGGTCGTTCAGGTCGCTGGTCGCGAACCGGCCTCCGTCGAGCTGCACCATCGGGCGCAGCTCCGGCGGGATGACCGGGACGACGTCGAGGACCATCGCGGCCGGCGAGTTGCCGGTGGCGAGGAACGAGTTGACGACGCGCAGGCGCTTGATGGCGCGGATCTTCTTCTGACCCTTGCCCTCGGCGATCTGCAGGTGCAGCGTCTCGGCCTCGGCCTGGAGGTCGAACTGCTCGAGGCGCTTCTTGATCGCCTCGGCGCCCATGTAGGCCTCGAAGTAGACGCCGTACCGGTCGACGAGCTCGTTGAAGACCGCGTCCTCGGGCTTGAGGTCGCCGACCTTGAGGGTGCGGAACTGCTCCCACACGCTCTCGAGCCGCGCGATGTCCTCGTCGAAGGACTTGCGGATCTGGCCCATCTCCTTCTCGGCGCCGTCCTTGGTGCGGCGCTTCTGGTCGCTCTTGGCGCCCTCCGCCTCCAGGGCGGCGAGGTCGGTCTCCAGGCGCGCCAGGCGGTCCGCGATGCGGGAGTCGCGCTGGTCCGAGAGGGTCTTGATCTCGAGCCGGAGCTCGTTCTCGAGGCCGGGCATGTCGGCGTGACGGCCGTCGTCGTCCACGTCGATGATCATGTACGCCGCGAAGTAGATGACCTTCTCGAGGTCCTTCGGCGCCATGTCCAGCAGGTATCCGAGGCGCGAGGGGACGCCCTTGAAGTACCAGATGTGGGTGACGGGGGCGGCGAGCTCGATGTGGCCCATCCGCTCGCGGCGGACCGAGGACTTGGTGACCTCGACGCCGCAGCGCTCGCAGACGATGCCCTTGAAGCGGACTCGCTTGTACTTGCCGCAGGAGCACTCCCAGTCGCGAGAGGGTCCGAAGATCTGCTCGCCGAACAGGCCGTCCTTCTCGGGCTTCAGGGTGCGGTAGTTGATGGTCTCGGGCTTCTTCACTTCACCGTGCGACCAGCGACGGATGTCATCGGCCGTTGCGAGGCCGATGCGCAGCTCATCGAAAGTGGTTACGTCGAGCAATGTTTTCTCCTTGTCGGAAAACAGGGTGTCTCGTCAGAGACGGGAGGTCGTCAGATGCTGGCGCGGATCAGATGTCGTCGACGGAGGACGACTCGAACCGGGAGGAGATGTTGATGCCGAGCTCTTCCGCGGCGCGGTAGACCTCGTCATCGGTGTCGCGCAGGCTGACCGCGGTGCCGTCGGCCGAGAGGACCTCGACGTTCAGGCACAGGGACTGCATCTCCTTGATGAGGACCTTGAAGGACTCCGGGATGCCGGGCTCCTGGATGTTCTCGCCCTTGACGATGGCCTCGTACACCTTCACGCGGCCGAGGATGTCGTCCGACTTGATGGTGAGGAGCTCCTGGAGGGCGTAGGCGGCGCCGTAGGCCTCGAGGGCCCACACCTCCATCTCGCCGAAGCGCTGTCCGCCGAACTGCGCCTTACCACCGAGCGGCTGCTGGGTGATCATCGAGTACGGGCCCGTCGAGCGCGCGTGGATCTTGTCGTCGACGAGGTGGTGCAGCTTCAGGATGTACATGTAGCCGACCGAGACCGGGTCCGGGAAGGGCTCCCCGGAGCGGCCGTCGAACAGCTGCGTCTTGCCGGACGAGCCGATCAGGCGCTCTCCGTCGCGCGTCGGGGTGGTGGAGTCGAGGAGCCCTGCGAGCTCCTCCTCCGCCGCACCGTCGAAGACGGGGGTCGCGACCTTGGTGCCGGGCGCCGCCTCGCGGGCGTGCTCGGGCAGGCGCGCGGCCCACTCCGGCTGACCCTCGACCTTCCAGCCCTGCTTCGCGATCCACCCGAGGTGGATCTCGAGGACCTGGCCGAAGTTCATGCGGCCGGGGACGCCGAGCGGGTTGAGGACGATGTCGACCGGGGTGCCGTCGGCGAGGAACGGCATGTCCTCGACCGGCAGGATCTTCGAGATGACGCCCTTGTTGCCGTGGCGGCCGGCGAGCTTGTCGCCCTCGGTGATCTTGCGCTTCTGGGCGATGTAGACGACCACGCGCTGGTTGACGCCCGAGCCGAGCTCGTCGTCGCCGTCCTGCGCGTCGAACACCTTGACGCCGATGATCGTGCCCTGCTCGCCGTGGGGCACCTTCAGCGACGTGTCGCGGACCTCGCGGCTCTTCTCGTTGAAGATCGCGCGGAGCAGGCGCTCCTCGGCCGAGAGCTCGGTCTCGCCCTTGGGCGTGACCTTGCCGACGAGGATGTCGCCGGGGCGGACCTCGGCGCCGATGCGGATGATGCCGCGCTCGTCCAGGTCGGCCAGGAGCTCGGGGCTGACGTTGGGGAGGTCGCGGGTGATCTCCTCCTTGCCGAGCTTGGTGTCGCGGGCGTCGACCTCGTACTCCTCGATGTGGATCGAGGAGAGGACGTCGTCCTTCACCAGGTTCTGGCTGAGGATGATCGCGTCCTCGAAGTTGTGGCCCTCCCACGGCATGAACGCGACGAGCAGGTTCTTGCCCAGCGCGAGCTCGCCGTTCTCGGTGGCGGGGCCGTCGGCGACGACCTCGCCGACCTCGATGCGCTCGCCGGCCGAGACGACCACGCGGTTGTTGTACGAGGTGCCCTGGTTGGAGCGGTCGAACTTGCGGAGGAAGTAGGTCTGCGTGCCGCCCTCGTCCAGCTGGACGGTGACGGAGTCGGCGGAGACCTCCTGGACGACACCGGCCTTGTCGGCGGTGATGACGTCGCCGGCGTCGATGGCCGCGAAGCCCTCCATGCCGGTTCCGACGACGGGCGACTCGCTGCGCAGCAGCGGGACGGCCTGACGCTGCATGTTCGCGCCCATGAGCGCGCGGTTCGCGTCGTCGTGCTCGAGGAACGGGATCAGCGAGGTCGCGACCGAGACCATCTGGCGCGGCGAGACGTCCATGTAGTGGACGCGCTCGGCGTCGACGAGCTCGACCTCTCCGCCCTTGGGGCGGACCAGGACCTTGCCCTCCGCGAAGCGGAAGTCCTTCGTGAGGGGGGCGTTCGCCTGGGCGACCAGGTACTCGTCCTCCTCGGACGCGGTGAGGTAGTCGATCTGCGAGGTGACGGTGCCGTCGACGACCTTGCGGTACGGGGTCTCGATGAATCCGAAGGAGTTGATGCGCGCGAAGGACGCGAGCGATCCGATCAGGCCGATGTTCGGGCCTTCCGGGGTCTCGATCGGGCACATGCGGCCGTAGTGCGAGGGGTGCACGTCGCGGACCTCGACGCCGGCGCGCTCACGGGAGAGTCCGCCGGGGCCGAGCGCCGACAGGCGGCGCTTGTGGGTCAGACCCGCGAGCGGGTTGTTCTGGTCCATGAACTGCGACAGCTGGCTGGTCCCGAAGAACTCCTTGATCGCGGCGACGACGGGGCGCACGTTGATCAGGGTCTGCGGGGTGATCGCCTCGATGTCCTGCGTGGTCATGCGCTCGCGGACGACGCGCTCCATGCGGGACAGTCCGGTGCGGACCTGGTTCTGGATCAGCTCGCCGACCGCGCGGATGCGGCGGTTGCCGAAGTGGTCGATGTCGTCGACGTCGAGACGCAGCTCGACCGGCTCGCCGTCGCGCACGCCGGGGAGGGCGGTGCGGCCGTCGTGCAGGGCGACCAGGTACTTGATGGTCGCGATGATGTCCTCGACCGTGAGCACCGAGTCGGACAGCGCCTTGTCGATGCCGAGCTTGCGGTTGATCTTGTAGCGGCCGACCTTCGCGAGGTCGTAGCGCTTGGAGTTGAAGTAGAAGTTGTCCAGCAGCGCGCGGGCGGCCTCGGCGGCAACCTGCTCGCCCGGACGGAGCTTGCGGTAGATGTCGCGGAGGGCGTCCTCCTTGGTGAGGATGTTGTCCTTCTCGAGGGTCAGCTCGATCGACTCGTAGCCGGCGAACTGCTCGAGGATCTCCTCGCTCGTGAGGCCGAGAGCCTTGAGGAACACGGTGACCGACTGCTTGCGCTTGCGGTCGATGCGCACGCCGACCTGGTCGCGCTTGTCGATCTCGAACTCGAGCCAGGCGCCGCGGCTCGGGATGACGCGGGCGGAGTAGATGTCCTTGTCGGACGTCTTCTCCTGCTGGCGCTCGAAGTAGACGCCGGGGCTGCGCACGAGCTGGGACACGACGACACGCTCGGTGCCGTTGATGATGAACGTGCCCTTCTCGGTCATCAGCGGGAAGTCGCCCATGAAGACCGTCTGGGTCTTGATCTCACCCGTGAGGTGGTTCATGAACTCGGCCTCGACGTAGAGCGGAGCGGCGTAGGTCTTGCCGCGCTCCTTGCACTCCTCGATCGTGTACTTCTCGGGCTCGAGGTACGGGTTCGTGAAGCTCAGCTGCATCGTCTCGCTGAGGTCCTCGATCGGGGAGATCTCCTCGAAGATCTCGTCGAGGCCGGAGTTGGCGGGGAGGTCCTCCCGGCCGGCGGCCTTCGCCTCGGCGACGCGGGTCTTCCACGCCTCCGAGCCGACGAGCCAGTCGAAGCTCTCGGTCTGCAGCGCGAGCAGATCCGGAACGGTCAGGGTGTCGCTGATCTTGGCGAACGAGAGACGCGAAGCTCCGCGTCCGTTCTTGGGTGAGGTGGTGGTCGCGGTGGACGCAGCAGCCAAGGAAGGAACCTCCGTAGACCCTCGCGGGTCTCAATCTGTGGGATGTGTGGAGTGGGCTCCCGCCGGACGGGCCGCCACCCCTGCCCGCACGCCGTGCGGACCGAGGCGACTCGGTCTTGGGGGCGGGGCTAGAGTGTGGCAACGGCATCCACCATCTGATGCCGGGTTCCGGTGACCTGCCGACCGCGATATGAGGGCATGGGTACTCGGGAGCGCAAAGTACGAATATAGCCGCATCGCGCCACGCCGCGCAAGTGCGGATGCTTGCGCCGCCCCGCGGGGTCCGGTATACGAGGCCACGGCCTCCCGGATCGATCCGACCGGGCCGGGCGCGGAGCCCCGCCGTCCCGCCGCCGCGGCAGACTGGTCGGATGCAGGAACGCACCGGCCGCCGACGCGGAGACGACTCCGAGCACCCCCGCGCCGTGCTCGCCAGCGGGTACACCGCGCGGATCGAGCCCGACCGCCACTCGCCCGAGGCGGCGACCCTGGTCGTCGACGGCACTCCGCAGTCGCACGTCGACCTCGCGGATCCGACGCACCTCTCCTTCGAGTACGTCCGCCGGATCGGCCACGCGATCGACCTCGTCGCCCCCGAGGGCGAGAGCGTCACGGCGCTGCACCTGGGCGCCGGAGCGCTGACCCTCCCCCGCTACGTCGCCGCGACCCGGCCGGGCTCGCGCCAGCAGGTCGTCGAGATCGAGGGCGCTCTGGTCGAGCTGGTGCGCGAGGCGCTCCCGCTCCCCCGCGGGGCGCAGATCCGCATCCGCCAGGGCGACGCCCGCGAGGTGCTCGGCAAGCTGCCGCCCGGGCTGCGGGGCACGGTCGACGTGGTCGTCGTCGACATCTTCTCGGGCGCGCGCACTCCCGCGCACGTGACCAGCGCCGAGTTCTACGGGGCGATCGCGCCGCTGCTCGCCCCCGGCGGCCTGGTCGCGGTGAACGTGGCCGACGGCGGCGCGCTCGCCTTCGCCCGCGCCCAGGCCGCGACGCTCGCCTCCGTCTTCGCGCACACCGCGATCATGACCGACACGCAGATGCTCAAGGCCAAGCGCTTCGGGAACGTGGTGATGCTCGCCTCCGCCGATCCGCTGCCGCTCGACGGCCTGCCGCGGCGCCTCGCCTCCGACCCCGCGCCCTCCAAGCTGGTGCAGGGGCGGGAGCTCGAGAACTTCATCGCCGGCGCCCTCGTCGTCACGGACGAGACCGCCACCCCGTCGCCGCTGCCGGCGCGGAGCGTCTTCCAGGTGCGACGGGGCTGACCCGGGCCGCGCGTCGGGGCGCCGTCCGGGGACCCGCCGGTACACTCGACGCCGGGGTCAGCGACCCCGACCGTCCTCTCGTCCGCCGCGCGCGACGATCCGGATCCGCACTCCACGAGGAAGCATCGCCCTGAGCATCATCATCCGCCACGACCCCGCGACCCTCCACGAGGAGATCGACGTCGACGCCGCCCAGGAGCGCCTGGAGGAGATCGGCGCGCTGCGCAGCCTCGCCGCGCTCACCGAGAAGGCGGAGCTGCTGCGCCTGCTCGGGCGCGTCGACGAGGCGTGGGACCTCGCGAACGAGGCCGTCCGCCGCACCCGCTTCTCCGGCGACCGCGCCGAGCTGCTCACCGCCCGCGTCCGCCGCGCCCGCCTCATGCAGCTGCGGGGCCGCACCGACGAGGCCCTCTCGGAGCTCGCGCTCTGCGTCGAGGAGGCGCGCACGCACGAGTGGCACCTCGAGCACTCCTTCGCGCTCAAGCACCGCGGCCTCACCTTCTTCGAGCTGGGCGAGTACGGCCGGGCGATGCGCGACTTCGACGCCGCGACCGCCCTCGGCGAGCGCGTCGGGGTCCCCGAGGAGGAGCTCGAGGTCGCCCGCCTGGGCTACGCCGCCGCCTCCGAGTTCCAGGACGGGACCGACCGCGAGGCCCGCACCGACGGCACCGCCCGCGGCCGCCGCCGCGCCGACGGCGACGAGTCCTAGGCAGCGCCACCGGTGGCCGACCTCGAGGACGTGGCCCGCTGGGCCGACGCGCTGATCGAGGAGCACCTCGACCCCTCCTGGTCCTTCGCGCTCGACCACGCGCGCACCCGCGGCGGCGCCTGCCACTGGACGCGCCGCCGGATCACGGTCTCGCGCCACCTCGCAGCCCGCTGGAGCGACGAGGAGGTCCGGCAGACACTCCTGCACGAGGTCGCTCACGCGCTCGCGGGGCCCGACGCCGGGCACGGACCGCCGTGGCGGCGGATCGCGGCGCGGCTCGGCTACACGGGATCGCGCACCCACAGCAACCCGACCGCGGACGAGCTCGCGCCGTGGGTCGGCACCTGCCCGGGCGGTCACCTCTTCTACCGCCATCGCCGGCCCACCCGGCCCCTGGCCTGCGGCCGCTGCGCGCGCCGGTTCGAGCCCGCGAACGCGATCCAGTGGCGGCGCCGACCGGTCCCGGCGCCGTGACCCCGGACGAGGCCCCGCACGGCGGGCGCACGCCGGTCACCGGGCAGTGGCTCCCCGAGGCCGACGGCCGGCGCTGGTGGTTCGACTCCGGAAGCCTCGCGCTCGACTTCGCCACGACCGGAGCACTGCCTCCGGGAGCGGCCGAGCACCTCGACTCCGATGCCGCCCTGGCCGCCTGGCTCGCCGAGCGCTTCGAGGCGGTCGGCCCCGAGAGCAGGGATGCGCGCCTGGACGACGCGCTGATGCTCCGGGGCGCGATCGCCCGGCTGGCCGTCGCGGCCGAGGCCGGCACCGCGCTCGACCCGCGCGACGTCGACGTGGTCAACCTGGTCGCGGCGATGCCCGACATCCCGCCAGTGCTGAGCGGCGGATCGCGGCAGGCAGGACGGCTCCACGCGGCGGGCAGGCAGGCGCTCGCGTCCATCGCCCGCGAGGCCGTGGGGCTGCTGGGCCCGACCGCGGCCGGACGGCTGCGGCGCTGCGCGGATCCGGAGTGCCGGATGCTCTACCTCGACACGTCCCGCGCCGGCTCGCGCCGCTGGTGCTCGATGCAGCGCTGCGGGAACCGGTCGAAGGTCCGGGCGTACCGGGCGCGCGCCGCCTCCCCGCGCGGCTGACGCACCGCCGCGGCACCGGGAGCGGCACCGCGGCGGAACGGGTCAGTCGGAGACGCGGACGGAGCGGTCGAAGGCGACGTAGCCCGAGAAGTCCTTGCCGACGCGGTCGAACGCCGTCGGGTAGGGGTGCGGGTACGACCAGGCCTTGTCCTTCTGCAGGCCGTCGCCGGTCTGCACCGAGAAGTACTGGCACTCGCCCTTCCACGGGCAGGTGTAGGGCGTGGGGCTCTCGACGAGCACGCCCTCGGCGATGCTCGACGGCGGGAAGTACCAGTTGCCCTCGATCGAGATCAGGTCGGAGTCGGGGGCGTCGGCGAGGACGACGTCGTTGAGGACGGCTTTCATGCGGGCCAGCTTTCGGTCGGGGCGGGGGCGGAGGGACCGCCTCCGCCGAACGCTACGCCGGGGGCGGGCGAGTGGTCGAGGCGGCGGCTCGGATCCGCAGCGGCTTGTGCGCTCCGCGGACGCCCTGCACCGCTCGGAGGTCGCGCCCGCCGGAGCGGCGGGTCAGCGGAGGACCGCCACCTCGTCGACGGTGTCGACCCGGGCGGCGGCCCGGACCTCGTCCGCCCGCCCCTCGGCGGCGAGCAGGCGGCCGGACTCGGACGCGGTGAGCAGGTGCGCGCACGCCCGGCGCAGGCCCTCGTAGGACGCGCAGGCCACCGCGGCCTCGGGCGAGACGTGGTCGATGCCCAGTCCGATGAGTGCGTCGACGACGGCGCCGGCCGCCAGCTGGTCCTCCATCGCGAACCGCGCCCCTCCGCTGTCGTCGACGTCGCCGAGGGCGATCACGTTGACGCTCGTGCGCCCGCCGTTCTCGTGCTGGCGCTCCAGGATCCAGCGGGCGACGGCCGAGCGGTCGGCCAGGCCCGCGCGGACGACGCGGCCCTCCACACCCCCGAGGTCGGGGCCCTCGCCTCCGGGCAGGGCGTCGACGAGCACCGTGACGTGGGCGGGGGCGAGCACGCGGAGGGCGCGGGCGCCCCACTCGAAGCGGATCTGGTAGGTCGACTGGTCGACGGAGGCGGCGGGAGCGATCACCCTGACACGGTAGCGAGCACCGGAGGCGCATACACGTCCGGGACTCCGCGCGCACCCGGTTCCCGTGCAGGGGCGGGCGGAGGAGGATGTCCCTCGTGAAGGTGATGCTCAAGCACGTGCTCGACACCGACGCCGACTCCGCCTGGCGCGCCCTGCAGAGTCCGGCCGTGTTCCGGGAGGTGATGTCCCCGCTCCTGACCGCCGCGTCGCTGGACGAGGGCGGCTTCCGCCCGACCTGGGGGCTCGGCTCCCACGAGGTCGCGATGGACGCCCTCGGGATCGTGCCGATGGGCGCGCAGGAGATCGACCTCTCCTACCGCCGCGTCCCCTCGATGCCCGACGTGCGGATCCTGCGCGACAGCGGCGGACCGCTCACCGGCTCCCTCCGCCTGATCACCGCGTGGGACCACCGCATGGCCGTCGCCCCGCTCCCCGACGGGCGCACGCTCTTCCGCGACCGCCTCGAGTTCTCGGCGGGCCTCGCCTCGGCCGCGCTCTGGCCGTCGATGTGGGCGTTCTGGCAGTGGCGCGGCATCCGCATCCGCTCCCTCGCCCCGTCCTGGCGCCACGATGTCGGTGCCGACACCCGCCCGCGCGGGGAGTCCGCCGCATGAGCCCCGACGGCGTCGCCGAGGAGGAGACCGAGCTGTCGCGCTCGGAGCTCCTGCGCCTCCAGTGGCCCTCCGCCGACGAGGAGGAGCAGGACGACGACGGCGTCTCGCCCCGCCGCCGCCTCACGAACGCGGTCGAGGTGTCGGACTGGCGCCGCCACGTCCAGGCCCTCTACGCGGAGGTGCGCCGGCTCTCGAACGTGGACCTGCTCGCCGCGCACGCGTCCTGGATCCGCGGGCGCAACGCGCTCTTCGCGCAGCACCCTTCCACCCCCCTCCTCCCGGCCGACCGCGCGCACTTCCGCTCCCTGCCGATCGCGCCCTACGACGCGGCCTGGCGCTTCGAGCTCGAGGTGGCCCCGGCCGAGGAGGCGCGGCGGATGGACGTGGAGACCGGCACCGACGGCACCGTCCCCTTCGAGCTGATCGGCACGGTCGAGGTGCCGGACGCCGGCAGCCTCGACGTCTGGCGCCTCGCGTCCTACGGCGGAGGCCTGTTCGTGCCGGTCAAGGACGCCCTCGCGGGGACACCCGGCGGCACCTACGGCGGCGGCCGCTACCTCCTGGACACCGTGAAGGGCGCCGACCTCGGTCCGGGCTCCGCCCCGGGGACGCTGGTCCTCGACTTCAACTTCGCCTACAACCCCTCCTGCGCCTACGACCCGGCCTGGGCCTGCCCGCTCGCCCAGGCGGGCAACCGGCTGCCGGTCGAGGTGCCGGTCGGCGAGCGCTACCGGGGCTGACGCCGACCCTGGACGTTCTCGGAGGGGCGGCCGATAGCCTCCGGGCGGCGCCGTCGTGCGCCGGAAAGCAGGAAAGCCGCATGCCCCGTCCCGTCCTCCTCGTCACCGGAACCTCCACCGGCATCGGCCGCGCCACCGCGATCGAGGCCGCGCGCGCGGGCTGGCGGGTGGTCGCCACCGTGCGGGATCCGGAGCGGGCGGAGGACCTGCGCGCCGCCGCCGCCGAGGCCCGCGTCGAGCTCGACCTGCGGGCGCTCGACGTGACCGACGCGGACTCCGTCGCCGGCTGCCTCCGCGCCGTGGAGGAGGAGCTCGGCGGTCTCGACGCCCTCGTGAACAACGCCGGAGCCGGCCACCTCGGCACCCTCGAGCTGGAGGATCCGCAGGAGCTGCGCCGCGTGATGGAGGTCAACTTCTTCGGCACCGTCGCGGTCACCCGCGCCGCGCTGCCGATGCTGCGCTCGTCCCGCGGCCGCATCGTCACCGTCTCGAGCGTCGGCGGCGCGATCGGGCAGCCGTTCAACGAGGACTACTGCGCGGCGAAGTTCGCGGTCGAGGGGTTCTTCGAGGCGCTCGCCCCGGTCGCCGCCTCCGTCGGCGTCCACGTGTCGCTGATCGAGCCGGGAGCGGTCCGCAGC
Source organism: Rathayibacter sp. AY1F4 (assembly GCF_002931775.1). NCBI lineage: Bacteria > Bacillati > Actinomycetota > Actinomycetes > Micrococcales > Microbacteriaceae > Rathayibacter > Rathayibacter sp. AY1F4. Next base: position 46,202 of record NZ_PSVE01000022.1, read on the forward strand.
AGCTTCGTCGAGAACGTCGGCATCGACGCGGCGGCGATGCTCGCGCAGGCCGGCCCCTACGCGCCGGCGCTCGGCGCCTACCTCGACCGCGCCGCGTCGTCCTTCTCCTCGACCCACGCGCAGGACCCGTCCGACGTCGCCGCCGTCATCCTGAAGACCCTGCGCGACCCGGAGCCGGCCTTCCGCGTGCAGACCTCGGACTGGGCGGGCGACTTCGTCGGCACCAAGCTGAGCGACCGCGACGGCTCCCGCGTGCAGGCCGCGATGCGCGGATGGATCGGCATCCACTAGAGTGAGATGGTGCGAGCGCAGCGACTGCGCTCCCCCGCGTCGTAGAACGCCCCTTGTCCCCTAGGACTCTGACCGTCGAGGATCCGTCCCGACCATCTGGCGCACGTGCATGAGGCCCCCGGCCGCGCGCACCGAATCGTACGGCGAACGGATGTGACCACCGTCACCTTCGCCCGAACGCCGATCACCCGCGCCCCCGGCCACCGCCCGCGCGTCCTCGATCGGCATGATGCCCCCGAAAGGCACCACTCCATGTCGAACACCCCCCTCTCCTTCAGCGCCCTCGGCGTGCCGGCCCCCCTCGTGGCCGCGCTCACCGCGAGCGGCATCACCGAGCCCTTCCCGATCCAGGTCGACACGCTGCCCGACACCCTCGGCGGACGCGACGTCCTCGGCCGCGGCAAGACCGGCTCCGGCAAGACCCTCGCCTTCTCCATCCCGATGATCGCCCGCCTCGGCGGCTCGCTCGCCGGCGGACGCCGCCGCCCCGGCCGCCCGCTCGGACTCGTCCTCGCGCCGACCCGCGAGCTCGCCACGCAGATCACCGCCGCGATGCAGCCCCTCGCCGACGCCTACGGCATCGTCACCACCACGATCTTCGGAGGCGTCTCGCAGCAGCGCCAGGTCGCCGCGCTCAAGCAGGGCGTCGACATCGTCGTGGCCTGCCCGGGCCGCCTCGAGGACCTGATGAAGCAGGGCTTCGTGAACCTCGACGCCGTCGAGATCACCGTGCTCGACGAGGCCGACCACATGGCCGACCTCGGCTTCCTGCCGGTCGTCACGCGCATCCTCGACAAGACCCCCCGCGGCGGGCAGCGCCTGCTGTTCTCCGCGACGCTCGACAACGGCGTGGACAAGCTGGTCAAGAAGTACCTCCAGAACGAGGTGCTCCACTCGGTCGACGAGGCCAACTCGCCGGTCGCGCTGATGACCCACCACGTGTTCGAGGTCGACGGCCTCGACGCCAAGAACGCGCTCGTGAAGACGCTCGCGTCCGGCACCGGCCGCCGCATCCTCTTCATGCGCACCAAGCACCACGCGAAGAAGCTCGCCAAGCAGCTCACCGGCCAGGGCATCCCGGCGGTCGACCTGCACGGCAACCTCTCGCAGGTCGCCCGCGACCGGAACCTCGCCGCGTTCGGCGCCGGCACCGTCAAGGTCCTCGTCGCCACCGACGTCGCCGCCCGCGGCGTGCACGTCGACGACGTCGAGCTCGTCATCCACGTCGACCCGCCGATGGAGCACAAGGCGTACCTGCACCGCTCGGGCCGCACCGCCCGCGCCGGCAGCGAGGGAGACGTCGTCACCGTCGTCCTGCCCACGCAGCGCAGCGACGTGAAGACCCTCCTCCGCAAGGCCGCGATCCAGGTCGCGCCCCAGCAGGTGACGGCCGACTCGGCCGCCGTCGCGAAGCTCGTCGGCGACGTCGCTCCGTACGTCACCCCCAGCGCCGTCGTCGAGCCCGTCCGCAGCCAGTCGCAGGGCGGACGCTCGCAGGGCGCCAACGCGCAGCGCAAGCGCGCGGCCCGCACCGAGGGCACCGCCGCACCCCGCGGCGGACGCTCGACGGGTGCCGCGACCGGCGGAGGCGACCGCCCCCGCCGCGACCGCACCGCCGCCGAGGGACCCGCCCGCGGCGGCGCCCGCGGAGGCCGCAGCCGCTCGGCCGCCGGCGCCCCCTCGACCTCGGGCGGATCGCGCTCGTTCTACAGCACCGCGACCGGCGGAGCAGCCTCGGCCGCTCCCGCCCGCGAGTCCGCCGGCGGCGGCGCCCGACGCGGCGGCCGCCGCGCGCAGGGCTGAACCGTTGTGTGCGCCGCAGAGCGGCGCACCGCGGTCGGCCGGCAGGACGGTCGCGATCCGCAGAGCGGGTCACGACCGGCTAGGCCGATCCGCTGACACGCGGATCGACCGTTCGCCTCGCAGGAGGCGGCTGGTCCGGGGGCTGGGCGCTCGGTGATCGCACTTCAGCGCTCGTCCTGATCAGGACGACACCACGAGGGGCCGGGGCCCGCGATCACAGGTCGCAGGTTCCGGCCCTTCGTCGTTCGCGCTTCAGATCTCCGAGCAGAGCCCCGTGCAGGGAGATCCGGAAGTCCTCACCGCGTCGCGAGCAGTCGATCCTCTGCTCTTCGCCGTCGTCGGGCAGCGCCGCCACCTGTCCTCGCCCGACAACGGGAGGTCCAGTGGACACCGGGTCCACGAGCCGAACGGCGGATTCGCGTGCCAGCGAATCCGTCTAGGCGAACGCCCGACGCTCCACCCGCCCGGCCGTCCCTGAGAGCCGACCGCGGCGCGCCGCCCCGCGGCGCGCAAGAAGTCCGCTCCGCGCCGCTAGGACAGACGCCCGACGGAGGCCAAGGCGGCGCGGATCAGCGCGCCCCGCCCGCCCTCCATCTCGGCGGAGATCGCGTCGGAGCAGGCCTCGTCGGGGGTCATCCAGGTGAGCTCGAGGGCGTCCTGGCGGGGGTCGCAGGTGCCGGTGACGGGGACGACGTAGGCGAGGGAGACCGCGTGCTGGCGGTCGTCGGTGAACGGCCCCATGCCGGGCATCGGGAAGTACTCGGCGACGTGGAAGGGGAGCGGGCTCGCCGGGAGGAGGGGGAAGGCCATCGGGCCGAGGTCCTTCTCGAGGTGGCGGAACAGCGCGTCGCGCAGCGTCTCGCCGTACATCACGCGGCCCGAGACGATCGTGCGGGTGATCTGGCCGGAGGGGGTCGCGCGCAGGAGCACGCCGACCTCGGTGACCTGCCCGAGCCCGTCGACCCGGACGGGCACGGCCTCCACGTACAGCAGCGGGAGCCGCCGGCGGATCTCGGCGAGTTCGTCGTCGGACAGCCACCCGGAGTTCGGGTCAGGGGTGCGCACGCTCATGCAGCCATTCTCACCCTTCGCGGCTGGTGTTCCGACCGGCGGCGGCGATCCCGCACTCAGGGGGATGATGGTGCGATGGGAATCGACGCGAACGCGGTGCTGTGGTCCTCCTCCGAGCGCGACCGCGTCGGCAGGCCCCTCCTGGTGCTGCTGCACGGCTACGGCTCGCACGAGGGGGACCTGTTCTCGCTCGGCGCCTACCTGCCGCTGGAGCCGGTTCTCGCGTCCCTCCGGGCGCCTCTCGCCCTGGGTGGCGGGGCGAACGCGTGGTGGCCCCTCCGGGTGCCGCTGGTGCCTGATGAGCCGCGGGCCGATCCCGAGGCCGTCGAGGCGGCGGCGGCCGGTGTGATCGAGTGGCTCGACGCTCTGGGGCACCCGGGTCCGGTGGGGCTGCTGGGCTTCTCCCAGGGCGCCGCGCTGGCGGTGCAGCTGCTTCGGCGCGCGCCGGGCCGCTTCGCCTTCGCGGTCGCCCTGTCCGGGTTCGTGGTCCCGCTCGCCGAGGGCGACGACGCGGACGAGCGGCTCGCCCGCGAGCGTCCGCCGGTGTTCTGGGGACGCGGGACGCTCGACGCGGTGATCCCGGAGGAGCTCGTGCGGGACGCGGCGGCCTGGTTCCCGGAGCACACGGCGCTCGACGCCCGGGTCTACGAGGGCGTCGCCCACGGAGTCGGGCAGGCCGAGCTCGCCGACATCGGCACGTTCGTGCGTCTCGGCTTCGCCTGACGGACGGGCTCCCCCGCGTCAAGGGCTCGCCCCCGGGCCGCGGCCCCGGCAATGTCGGAGGTGGCAGGGAGGATGGGTGCATGCCGGACGTCCTCGAGCGCTTCTCCCCCGCCACGCGCGCGTGGTTCGAGGGCGCGTTCCCGGCGCCGACCGCCGCCCAGGAGGGCGCCTGGTCGGCCATCTCGAGCGGAGCGCACGCCCTCGTGGTCGCTCCCACCGGCTCCGGCAAGACGCTCTCGGCCTTCCTCTGGGCGATCGACCGGCTCGTGCAGGGCCCGCCGCCGGAGGATCCGCAGCACCGCACGCGCGTGCTCTACGTCTCGCCGCTGAAGGCTCTCGGCGTCGACGTCGAGCGCAACCTCCGCTCGCCGCTCGTCGGCGTCACCCAGACGGCGCTGCGGCTGAGCGCCGAGGGCATCGGGAGCGCGCCGGCCACGGTCACCGTCGGGGTGCGGTCGGGAGACACGCCCCCCGCCGAGCGGCGCGTGCTGCAGAAGACGCCGCCGGACATCCTGATCACGACCCCCGAGTCGCTCTACCTCATGCTCACCTCGGCGGCGCGCGAGTCGCTCCGCGGCGTCGAGACGGTCATCGTCGACGAGGTCCACGCCGTCGCATCGACCAAGCGCGGGGCGCACCTCGCCGTCTCCCTCGAGCGGCTCGACGCCCTGCTCCCGAAGCCGGTGCAGCGCATCGGCCTCTCGGCGACGGTGCGCCCGCGCGAGGAGGTGGCCCGGTTCCTCGCCGGCCGCTCCCCGGTCGCGATCGTGGCTCCGGCGTCCGAGAAGCAGTGGGACCTCAGCGTCGTCGTCCCGGTCGAGGACATGTCCGAGCTGGGGACGGCGGCTCCGCAGGACGGATCGACGATGGGGGCCACCGGTCCGCAGAGCGGGTCGATCTGGCCGCACGTCGAGGAGTCGATCGTCGACCGGGTCCTCGCGCACACCTCCTCCATCGTCTTCGCGAACTCCCGCCGCCTCGCCGAGCGGCTGACCGCCCGGCTCAACGAGATCTACGCCGAGCGCCGCGAGCTCGCCGCGGAGCGGGCGCGTGAGGCAGGCGAGCCCGTGGCGGTCGGGGCCCTGCTCGCCGAGGCGGCCTCCTCCTCCGTCCGCCGCTCCCCGGCCGAGGCGATGGGAGCGGCCGGGGGCACGAGCGGCAGCGGGCAGTCCGCGCCCGACGAGGAGCCGCTGCTCGCCCGCGCCCACCACGGCTCGGTGAGCAAGGAGCAGCGCGCGATCATCGAGGACGACCTGAAGTCCGGCCGCCTGCGCTGCGTGGTCGCGACCTCGAGCCTCGAGCTGGGGATCGACATGGGCGCGGTCGACCTCGTCGTCCAGGTCGAGACGCCGCCCTCGGTCGCGAGCGCCCTGCAGCGCGTGGGCCGAGCCGGCCACCAGGTCGGCGAGGTCTCGCGCGGGTCCTTCTACCCCAAGCACCGGGCCGACCTGCTCCACTCCGCCGTGACGACGGAGCGGATGCGCTCCGGCCTGATCGAGGCGATCGCCGTCCCTGCGAACCCGCTCGACATCCTCGCGCAGCAGACCGTCGCCGCGACGGCCCTCGAGAGCCTCGACGTGGACGACTGGTTCGACACCGTCCGCCGCAGCGCCCCGTTCGTGTCCCTGCCCCGCTCCGCCTACGAGGCGACCCTCGACCTGCTCTCGGGCCGCTATCCCTCCGATCAGTTCGCGGAGCTGCGGCCGCGCCTCGTCTGGGACCGCGACGCGAACACGCTCACCGGCCGGCCCGGCGCCCAGCGCCTCGCCGTCACCAGCGGCGGCACCATCCCCGACCGCGGGCTCTTCGGCGTGTTCATGGTCGGCGAGCCGGGCTCGACCGGCAACCGCGTCGGCGAGCTCGACGAGGAGATGGTCTACGAGTCCCGCGTCGGCGACGTCTTCGCGCTCGGAGCCACCAGCTGGCGCATCCAGGAGATCACCTACGACCGCGTGATCGTGACGCCGGCGTTCGGCGAGCCCGGGCGCCTCCCGTTCTGGAAGGGCGACTCGCAGGGGCGCCCCGCCGAGCTCGGCGAGGCGATCGGGGCGTTCACCCGCGAGGTGGGCGCCGCCGCCCCCGAGACGGCGCGCGAGCGCTGCACGGCGGCCGGGCTCGACGAGTACGCGACCAACAACCTCCTCTCCTTCCTCGACGAGCAGCGCCTGGCCACCGGGCAGATCCCGGACGACCGCACCCTCGTGCTCGAGCGCTTCCGCGACGAGCTGGGCGACTGGCGGCTGGTGCTGCACTCCCCGTACGGGATGCAGGTGCACTCGCCGTGGGCGCTCGCCATCGGCGCCCGCGTCCGCGAGCGGCACGGCGTCGACGGAGCGGCGATGGCCGGGGACGACGGCATCGTCGTGCGGATCCCCGACACCGAGTCGGAGCCGCCGGGCTCCGAGCTGTTCCTGTTCGAGCGCGAGGAGCTGGAGCAGCTGGTCACGAGCGAGGTCGGCGGCTCCGCCCTCTTCGCCGCCCGGTTCCGCGAGTGCGCGGCGCGGGCGCTCCTGCTCCCGAGGTACAACCCCGGCAAGCGCTCCCCGCTCTGGCAGCAGCGGCAGCGGGCGGCGCAGCTGCTCGACGTCGCCCGCACCTACCCGACCTTCCCGATCATCCTCGAGACCGTCCGCGAGTGCCTCCAGGACGTCTACGACCTGCCCGCGCTGCTCCGGCTCGCCGCGCGGCTGGACGGGCGCGAGCTGCGGATCCTCGAGGTCGAGACGCCGACCGCCAGTCCGTTCGCGCGGTCCATGCTCTTCGGCTACGTCGCGGCCTTCATGTACGAGGGCGACAGCCCGCTCGCCGAGCGCCGTGCCGCGGCGCTCTCGGTCGACGCGACGCTCCTCGGCGAGCTGCTCGGCCGGGCGGAGCTGCGTGAGCTGCTCGACCCGGCCGTCCTCGCGCAGATCGAGCGCGAGCTGCAGCGCGTCGAGCCCGAGCGCCGCCTCCGCGGGCTCGAGGGCGCCGCCGACCTGCTCCGGCTGCTCGGCCCGCTGACGCTCGACGAGCTCGGGGCGCGCCTGGTCGACGAGTCGGTCGCGTCTGCGGACGTCGCGAAGGCGCCCGCGATCGAGCGCGCGGTGCTCGAGGCCGACGTGGCCGCGCTCGTGAAGGCCAAGCGCGTCCTGCCCGTGGGCCTCGGCGGGGAGCAGCGGTACGCCGCGATGGAGGACGCGTCGCGGCTCCGCGACGCCCTCGGCGTGCCCCTGCCGATCGGCGTCCCCGTCGCCTTCATCGACCCGGTCCGCGATCCGCTCGGCGACCTCGTCGCCCGCTACGCGCGCACCCACGGCCCCTTCACCGCCGCCGCCGTCGCCACCCGCCTGGGCCTCGGCGTCGCGGTCGTCACCGACACCCTGCGCCGCCTCGCGGGCGAGCGCCGCGTCTCGGAGGGCGAGTTCCGCCCCACCGGCACCGGGACCGAGTGGTGCGACGCCGAGGTGCTGCGCCGCCTGCGCAGCCGCTCTCTCGCCGCGCTCCGCAAAGAGGTGGAGCCGGTCGACGCGGCCGCCTACGCCCGCTTCCTCCCCGCCTGGCAGCACGTCGGCGGCTCGCTCCGCGGCATCGACGGCGTGGCCTCCGTGATCGACCAGCTGGCCGGCGCGCCCATCCCCGCGTCCGCGTGGGAGTCGCTGATCCTGCCCGCCCGGGTGCGCGACTACTCCCCCGCGATGCTCGACGAGCTCACCGCGACCGGCGAGGTCCTCTGGGCCGGCGCGGGCACCCTCCCCGGCAACGACGGCTGGGTGAGCCTCCACCTCGCCGACACGGCCGGTCTGACCCTCCCCGTCCCCGCCGCCGAGTCCGTGACCCTGACCGAGCTCCAGCAGGAGATCGTCGGCGTACTCGGCTCGGGCGGCGGCTACTTCTTCCGCCAGCTCTCCGACGCGGTCGGCTCCACAGACGACGCCGGCCTCGTCGAGGCCCTGTGGGAGCTGGTCTGGGCCGGGCTCGTCACGAACGACACCCTGGCGCCGCTGCGCACCCTCGTCGGCTCGACCGGCGGCGCGCACCGCCAGCCGCGCGCCCCCGCCCGCGCCCGCGCGCCCCGGGGTCGGATGACCGCCCGCCCCACGATGGCCACCCGCGTGGGGCCGCCGACCGCCGGCGGCCGCTGGTCGATCGTGCCGCTCGCGGAGTCGGACGCGACGATCCGCGGGCACGCGCTCGGCGAGACGCTGCTCGAGCGGTACGGGATCGTCACCCGCGGCTCCGTGCAGGCCGAGGGCGTCCTGGGCGGCTTCGCCCTCGCCTACAAGGTGCTGAGCGGCTTCGAGCAGCAGGGCCGCGCCCGGAGGGGCTACTTCATCGAGAAGCTGGGAGCAGCGCAGTTCGGCACCGCCGGCAGCGTCGACCGGCTCCGCACGTTCGCCCCGCAGGACGAGGCGCAGGAGCGCTCACGACCGGTGCTCGCGCTCGCGGCGACCGACCCCGCCAATCCGTTCGGCGCCGCTCTGCCGTGGCCGCAGGGCGAGGGGCACCGCCCCGGTCGGAAGGCCGGCGCGCTGGTCGCCGTCGTCGACGGAGCGCTCGCGGTCTATCTCGAGCGCGGCGGCAAGACCGCCCTCACCTTCACCGCCGACGTGGCGACCCTCGCTGACGCGGCCGGCGCCCTCTCGCAGCTGGTCCGCTCCCGCGGGGTCGAGAAGCTCACCGTCGAGAAGATCGACGGCGTCTTCGCGCTCGGCACGCCCTTCGGCGACGCCCTCGTCGCCGCCGGCTTCGTCGCGAATCCGCGCGGCCTGAGGATGCGCTCGTGAGCGCCGGAGGGAGCCCGCGTGCCCGAGGGTGACACCGTCTACCGATCCGCCCACAACCTCGCCGAGGCGCTGGACGGCGAGGTCCTGACCCGGTGCGACGTCCGCGTGCCGAAGTACGCGACGGTCGACCTCACCGGCGAGACGATCGACGAGGTCGTCCCCCGCGGCAAGCACCTGCTGATGCGTGTCGGCGACGCGCTGATCCACTCCCACCTCAAGATGGAGGGGAGCTGGCACCTCTACGCCCGCGGCGAGGGCGAGCGGCCGAAGTGGCACCGGCCGGCGTTCCAGGCCCGGATCGTCCTCGAGACCGAGGACTGGCAGGCGGTCGGCTTCGAGCTCGGGCTCCTCGAGATCGTCCCGCGCTCGGCCGAGGAGGACGTGGTCGGCTACCTCGGCCCCGATCTGCTCGGCGCCGACTGGGACGCGGACGAGGCGCTGCGACGCCTGTCCGCCGATCCGGAGCGGCCGATCGGGCTCGCGCTGCTCGACCAGCGGATCATGGCCGGACTCGGCAACGTCTACCGCGCCGAGCTGTGCTTCCTGCGCGGCGTGCTGCCCACGCGCCCGGTCGGCGGGAGCGGCGACCTCGTGCGCACCATCGCGCTCGCGAAGCGGCTCATCACCGTGAACCGCGAGCGGATCGAGCGCACGACGACCGGCAACCTGCGCCCGGGCCAGCAGCTCTGGGTCTACGGCCGCGACCGCAAGCCGTGCCGGCGCTGCGGCACTCCGATCGAGCGCGGTGAGCTCGGCGACGACGAGCTGCAGCTGCGGGTCACCTACTGGTGCCCGCACTGCCAGAGCTGAGGGGCTACTCCTCGACCGCGGAGCGGCGCCCGGGGACGTGCTTCTCGTGGACGCCGACGTCCGTCAGGCGGTCGATGCGGTCGACGTGGCGGCCGGGCTCGCCGCCGTCCGCGACGATCCAGCTGCCGACGAGGAGGAACCCGTCGCGGCCGCCGGCCGTCAGCGGGCCCGTGATCGTGAACGACCCGAGCGCCGGAGTCGAGAACGCCACGCGCACCGGATCCCCGTGCTCGAGTCCCTCGGCCGAGCGCTCCCCGCCGACCTCGTCGGCGTCCGGAGCCAGGGCGATGCTCTGGATCTCGGTCCCCGTGCCGAGGAAGACGTCCGCGACGACGAGCTCGCCGCCGACGGCCTGGCGGACGACCCCCTCGATCCCGTAGAGGCCGTAGCGCGGGGAGCGGACGAGGACGCGCACCGAGTCGCCGATCGCGACCTCGGCGAGAGCACCCCGGATCGAGGCGACGTCCCTCCGCGCGGGAGGGGCGGACAGGGCGTCGAGGATCGGGCTGGACATCCGATCAGGGTAGCCGCTCCGGTAGCGCACCCGCCCGGCGGATCGGCGGCGGATCCCGGGCGGCCGTGGCGCCAGGTTGCATCGGCCGCCGACGCCACGCGCGAGCGGCGGAGCGCCGGCCGGAAGGCTCCGGGACCGCGAGACCCCGGCACTGCGGAGTCACCGGCACCGCCGGGAGACGCCGGTACTGCGGCAGGCACGGGCGCCGCCGGGAACGACGAAGGCCCCGCCTGAGCGGGGCCTTCGGACGATGCGGAGTCGGTGGGATTTGAACCCACGGAACCCAATAAAGGGTTCTCCACCTTAGCAGGGTGGTGCACTCGACCGGACTATGCGACGACTCCTGAGCGCCCGCTGGCGGACGCACGACGACCATCATAACCGCACGCGCGAGGGCCTCGCGACACGGGCGCCCGCCCCTCCGCGGGAGGGCGAGAAGCCGCCTACTGGTCCGACAGGGGCCGGCCGATCGTGCAGGTCTCCTGCTGCGCGGTCTGCCCGGAGACATCGCTCGGGAGGGTGACCGGCCCGTCGGGTGCGCTCGTCGCGGGGGCGTCGGTCGCGGGGGCGTCGGTCGCGGGGGCGTCGGTCGCGGGGGCGTCGGTGGCCGGCGACTCCGTGGCCGCCGGAGCGCCGGTCGCCCAGGGCTCCTCCCCCGTCGACTGCGAGCCGCCGCCGGTGGTGCCGCTCAACGCGATCGGCTGGTCGGCGAGGAGAGCCGCGTTCAGCGCGGACGCCGCGTCCTCGCTCGGGTACACGCCGTTGCCGTCGATGAAGGTCGGGTACTGCACGAAGACCACGTTCGCGAGGTCGACGTCCTTCACCGCGAGGCCGATCGACACGAGGGTGTTCACGTTCTCGAGCGAGGTCGAGAGCTGCATGTTCGAGACGGCCGCCTTCGCGAGGCCGTAGAGGTTCACCGGGTTCGAGAGCGTCGACGCGCTCTTCACCTTGCGCACCAGCGACGACAGGTACACCTGCTGGCTCGAGATGCGGGTGAGGTCGCTGCCGTCGCCGACGCCGTGCCGGGTGCGGAGGAACGCCAGCGCCTCGGCGCCGACGAGCGTGTGCGTGCCCGCGTCGAGGTTCAGGCCCGTGTACTCGTCCTGGATCGGGGTGGCGACGCAGACGTCCACTCCGCCGACCGCGTTCGACATCTCGATGACGCCCTCGAACTGGATGAGCGCCGCGTAGGGGATCTCGAGCCCGGTCAGCTGCTCGACCGTCTGCACGGTGCACGCCAGCCCGCCGGCCTCGAGCGAGGTGTTGATCTTCGCCGAGTCCACCGCGTCCGAGACGGCGCCGGTGGCCGGGTCGGTGCAGGAGGGGATCGGGACGTAGAGGTCGCGGGGGAAGCTGACGACCTCCACGGTCGAGTGGTCGGCCGAGATGTGCATGAGCATTGTGACGTCGTTGAGGTTCTCGGCACGCTCGCCGTAGGCCCCGGCGGCCGATCCGTCGGCGCTGTCGCTGCCGGCGAGCAGGATGTTGACGCCGCCCTCGATCGCCCCGATTTCGGGCACGTCGCCCCCGCCCGAATCGATCCCGAGGTCGACGGAGGGACGCGCGCTCCCGGCGATCAGCGAGGCGGCGATCGCCACGATGCAGACCGCGCTGAGCACGCCGACGCCCACGCAGGCCGCGAGGATCCGCGCGGCGAAGCGCACTCCGCTCGGGCGGCGCAGGCGGCCGTGCCGTGCTGCTGTGGTCCGGGTGGACGCGCGTTCGCTCATCGGGTCGTACTCTCTCTCGGCTGCGGGACGCGTGTCGTCCCGGAGTCAGCGCGCGAGGTGGAGAGCACCCGTGGTGCCGCCCGCCCTCGGCTCAGCCGAAGAAGCCGACCGAGCAGGTCTGCTGGTCGGCGCTCTGGCCGGTGACCGATTCTGGCAGGGCAACCTTGGATCCGTCCTCGGGAGTCGCTGCAGGAGTGCCGGGTGCCGCCTCGGCCGTCGCCAGCGGATCCGCGGTCGCCGGGCCCGACGGAGCGGCGGTGTCGGCCGGAGCCGCCGCCTCGCCCTCCACGGTCGCGCCGGCGCCCGTGCCGCCGGTGATGGCGATCGGCTGATCGGTCTGCAGGGCGCTCGCCAGGACGTCGCCCGCGGCGCGGTCCGGCTCCACCCCGCTCGGAGTCGCCCCGGTCGGGTACTGCGCGAAGACGACGTCCGCGAGGTCGACGTCCTTCAGCGCGAGTCCCATCTGGACCATCGTGTTCACGTTGTCGAGACCGGTCGAGAGCGTCATGTTGCCGAGCGCCGCCTTCGCGAGCCCGTAGAGCGCGACCGGGTTGAGGAGGGTGTCCGCGCTCTTGATCCGGCGCACGAGCGCCGAGAGGAAGACCTGCTGGTTGCTGATGCGGGTCAGGTCGCTGCCGTCGCCGATGCCGTGGCGGCTGCGGAGGAACTGCAGCGCCGCCATTCCCTCGAGCGAGTGCACGCCCGGCTCGAGGTAGGTGTTCGTGTAGGGGTCCGCGATCTCGGTCGCGACGCAGACGTCGACTCCGCCGACCGCGTTCGACATCTCGATCACGCCGTTGAACTGCACGACCGCGCCGTAGTCGACCCGGACGCCCATGAGGTCCTCGACGACCCCCGCCACGCAGCCGAGGCTGACGTCGCTGCCCATCGCCTCGTTGATCTTGGTGTCGTACCGGGCGGGGATCGTCTCACCCGTGGCGGCGTTCACGCACTCCGGGATGTCGACGTACATGTCGCGGGGGAAGCTCACGACCGTCGCGTTGCTGTGGTCGGCCGAGACGTGCATCAGCATGTTGACGTCGTTGAGGACGCTCGTCTCCTCGTCGGGGTCGCCGTAGGCGTCGCCCTGGCCCTTCCGCGAGTCGCTGCCGACGACCAGGACGTTGAAGCCGCCCTCCAGTGCGCCGATCTCCGGCGCGCCCCCGGCCTCGACGCTGGAGCCGGCCGCGACCGGGTGCAGGTCGACCGAGGGCTGCACGGACTGGACGATCAGCGTCGCCGCGATCGCGACCACCGACACCGAGGCGACCACACCGACACCGCCCACGAGGGCGGCTCCCTTCACCAGGGTCCGCGCGAGGGTGTGCCGCTTCTGGCGGCCGTGCCGCACGAAGGGGCGCGGCGTGCGCGGAGTGTCGCGAGTCTGTGTCGAAGGGCCCGTGCGGCGCATCCGTCTCCCGGTGTCGAGGCGTCAGTGGTGCGGAGGTGAGGGCCGGGCGTCGATCCCGGGCGTCGCGCAATCCTATACAGAGGGGTGGCGCGTTCCGAAGGAGAGCGGGCAGGCCTCCGTCGTCGCGCGCCAGGAAGGGCGTCGGAAGGCGCCGGCGGGAAGCGGCGCGAAGAACGGGACTCCGCTGCGGACGGCGTGGCGGAGGGCGTGGGATTCGAACCCACGAGACGTTTCCGCCCACCAGTTTTCAAGACTGGCTCCATCGGCCGCTCGGACAGCCCTCCCGGCCGCTCCCGCAGGAGCGACACCCGATAGTAACCGCCGAGCGCGCGGGACCGTGGTCAGCGCAGCGCCGAGAGCGCGACCGCCACGCCGTCCTGGTGGACGGAGGGGATCACGGCGGAGGCAACAGCCCGCACCTCGTCGGGCGCCTGCCCCATCGCGAGCCCTGCGCCCTCGGCGGCGGCCCAGGTGAGCATCTCGATGTCGTTGCGGCCGTCGCCCAGCGCGACCACGTCGCTCCGCTCGATGCCCAGCTCCTCGCGGACGACCTCGAGCGCGGTGGACTTGTTGACGCCGTGCGGGGCGATGTCGAGCCAGGCGGTCCAGCCGATCGCGTAGCTGACCTGGTGCAGGCCCATCTCCTCGACCAGCGAGGTGAACTCCTCGATCCCGGTCTCGGGCGAGATCACGACGACGCGGGTGCATAGCCGGCCGAGCAGCTCCTCGAAGGGGACGTGGGTCGTCTCGGCACCCATCACGGCACCGCCCGGGAACGCCTCGGTGTAGAAGAAGGCGCCGTCCGCGTCCTCGACGGCGTAGTGCGCGTCGGGGAGGGAGCGGCGGATGGTCTCGAGGACCTCCGTCGGGTCGAAGGTCTCGACCGTCTCGGGGACGTAGGCACCGGACGCGTGCCGGCGGAGCGTGACCGCTCCGTTGCAGCAGATCACGTACTCGGGCGAGATCCCGAGGCGCTCGACGACGGGCAGGGTGGAGGAGGGCGAGCGCCCGGTGGCGAGCATCACCTCGTCGCCCTGGGCGGCCACGCGGGTGATCGCGTCCGTCACCGCGCGGGTGATGGTGCCGTCCTCGTGCATGACCGTGCCGTCGATGTCGAGGGCGACGAGGCGGCGGCCGGAGGCGCGGGCCGCGCTCATGCGACGGGCTCGAGCACCTCGAGGCCGCCGAGGTGGGGCCGCAGCGCCTCGGGGACGAGCACCGAGCCGTCCGCCCGCTGGTGGGTCTCGAGGAGGGCGACGATCCAGCGGGTGGTCGCGAGCGTGCCGTTGAGGGTGGCGACCGGAGCCGTCTTCCCCGACTCGGTGCGGTAGCGGGTGTCGAGGCGGCGGGCCTGGAACGTGGTGCAGTTCGAGGTCGAGGTCAGCTCGCGGTAGGTCTCCTGCGTGGGGACCCACGCCTCCACGTCGAACTTGCGCGCCGCGCTCTGGCCGAGGTCGCCGGCCGCCGTGTCGATGACGCGGTAGTGCAGGCCGAGGCTCTGCAGGACGTCCTCCTGGTACGAGAGCAGGCGCGCGTGCTCCGCCTCGGCGTCCTCGGGGAGGGTGTAGACGAACATCTCGAGCTTGCTGAACTGGTGCACGCGGATGATGCCGCGGGTGTCCCGTCCGCCCGAGCCCGCCTCGCGGCGGTAGCAGGTGCTCCAGCCCGCGTAGCGCTTCGCTCCGCCGGAGAGGTCGAGGATCTCGTCGGCGTGGTAGCCGGCGAGGGCGACCTCGCTGGTGCCGGTGAGGTAGAGGTCGTCGTCGCGGAGGCGGTACACCTCGTCGTCGTGCTCGCCGAGGAAGCCGGTGCCGTCCATGATCTCGGGGCGCACGAGGGTCGGCGTGATCAGCGGGGTGAAGCCTGCGGCGAGCGCCTTCTCGAGGCCCAGGTTCATCAGGGCGATCTCGAGGCGCGCGACCAGGCCCTTGAGGAAGTAGAAGCGCGCGCCGCTGACCTTCGCGCCGCGCTGCATGTCGATGCCGTCCAGCAGCTCGCCGAGCTCGAGGTGGTCGCGCGGGGCGAAGTCGAAGACGGGGCGCTCGCCGACCGTCCTGACGAGCTCGAACGACTCCTCGCCGCCCGCGGGGACGCCCTCGATGATCGGGTTGGCGATGCGCTTCACCAGCACGGTGAAGGCGTCCCCGGCCTCGGACGCCTCCTGCTGGGCCTGCTTGGCGGCGGCGGCGAGGCGCTGGGCCTCGACGACGAGGGCCGCCTTCTCGTCCTTCGGAGCCTTGGCGACGGTCTTGCCGAAGGCGTTCTGCTCGGCCCGGAGCCGCTCCGCCTCGGTGATCGCCGCACGGCGCACGCGGTCGGCCTCGAGCGCCTCGTCGACCAGCTCGACGGAGTCGCCGCGCGCCTCCTGCGAGCGCTTCAGGACGTCCGGGTTCTCGCGCAGAAGTACGGGATCAATCACCCCAGCAGTGTAGAGGAGGGCCGGGACGGGCCGCCGCCCGCGCGTACCCCCGGGACCGGCTGAGCATCGGCCGCGAGGAGGCATCCGATCGCGCGGACGGCTGCGAATGTGAGTCATCCCCCGAGAACGTCCCCCCGCGTTCGACACCCCTGCTCCCCTGAAGGCTCTTCCATGCACGCCACCCCCCTCATCGACGCGACCCCCGGCGTCGTCCTCGAGCGCGACGGCTCCGTCGCCCGGATCACCCTCAACCGCCCCGACGCCCTCAACGCGATCGACCTCGGCACCGCGCGACTGCTGCTGAGCACCGTCGCCGACCTCGACGCCGACGCCGGCTGCTCCGTCATCGTTATCGCCGCGGCCGGCCGCGCGTTCTGCACGGGCGGCGACATCTCGGCGATCATGGGGTCCGAGCACCCGGACCACTACCTGCGCGACGTCGCGACCACGACCGCCCAGGTCATCCGCCTGCTCGAGGACAGCCGCGCCGTCGTCGTCTGCGCGATCGACGGCATGGTCGCGGGCGCCGGCATCGCCTTCGCTCTGGCCGCCGACATCGTGATCGCGACTCCCGCCGCCCTCTTCCTCAGCGCGTACGGCGACGTCGGGCTCGTCCCGGACGTGGGGGTCACCGCCGCACTCCCCCGCGTCGTCGGCCGCCGCCGCGCGCTGGACTTCGTGCTGTCCGGCCGCCCGGTCCGCGCGGCCGAGGCGCTGGAGTGGCAGCTCGTGACCGAGGTCGTGCCGCGCGCCGACCTCGCCGGCCGCGTCGACGAGCGGGTGCGCGCCCTGGCGGCGAAGCCGGCGCACGTCGCGTCCGCCGCCCGCCGCCTCCTGCGCA
>NZ_PSVE01000023.1:0-61745 GCF_002931775.1 Rathayibacter sp. AY1F4
GGACTGGGAGGCGGGGACGGAGGCGGTCACGCCGCCGCGCCCGCCCCTAGGCTCGACGGCGTGACCGCCTCCGTCCCCGCCTCCCAGTCCCGGCCCCGCGACGTCGTCGGCATTGTCGGCCTCGTCCTCGCGATCGTCCTCGTCCTCGCGCAGATCGGGCGGACCGCGCTCACCACGGCCATCCCGGTCCTCGCGTTCCAGGGCGGCTTCGACACCGCGCAGATCGGGGCGCTCTTCGCCGCCCTCGGGGTCACGATGCTCGTGCTCGCGACGGCGACCGCGATCGTCGGCGTCATCGGCGTCGCGCGGAAGGACCGCGCCCGGCTGCTCTCGGCCGTCACGCTCGGCGTCGGCGCCAGCGTCGCGATCGTCGAGCTGGGAGCGCTCGTCGTCCCGCCCCTGGTCGGCCTCTCGCTCCAGTACTGACGAGGCCCGCCGGAGCGCATCCGCCCCGCGGCCTCGCAGGATCCGCACGGCGCCGCGTCCGTTCCTCGCGCTCCCCTGCGCCGCGACGGCCCTGCCGACTCCCCCGCGATGCGCCAGGATGGGGGCATGACGACACGCGTGGACGGCCTCTTCGTCTACCCGGTGAAGGGCCTGACCCCGCAGCCGCTCCCCCGCGTCGAGCTCACCGCCGGCCGCGGCGTCCCCTTCGACCGCACGATCGCCCTCGCCCGCCCCGGCGGCGCCTACCGGCCCGGCATGCGGCACGGCATCTCCAAGCGCGAGTACTTCGTCCTCGTCGCCGAGGCCCGCCTCGCCGGCCTGACCACGCACCTCGACCCCGACAGCGGAGTGCTCACCGTCGACGTCCGCGGCCACCGGGTCCTCTCCGCCGACCTGGGCGCGGAGGACGGACGGGCCGCACTGCGCTCCTTCGCCGCCCGAGTGCTCGACCTGCCGCCCGGCGTCGAGCCCGTGATCGCCCAGGACGCGGGGCGCCGCTACACCGACACCGCCCACAACTCCGACGTCGAGATGGAGTACGTCTCGCTGATCAACCTGGCCAGCGTCCGCGACCTCGCCGAGCGCACCGGCCGGAGCGTCGATCCGCTGCGGTTCCGCGGGAACATCCACCTCGAGGGGCTGCCCGCGTGGAGCGAGCTCGAGCTGCTCGGCCGCGAGCTGAGCGCGGGCGGGCTGCGGCTGCGGATCACGAAGGCCACCGAGCGGTGCGCTGCGACCGAGGTCGAGCCGGGCACCGGTCGGCGCGACCTGCCGGTCCCCCGGCTGCTGCACGAGACCTACGGCCACGAGCTCCTCGGCGTCTACGCGGAGGTCCTCGACGGCGGCACGCTCGGCGTGGGCGACGAGCTGGTGCTCCGTGGCTGAGCTGCGGCTCGTGGTGGCCGAGCGCGAGGCGCTCACCCCGGCCGTCACCCGCTTCGTGCTGCGGCGCGAGGACGGCGCCCCGCTGCCCGGCTACTCGGCCGGCGCGCACCTCACGCTCACGACCCCCTCCGGCGAGCGGCGCAGCTACAGCCTCGTCGAGCCGGGATCCGCGGAGCCGTCGCATTACGCGATCGCGGTGCGCCGGGAGCCCGGGGGCCGGGGCGGATCGCGGAGCCTCCACGACGACGTCCGCGTCGGCGACGTCCTCTCCTCCGCGCCGCCCGCGAACACCTTCGCCCTCCGGCCCGCCGCCCGCTACCTCCTGATCGCCGGCGGGATCGGCGTCACCCCGATCCGCGCGATGGCCGCCGAGCTCCGGGCGCAGGGCTCGGCCGTGCAGGTCGTCTACCTCAGCCGCACCCCCGAGGACACGGCGTGGCTCGACGAGTTCTCCGCCGACGGCTCCCTCGTGCACCACAGCGCGATCCACGGCCGGCTCGACCTCTGGCCGCTCGTCGCCGAGCCCGATGACGACGCCCGGATCTACTGCTGCGGTCCGTCCGCGCTGATCGACGAGGTCCTCGCCCTCACGATGCACTGGCGGCCGAGCCGGATCCACGTCGAGGACTTCGCGGGCGTCGACGCCGTCGGCGACCGGGCCGTCCCCTTCGCCGCCGTCTGGGAGCCGACCGGAGCCGTTGTGGAGGTCCCGGCCGACCGCTCGCTCCTCACCGCGCTCCGCTCCTCCGGGATCGACGTCGACTCCTCCTGCGAGTCGGGCACGTGCGGCACCTGCCGCCTGCGCCTCGTCGGCGGGACGGCGGAGCACCGCGACCTGGTGCTGACCCCCGAGGAGCAGGACCGCTGGATCATGCCGTGCGTCTCGCGCTCCGCCGGCGGCGAGCTGGTCGTCGCCCCGGAGTGACGGAGCGACGGGGCGACGGGGCGACGGGGCCGGTCCCCACGCGCGCCGGCCGACACGCGTCGGCCGTCGTGTGACGCCGCGTGACGGGCGCCCGGCGCCCGGTCCCCCGCATGCCTAGGCTCCCGGACGGGGGACCACGACCGTCACGACCGAAGGACTTCCGATGACCAGCACCTCCGTCCGCACCCAGCTCGACGAGTTCACCGTCGGCTTCGACGACACGGTCGGCCCCGAGCTCGCCGCCGTCTTCTCCGGCGAGCGCGACGACCTCGTCGCCGCCGGCGCCCCGAGCGGAGCCGTCACCGCCGGCGACGCGCTCCCCTCCGCCTCCGTCGTGACCGTCGACGGCGACACCGTCGACCTCGCGGACGTCCTCGGCGCGGGCCCGGCCGTCCTCGTCTTCTACCGCGGAGCCTGGTGCCCGTACTGCAACATCACGCTCAAGCACTACAACGAGACCCTCGCCCCCGAGCTCGCGTCGCGCGGAGTCGCCCTCGTCGCGATCAGCCCGCAGACCCCCGACGGGTCGCGCGCGGCGGTCGCGAACGGCGACCTGGGCTTCACCGTCGTCTCCGACCCCGGCAACACGCTCGCGAGCGCTCTCGGCATCGTCACCGCCCCCAGCGGCGACGCGCAGGAGGCGCACACCGCGCTCGGCTTCGCCGTGAAGGACAGCAACGCCGACGCCACCCCGGCCGTTCCGTACCCGACCGTCCTGGTCGTCGACGCCGACCGGATCGTCCGCACGGCGGACGTGCACGTCGACTACACGACGCGCACGGAGACCGAGGAGATCCTCGCCGATGTCGACGCGCTCTGACACCTCCGCTCGCACCCTGAGCACGCGCGGCGGTCGAGCGCACCCCCTCGCCCGCCGCGCCGCCGCTGCCTAGGCTCGACCCGTGACAGCGGAGACGGACGTGCTCGTGGTCGGCGGCGGTCCGGTCGGACTCCTGCTCGGCGCGCTCCTGGCACGGGCGGGCACGGACGTGCAGGTGTGGGAGCGGCGCTCCTCGGTGCCGCGCGGCTCGCGGGCGATCGGCATCCATCCGCCGTCGCTCGACGCGTTCGCCGCGATCGGCGCCGATGCTCCCGTGCTGGCCGAGGCCACCCGGGTCCGCGAGGGCGTCGCGCGCAGCCGGGGCCGCACCCTCGGCACGCTCTCGTTCGCGCGCGCCTCCGCGACGCACCCCTACGTCGTCACCCTCGACCAGCACCGCACCGAGGCGATCCTCCGCGAGAGCCTCGAGGCGGCGGCCCCGGACGCGCTGCGCCCCGGGGTCGCGCTGACCGGCCTGCTCCGTCGGGGCTCGACCGTCGAGGCGACCGGCACCGGACCGGGCGGCGAGCCGGTCTCCGTCCGCGCCGCCTTCGTCGTGGGAGCCGACGGCGCCCGGAGCACCGTCCGCGACCTGCTCGGGATCCGCACCACCGGCCGCGACTACCCGGACCGCTACGTGATGGGGGACTTCGCCGACCCCGAGCCCGGCGGTCTCACCGGCACCGCGCTGGTCGACGTCGGCCCGGCCGGAGTGGTGGAGTCCTTCCCGCTGCCGGGCGGCCGGCGCCGGTACGTCGCCCTGAGCGGCCCCGACCGCTCCCTCGGCGCCCCCGCCTGGCGGCCCGAGGAGGCCCCCGACCAGGAGGCCGCGCGCGCCCTGGCCGCCGCTGTCCGCGACCGGACGGGCGCCGACGCCGACCCGGAGACCTGCACGATGCTCAGCGGCTTCCAGGTGCGGCGCCGCGAGGCCGAGCGGATGGGCGTCGGCCGCGTCGTGCTCATCGGGGACTCCGCACACGAGATCAGTCCGATCGGCGGGCAGGGCATGAACCTCGGCTGGCTCGACGCCGCCGAGCTCGCCCCGCTCCTGGCCGGTGCCGTGCGCCGCGGCGAGGCCGGCCCCTGGCCCGGCTTCGCCCGGCGGCGCACCACCGCGGCCCGGCGCGCGGCGCGGCAGGCGGAGGCGAACATGGCGCTCGGACGCCCGCTCGGCACGCTCGCGCACCGCGGCCGCGAGGCGTTCCTCCGCACCGCCCTCGCCCTGCCGACCTCGGACCTGCTCGCCCGCGTCTACGCGATGCGCTGGTCCTGAGACCGCCGGCGGCCGGTCAGCCGACCAGCCGCGCGCCCGCCAGCCCGAGCTCGACCACCAGCACGAGCGAGGCCGCGATCACCAGCCGGAACAGGGTGCGCGTGGGCGGGCCGGTCAGCACCAGGCGGATGCCCGCCGCGGCGAGCACGACCACCGCGAGGGTCCCGATCACCGCGAGCACCACGCCCGTCCCGCGCACCGGCTGGTCGCCGACGAGCTGCCCGACGAGCACGAGCAGCGCGGCGACCACCAGCGACCCGAAGGCGACGACTCCGGAGAGCCGCAGGCCGAGGCGGTGCGGGAAGCCGCGGACCCCGGTGGCCTCGTCGTCGACCAGGTCGGGGAGCACGTTCGTGCAGTGGATCGCGACGCCGAACACGGCGCCGGTCGCGATCGCCCACCAGGCGGGGAGCCGGCCGTCGCCCGCCGCCACCGCCACCACCGGCAGCAGCCCGAAGGCGACCACGAACGGAGCGACCGACCAGACCGTGCGCTTGAGCCCCGCGTCGTAGGCCCAGCCCGCGGCGACCAGCACCAGGTGCGCGACCGCGGCGACCGGTCCGAGCAGCAGCGAGAGCACCACGGCGGCCACGGCCGTCCCCAGTGCGGCGGCGCGGACGGCGCCCACGCCGATCAGCCCCTGCGCAACCGGCTTGTCGGTGCGCCCCACCGCGCGGTCGCGGTCGGCGTCGATCCAGTCGTTCGCGAGCCCGATCGAGAGCTGCCCGAGCAGCACGGCGAGCGCCACCAGCACGACCTGCCCGAGCGGATGCCCGGACGCCGCCGCGATCACGGTCGCCAGCACGGTGACCGTCACGGTCGGCCCGGGGTGCGACGAGGCCAGCAGGAGTCGCACCCGGGACGTCATCCCGCCAGCCTACGGTCGCGGCGGCACAGCGGGGCGCCGGTCGCGCTCCCCTCCCCGGAGCGGGATCCAGCGTGGTCCGTGCGCGGCGCCCTCATCAGCCGGCGACGGGAATGGCCCGGGATGGGGCAGGGTTGCACCACCCGGCATCCCGACTCAGGAAGAAGGCCTCGTGGACCTCGTGCACTGGCTGTTCGACGCGCAGATCGTCATCGGCGAGCAGACCGTCCTCTGGCGGGAGGTCATCGGCAACGTCTTCGGGCTCCTCAGCGCCCTCGGCGGGATGCGGCGGAAGGTCTGGGCCTGGCCCGTCGGCCTCGTCGGCAACGTGCTGCTGTTCACGGTCTTCATGGGCGCCCTGTTCGGCACTCCGAACCCCGTCAACCTGCTCGGCCAGGCCGGGCGGCAGGTGATGTTCATCCTGGTCAGCGTCTACGGCTGGTACCGGTGGACCCACCGCCCCGACGACTCCGCCACCCTGATCGAGCCGCGGTGGGCGTCGTGGCGCACCCGCTGCCTGCTGGTGCTCGGGATGGTCGGCGGCACCGCGGTGCTGACCCCCGTGTTCCGCGCGCTCGGTTCCTACGAGCCGGTCTGGAGCGACGCGTGGATCTTCGTCGGCTCCGTCCTCGCCACCTACGGCATGGCGAAGGGCTGGACCGAGTTCTGGCTCATCTGGGTGGCCGTCGACCTGGTCGGCGTGCCGCTGCTGTTCTCGGCCGGGTACTACGCGTCGGGGCTGATGTACGTCTTCTACGGCGCGTTCACCCTGGTCGGCTTCTTCGTCTGGATGCGGCAGGGGACCCGTCCGTCCGCCGCTCCGATCACGGTCGGCTAGCTCTAGCAGCCCGCCGCCGCCGGCGGAAGTGGCCGTGCGGGAGGCGCTGTCGGTGGTCCACTGGGAGCGGAGGCGCCCGCCTCCCCCACCAGGAACGGACGCCATGCTCTCCCTCGTCTACTCCAGCCGCACCTCCGCCGGCTTCACGGACGCCGACCTCCCCGCGCTGCTCGCCCAGTGCCGCGCGAACAACGAGCGCCTCGGCCTGACCGGCATGCTCCTGCACCGCGACGGCCGGTTCCTCCAGGTGCTCGAGGGGCCGGACGAGGTCCTGCGCGAGCGGATGGCCGTCATCGCCGCCGACGAGCGCCACGCGCAGCTGCGCACCCTCCTCGAGGAGCCGATCCGGGAGCGGCTGTTCCCGGAGTGGTCGATGGCGTTCGAGTCCGCCGCCGACGCCGAGGCCGCCGGGCTGCGCACCTCCTTCGACGACCTCGACGACGCCGAGGCCGAGAGCGCGACGCTCCCGGCCCTGCGCGAGCTCATCCGCTTCTTCCGCGAGCGGAGCTAGTCGGAGCTGGGCGGAGCTGGCCGGGACGCCGGGATCGCGGTGGTTCCGCCGCCGGGACCCGACGCCCGTCACTCCTCCGCCGAGGGAGGAGCGAGCCGGTCGAGCCGCGCCAAGAGCGGGGCGAAGCCGTCGCCGAGCAGGGCGCTCAGCGGCTCGCCGAACCAGAATCGCCAGACGGTGTCGAGCTCCTCGCCGGTGATCCGTCCTCGGCGCAGGAGGGTGCTCGCGATCGGGGCCGCCTCAGACGCGTACTCGTCGCGGGGAGCGCCGTCCTCGCGACCCGGCTCGAGTCCGTAGGGATCGACCGCGTCGAGCTCCCGCAGGACGGCCGCCAGCATCGCGTCACGGCGTTCCGCGGTCGCGCCGTCCTGATCCGTCGGTGCTCGGCGCTTCATCGCGAGAAGGTTCCGAGCCCACTCCTCGTCGTCCATTCGCCGTCTCCGATCTCTCTGGATGCCGCGCCTTCTCGACGCCTTTCTCTTCTTTCGGCGCCGGCTCGTCGAGGCACAAGGGAACCGCCTCTCCGACGGCTTGTCATTCCCCCGCGAGAAAGGCGCGGACGCCTTCCCGCGTCAGTCCCGAGGCGACGGCGAGCCGGTGCTCTCCGGCCCCGAGTCGCGCGGCTCCGCGGAGTGCCGCGGCCTTTTCTCCGCCCTCGCCGGAAGTCCCGCTCCCGAATGCCGCGAATTCCGCGGACACCCGATCGAGAGCGTCGACGACATCGCCGGACACGCTCTCCGGCGGCTCGCCGAGATCGATGCGCCAGCCTCTCCCGGACTTCTCGTCGCTGTCGTTCACACGGAGGAAAGTACCCCGGACCGCAGGGTGGCGCCTGTGATCGCCCGACGCCGTCGCGCCCCAGGGATCCGTCGTCGACGTCCGAGCGCACACGCCTGCCGGTCCGGAGAGGACGGCCTTCGAGGACTGTCCCGCGGACCTCGTCGCCGTGCTCCGCTCCGATGCGGCCTTCGCCTCGGCCGAGGTCTTCGACGGCTGACCCGACCGCGGCGACCACCCGCTGCGACGACCGCGGGGCGGAGGCGCGGATCGCGTCGTTCCGGCGCGCCCGCACCAGCGGTGCCGGAACGTCCGGCCGATCCGGGAGCGGCACCCGTCCGAGCCGTCGAGGTTCCGTCGGTGTGCAGGCCCCCGCGCCGAGGGACGTAAAGTGTGCTCACACGCGCCCGCGGACGGGCGAGCCGCCCGTGAGGGCGCCCCGGTCCTGCGTCGGAGGCGCCGATCACAGAGAGCCGCGGTGCCCGATGCCGGAAGACAAGCCCGCGTCGCGGGCGCCGAGCATCTACGACGTCGCCCGCGCGGCCGGCGTCTCGCACCAGACCGTCTCCCGGGTCCTGAACGACCACCCGAGCCTCCGCGCCGAGACGAAGAAGCGCGTGCTCGAGGTCATGGCCGAGCTCGACTACCGCCCCAACCTCGCCGCGCGGGCACTGGTCACCAGCCGCACCCGCACCGTCGGCGTGCTGTCCTCGCAGAGCCTGCAGTACGGTCCGGCCTCCAGCATCCAGGCCATCGAGGTGGCGGCGCGCGACGCGGGCTACCTCGTCGTCACGGCCAACGTCGACGGCACCGACGGCGCGTCGATCCAGGCCGGGATCCGGCATCTGCTCAACCAGGCGGTCGAGGGCCTCGTGGTCGTCGCCCCGCAGATCCGCGTCTTCGACATCCTCTCCGGAGTCGCGCTGCGCATCCCGCACGTGACGCTGCAGACGAGCGAGGACGACCGCGACGACGCGCTCTACGTCGACCAGATGGCCGGCGCCCGCATCGCCACCGGGCACCTGATCGACCTCGGGCACACCGAGATCGTGCACCTCGCCGGCCCGCAGGACTGGATCGAGGCCGAGGCGCGGATGCGCGGCTACCTCGCCGAGCTCGACCACCGCTCGATCCCGCTGCGCCCGCCGCTGCTCGGCGACTGGAGCGCCGAGCGCGGCCACCGCGTGGGCCTCGAGCTCTCGCGCTTCCTCGACTTCACCGCGGTGTTCGCGGGGAACGACCAGATGGCGCTCGGACTGATGAGCGCCTTCCACGAGCGCGGGGTCCGCGTGCCGGAGGACGTCAGCGTCATCGGCTTCGACGACATCCCCGAGGCGGCGTTCTACTGGCCGCCGCTGACCAGCGTCCGCCAGGACTTCGTGGAGCTCGGACGCCGGTGCGTGGCCGCGCTGCTCAGCCTGATCGAGGGCGAACGGCCGGAGAAGGCGGCGCCGATCGCTCCGCAGCTGGTCGTCCGCGGATCCACGGCCGTCCCCCGGAGCGCGAGCGTCACCGCCTCGCGCTGACCGGCGGCCGCGACGCCCTCGCGCCGCGACCGCCCGCGATCACTCGCCGTGAGCGGCGATCGACACGTCGTTCCAGCGCTTCCAGGTCTCGAGGCGCGTCTCGTAGTCCGCCGTCGCGATGCCCAGCGGCGCGCGCCCGAAGAAGATCCGCAGCGGCGGCTCGTCCGCGTCCACGACCGCGAGGATCCCGAGGCGCGAGGCCCGCGGGTCGCCCTGCTGAGCGGCGGAGGGGCGTCGGCTCGCTGCCTCGCGGACCTCGTCGTACGCAGCGATCGGCTCGCTGCGCGACGCGGAGGGACCGGACCAGTCGGTCGAGTACCCGCCGGGCTCGACGAGGGTCACGTGGATCCCGAAGCCGGCGACCTCGGCGGCCAGCGACTGGGTGAAGCCCTCGAGCGCCCACTTCGACGCGTGGTACGCGCCGATCGAGGGGAACGCGCTGATGCCTCCGATGCTCGACACCTGGACGATGTGCCCCGAGCCCTGCTCGCGGAGGATCGGCAGCGCGGCCTGGGTGACCCAGAGGGCGCCGAAGACGTTGGTCTCGAGCTGCGCGCGGACCTCCTCCTCGGTGAGCTCCTCGATCATGCCGAAGTGCCCGTAGCCGGCGTTGTTGATCACGACGTCCAGGCGCCCGAAGCGCTCGGCCGCGGCCTGCACGGCGGCGAAGTCCGCGTCGCGATCGGTCACGTCCAGGGTCAGCGGGAGGAACGTGTCCGGGTACTTCTCGACGAGAGCGTCGAGGGTCTCGATCCGGCGGGCGGTGCCGGCGACCGAGTCGCCGCGCTCGAGAGCCGCCTCGGCCCACTCGCGGCCGAAGCCCTTCGAGGCGCCGGTGATGAACCAGGTCTTCGTCATGGTGTGCGTCCTTTCGACAGTGCTGGACGCAACGCACGCGGCCCCTGCTCCCTTCCACGGCCGGGGACCCTTGACAGCACGCGGTGGAGGGCGGAGGACGGGCCGCCGGGAGCCGCCGATGTCCCGTTACCGAGTCGAGACATCCGCGTTGACACGAACGGCGCCGTCGGGTCTAGCATGACGCAATGTGATCGCTCACATGGCATCACAGCTCCGCCCCGATCCCGAGGGCGGCCCTGCATCCACTGCATTCAATGACGAAGGAATCACAGTGACCACAATGAAGCGCGCTCTCATCGCCGGCATCGCCGGCGGAGCGATGATCCTCTCCCTCGCCGCCTGCTCCTCCGGAACCGGTGGCGGCTCGGGCTCGGGATCCGGCGACGGCGGCCTCGTCGGCGTCGCGATGCCGACCAAGTCGTCCGAGCGCTGGATCGCTGACGGCAACAACGTCAAGTCGCAGCTCGAGGAGGCCGGCTACCAGGTCGACCTGCAGTACGCCGAGGACGACATCCCCACCCAGGTCTCGCAGCTCGAGAACATGATCACCAAGGGCGCCAAGGCCCTGATCGTCGCCTCGATCGACGGCACCACCCTCACGAGCGTGCTCGAGGAGGCCAAGGCCAACGACATCCCCGTCATCGCCTACGACCGCCTCATCCGCGACTCCGAGAACGTGGACTACTACGCCACCTTCGACAACTACAAGGTGGGCGTCCAGCAGGCCACCTCGCTCCTCGCGGGCCTGGGTCTCACCGACCTCACCGGCGCGAAGGCCGCCGACGCCCCCGCCGGCCCCTTCAACGTCGAGCTGTTCGCCGGAAGCCCCGACGACAACAACGCCACGTTCTTCTTCAACGGCGCGATGGACACCCTCCAGCCGTACATCGACGACAAGACGCTCGTCGTGAAGTCCGGTGAGACCGACTTCAACACCGTCGCCACGCTCCGCTGGGACGGCGAGGTCGCCCAGAGCCGCATGGAGGACATCCTCACCAAGACGTACTCCGACGGCTCCAAGGTCCAGGGCGTCCTCTCGCCCTACGACGGCCTCAGCCGCGGCATCATCTCGGCTCTGACCGACGCCGGCTACACCGTCGGCTCCGACTTCCCGATCATCACCGGTCAGGACGCCGAGCTCGACTCCGTCAAGGCGATCATCGCCGGCGAGCAGTACGCGACCATCTACAAGGACACCCGCGAGCTCGCCAAGGAGGCCGTGAAGATGGCCCAGGCCGTGCTCGAGGGCACCGAGCCCGAGGTCAACGACACCGACACCTACGACAACGGCAAGAAGGTCGTCCCGGCCTTCCTGCTCGAGCCGGTCATCGTCACCAAGGACCAGATCCAGTCCGTCCTCGTCGACGGCGGCTACTACACGGATGCGGAAGTGAACGGCTAGTCCTCTCTCCTCACCCGAGAAGGAACACCCCGGGAGGGCGCCCAGTGGGCGCCCTCCCCCACTACGAAGGAAGGGAGGCGGCGTGACCTCGAACATCCTCGAGATGCGCGGCATCACCAAGACGTTCCCGGGCGTGAAGGCGCTCCAGGACGTCACGCTCAACGCACAGCGCGGCGAAGTCCACGCGATCTGCGGGGAGAACGGCGCCGGCAAGTCGACGCTGATGAAGGTCCTGTCGGGTGTCTACCCGTACGGCACCTACGAGGGCGACATCGTCTTCGAGGACGAGGTGATGCAGTTCTCCAGCATCCGCGACTCGGAGGCGAAGGGCATCGTCATCATCCACCAGGAGCTGGCCCTCAGCCCCTACCTCTCCATCGCGGAGAACATCTTCCTCGGCAACGAGGTCCGCGGCTTCGGCGGCCTGATCGACTGGAACAAGACCAACCAGGAGGCGGCGTCGCTGCTGGCCCGGGTGGGTCTGCGCGAGAACCCGACGACCAAGATCCTCGACATCGGAGTCGGCAAGCAGCAGCTCGTCGAGATCGCGAAGGCGCTCTCCAAGCGGGTCAAGCTGCTCATCCTCGACGAGCCCACCGCGGCACTCAACGACGAGGACTCGGACCACCTGCTCGACCTGATCCTGCACCTCAAGGAGCAGGGGATCACGTCGATCATCATCAGCCACAAGCTGAACGAGATCAAGAAGATCGCGGACACCGTCACGGTCATCCGCGACGGCAAGACCATCGAGACGATCGCCCACGACGACGTCACCGAGGACCGCATCATCAAGGACATGGTCGGCCGCGACCTGGACCACCGCTACCCGGACCACACGCCGCACATCGGCGAGGAGATCCTGCGCGTGGTCGACTGGACCGCCCACCACCCCCAGGACCCGACCCGCGTCATGGTGGACAAGGTCAACCTGACGGTGCACCGCGGCGAGATCGTCGGCATCGCCGGGCTGATGGGCGCCGGGCGCACCGAGTTCGCGATGAGCCTCTTCGGCCGCTCCTACGGCAGCCGCATCTCGGGCCAGGTCTTCAAGGCCGGCAAGGAGATCAAGATCCGGAACGTCTCGGAGGCGATCGCCCACGGGCTCGCCTACGCGACCGAGGACCGCAAGCACTACGGCCTCAACCTCATCGACGACATCAAGCGGAACATCTCGCTCGCGTCGCTCGACAAGGTGGCCCGCGGCGGACTGGTCGACGACAACCGCGAGTTCGAGGTCGCCAACGAGTACCGCGGCAGCATGAACATCAAGTCGCCGACCGTGCTCGCCAAGACCGGCAAGCTCTCGGGCGGCAACCAGCAGAAGGTCGTCCTGTCGAAGTGGATCTACTCCGACCCCGACGTCCTCATCCTCGACGAGCCCACCCGCGGCATCGACGTGGGTGCGAAGTACGAGATCTACACCATCATCAACCGGCTCGCGGCGCAGGGTAAGGGGATCATCGTCATCTCCTCCGAGCTGCCGGAGCTGCTCGGCATCTGCGACCGCGTCTACGCGCTGTCGGAGGGCCGGATCACGGGCGAGCTGCCCATCGCCGAGGCGACGCCCGAGGCGGTCCTCACCCTCATGACCCAGGAGAAGCAACGATGACCGATCTGCAGAACGAACCGTCCACCGCGGCCGGTGCGCAGGTGAAGCCCACCGAGAACGCCTTCACGAAGCGCCTCAGCCACGTGCTGGGCGACCTCGGCAAGAACGGCATCTTCATCGCCCTCATCGTGGTGGTGCTGCTGTTCGAGGTGATGACCGGCGGAATCCTCCTCCGCCCCCAGAACATCTCGAACCTGATCGTCCAGAACGGCTACATCCTGATCCTCGCCATCGGCATGGTGATGGTCATCGTGGCCGGGCACATCGACCTCTCGGTCGGCTCGGTCGCGGCGTTCGTCGGAGCGATCTCGGGCGTCTTCGCGGTCAACATGGGTCTCCCGTGGTGGCTGTCGATCGTCCTCTCCCTCCTCATCGGCGCCCTGGTCGGAGCGTGGCAGGGCTTCTGGATCGCGTACGTCGGGATCCCGGCGTTCATCGTGACCCTGGCGGGCATGCTGATCTTCCGCGGCCTGGCGCTCGTCGTCCTCGGCAACGCGAACATCGGCTCCTTCCCGACCGAGTACCGCGCGCTGGGCAACGGCTTCCTCACCGACCTGTTCGGCGAGACCGACCTCGACCCGCTGTCGCTCGTCATCGGCGCGCTCGCGATCGTCGCCTTCGCCGTGCAGTCCGTGCGCACCCGCCGCGGCCGCCAGAAGTACGCGCAGAGCGTCGAGCCGGGCGCCTGGTTCGTCACCAAGCTCGTCCTCGTCTCCGTCGTGATCGCGGCCTTCTCCTTCGCGCTGGCCACCTTCAAGGGCATCCCGGTCACCCTGATCGTGCTCGCCGTGCTCGTCCTTATCTACGGCGTGGTCATGAACCGCTCCGTCTTCGGCCGCCACGTCTACGCGATCGGCGGCAACCTGCACGCCGCGGAGCTGTCCGGCATCAAGACCCGCAACGTCACCTTCTGGCTGTTCGTCAACATGGGCGTCCTCGCGGCGCTGGCCGGCCTCGTCTTCACCGCGCGACTCAACCTCGCCGGCCCGAAGGCGGGTGACGGCTTCGAGCTCGAGGCCATCTCGGCCGCCTTCATCGGCGGCGCGGCGGTCCAGGGCGGCGTCGGCACCATCGGCGGCGCGATCATCGGTGGCCTCATCATCGGCGTCCTGAACAACGGCATGTCGATCATGGGCATCGGCATCGAGTGGCAGCAGGCGGTCAAGGGCCTCGTGCTCCTGCTCGCGGTCGCCTTCGACGTCTACAACAAGCGCCGCTCGGGCGGACGCTAGGCCCTGCGGTCGTGCCCGACTGGTCGCGGTTCCTGCCGCTGAGCACCGGGCCCTCGGTCGACGAGACGGGCGTCAGCAACGACTGGCGCCCCCTCGTCGCCGAGAGGCTCGACCGCCTCGCCGTCCTGGCCGCCTCCCCCTCCACCACGGAGGGCGAGGCGGCCAGTGCCGTCTCCCGGGACGCCCTGCTCGGAGAGCTCGTCGTGCGGCTCTCGAGCAGCACCGGCCAGCGCCTCGCGACGCGGATGGGCGCCCGCGAGGCCTCCTCCCCTCCTCCTCCCGCCGAGGTCGCCCCGGCCCTGGCCGCTCTCGCCTCCGCTCGCCGCGCCGGCGCCGGTCCCCGCTCGGTCGCCGAGCTGGTCGAGGTCGTCCGCGTCGAGCTCGCCCTCTCCCCCGAGCCGCTCGCCCTCTCCTCCCGCATCACCGGCGGGGTGGCCCTGGACCGCCTGCAGCGCGCGCCGCTCGCGATCCGCGCCGCCGTCCGCGGTCGCACCCTCGCTCCGACCGACGCGGAGTGGGAGCTCGGCTCCGGCCCCGCCCTGCGCGTGCCGGCCGACGCGATCCTCCGCTTCCTGCTCGGCCTCGGGCCCTTCCCCGCCGAGCCGACCGCCTAGGCGGCGCCGCCACCTGCCCCCGGGCGGAGGCGGCGCCGCCCCGGTCGTAGCATCGGAGGATGACGCGCTCACTGCCGAGAAGCACCCCGTCCGCCCGCTCCGTCGACGCCGAGGGAGTGCTGGCCTTCGTCGACGGGGTCGAGGCCGCTCCCGGCGTCGAGCTGCACGGGCTGATGGTCGTGCAGGGCGGCGACGTCGTCGCCGAGGGCTGGTGGGCGCCGTACTCGGACGAGCGACTGCACCTCTTCTACTCGCTGAGCAAGAGCTTCACCGCGACCGCCGTCGGCCTCGCGGTCGCCGAGGGCCTGGTCGACCTGGACGCCACCGTCCTCTCGTACTTCCCCGAGCTCGACGACGAGATCACCGACCCGCGCTCGCGTGCGATCCGCGTCCGCCACGTCCTCGCGATGGCGAGCGGCCACTCCGCCGAGACGATCGACCGCGCCGAGGAGACGGACCCGATCGACCTGGTGCGCGGCTTCCTCCTCCTCCCGCCGGAGCAGGAGCCGGGCAGCGTCTTCGCCTACAACCAGCCCTGCACCTTCGCCGCCGCCGCGATCGTGCAGCGCGTGAGCGGGCAGTCGCTGACCGACTACCTGCGCCCGCGCCTGCTCGATCCGCTCGGCATCGGCGAGGTCGCCTGGCATCGCGACGACTCGGGGCGCGAGCTCGGCTACAGCGGGCTGCACGCCACCACCGAGGCGGCAGCTGCGCTCGGACTGCTGTACCTGCAGGAGGGGCGCTGGGGCGACCGGCGGATCCTCTCGCCGGAGTGGGTCGCCGAGGCGTCCCGCGCGCACGTCCCGACCCACGAGGACGGCGGACCGGACTGGCAGCAGGGCTACGGCTTCCAGTTCTGGCGGTCGCTGCACGGCTACCGCGCGGACGGCGCGTACGGGCAGTTCAGCCTGATCGTGCCCGAGCACGAGCTCGTGATCGCGCTGACCGGCCAGACCTCGGACACGCAGACGCTGCTCGCGCTCGCCTGGGAGCACCTGCTCCCCGCCGTCGGCCGAGGGTCCACGGCGGAGGCCGACGCCCGACTGGCCGACCGGCTGTCGGAGCTCGCCCTGCCCCCGCTCGAGGGCGCCTCCCCCGCGACCGGGAGCTACACGCCGGTCGGATCGTGGCCCGACGCCGTCGAGGTGACGGCCGACGAGGGCGGCTGGACGCTCGCGCTGACCGAGGGCGACGAGCGCTTCACGGTGACGCCCGGCGCGGGAGCCTGGACCGTCGACGGACCGTTCGCGGCGAGCGCCGGACCCTCGGGCGACGGAGTCCTGGTCGACGTCGTGTTCCTCGAGACCCCGCACCGCCTGCACGTCGAGCTCGCTCCCGACCGCACCGCCCGCGTCCGCTGGGAGACGGAGCCGCTGCACGGCGGCCCGCTCGCCGGGCTGCGCGCCCCGCGCTGACGGCAGGACCCGCTCCGCTCATCCGTCGCGAACGGCCCGTCCGCCCCTCGGCGACGGGCCGTTCGCGACGGATCGAGAGGGGTCGACCGCAGCCGCTACTTCCCGTCGATCCGGCCGAGGGCGGCCCCGTGGTGTCGGAAGGCGTCCCGCGCGGCGCCCCAGCTCCGCGGATCGACGCCGAGCGCGGTGCGGAGGTAGGCGGTGCTCAGCCGCTGCAGGGCGTCGACGCGCTCGGGGTCCGCGTCGGTCGTCTCCGCCACCGAGTCCCCGACGATCCCGCCGAGCGAGTGCTCCGCACCGTGGAGGGTCAGCAGGTCGGAGGCACCGGGGCTGTGCGTGAAGGCGTCGGTGAACCAGTCGGGGCCGCGCCGCGACATCCGCGACTGGTCGCGGTCGCCCGCGACGACCAGGGTCGGTGTGGTCAGCTCGGCGAACGAGGGCCGCAGGAAGGGGAAGTGCTCGCGGGCGAACGGCGCGAGGTCGTCCCCGGCGAGCCCGGTCGCCGCGAGCAGGATCCCGGCGCGGACCCGCTCGTCCGAGAGGTCGGCTCCGGCGGTGCCGTCGTCGTCGAGGACGCGGGCGCCGAGGAGGGCCTGCGCGGTCTGCCCGCCCCAGGAGTGGCCGGCCACGGCGATCCGGGCGCGGTCGATCCGTCCGGCGAGGCCGGGGACGGCCGCCTCGAGGGTGTCGAGCCGGTCGAGGGAGCGGGTCAGGTCGGCGATCCGCTCCGTCCAGATGCTCGGGAAGACCGGGTGGTCGAAGCCGAAGCCGTTGCGGCGGGAGTCGAGGTGGGTGGGCTGGATCACGACGAAGCCGCGGGACGCCCAGAAGGCGGTCAGCGGGGCGTAGCCGTCGAGGTTCCAGCCGTTGCCGTGCG
The DNA here is from genome assembly GCF_002931775.1 of Rathayibacter sp. AY1F4. NCBI lineage: Bacteria > Bacillati > Actinomycetota > Actinomycetes > Micrococcales > Microbacteriaceae > Rathayibacter > Rathayibacter sp. AY1F4. The sequence goes on from NZ_PSVE01000023.1 coordinate 16,878, forward strand.
AGAACAGCACGACGGGCAGATCCGACCCCGTCGTCGGGGCCGAGACGCGGACCTCGAGCGGGACGGGGCGGCCGGGGGCGTCGAGCACGACCGGAGCGAGGGAGACGACGGGGGCGCCGGGTCCGACGACGCGGTCGAGGGAGTCGAGGAGCGGAGTGGGCACGAGGGTCCTTCCTGGGGGGCGGCGCTCTGGCACAATCGTCGGAGCGCTGCTCCGGAACATTGCGGAGCACTGCTCCGGAACGTGATGGAGCTGCGCTCGGAGACATTACGGAGCGCCGCTCCGAAAAGCAAGGAGAACCGATGAGCGACCGTGCGCCCCGCACGCCCGGCCGACCGCGGACGAGTCGCGACGCTCTGCTCGCCGCCGCGGCGACGGTGTTCGTGGCCTCCGGCGTGGACGCGCCGGTCCGCGAGATCGCGGCGGAGGCCGGCGTCGGCATGGGGACGATCTACCGGCACTTCCCGACCCGCTCGGAGCTCGTGGTCGCCGTCTACCGCCACCAGGTCGAGGCCTGCGCGGAGGCGGGCCCACGGCTGCTCGCCGACAGCGCGACCACGGAGGCCGCCCTCCGGGCCTGGGTCGCCCACTTCGTCGACCTCCTGGTGACCAAGCACGGCCTCGCCGGTGCGCTCCAGGGCGACAGCGCCGGATCCGACGCCCTGCACGCCTACTTCGTGGAGCGGCTCGTCCCCGTCTGCGGCGACCTGCTCGAAGCGGCACGACCCGCCCGGATCCCGGCGTCGAGTCTCAGCGGCTACATGCTCCTCAAGGGCATCGGCAACCTCTGCATCGGCGCCGCCCACGATCCGGACTACGACGCCGACACACTCGTGCAGGCCCTCGTCACCGGAGCGCTGCAGGCGGATCAGCCCTGATCGCCTCCATGGTCCGCTCGACCGCGTCCTCGACCGCCGCCCTGCGGCTCGCGTCGTCCTCGCGCTCGGACTCGTGGACGAAGACGGCTCCGCCGCGCCGGGCTCCGCAGTAGTCGATGATCCCGTGCTGGATCTGCGTCAGCAGCGCCTGCTCGTAGCCGTGCCGCTCGTAGGTCCCGGCGGAGTCCCCCGCGACGAGGACGAGGTGGACGGTCAGAGCGCCGAGTCTGCGCTGCGTGCCGTGGACGGGGTCGATGTCGAAGGCCCAGCCGGCGAGGAAGACGCGGTCGATCCAGCCCTTCAGCAGCGCGGGCATCGACCACCAGTAGACGGGGAAGACGAGCACGAGGTGGTCGACGCCGTCGAGCCGGCGCTGCTCGCGGAGGACGTCGTCCGGAACCGCGCCGACACCGCGGTAGCGGTCCCGGTCGGCCGCGCCGAACCGCGGATCGAAGCCCTCGGCGTCGAGGTCGGCCGTCTCCACTCCGTCGGGGCCGAGCTCGTCCCGTAGCCGCCGGGCGAGGGCGGCGGTGAGGGAGTCGCGGTCGGGGTGCGCGGTGACGAGGAGGGTGCTCACCGCTCCAGTGAACCGCACCCGCCCTGCGGCACCCCTGGCAGGATGACCCGGTGACTCCGCACCGCTCCCCCCGCCGCCCCGACGTCGCATCCGTCGAGCTCGTCGGCGGACCGGAGCCGCTCGAGCTCGCCCTGCACGAGCACGAACCCGAGTGGTCCGCCCTGTTCGAGGAGCACCGGCGGCGCATCCTCGAGGCCGTCCCGGGCGTGCGGGTCGAGCACATCGGCTCGACCTCCGTCCCGGGCCTGCCCGCGAAGCCGATCATCGACGTGCTGGTCGTCGTGCCCGACGTCACGGCGGAGGAGGACCACGTCGCGCCGCTGCTCGAGGCCGGCTACGTCCTGCGCACCCGCGAGCCCGGGCACCGGCTCGTCCGCACGCCCGGACGGGACGCCCACGTCCACATCTACGAGGAGGGTCATCCCGCGATCGACGCGTACCTCCTCCTGCGCGACCGGCTGCGCACCGACCCGGCCGACCGCGAGCTCTACCGCAGCACGAAGGCGTCTCTCCTCCTCCGGCGCTGGGAGGACGGGAACGACTACGCCGAGGCGAAGTCCGCCGTGATCGCGGCCATCCTCGAGCGCGCGAGATCCTCGCAGCCCTGAGATCGATATCCGGAAGTACTGCAGAGCACTTGCCTGCTTCGGAGAGCACGGGTGAGCGTCGGGAAGAGATCTACCTGCCCTGGGCGGCGGACGCGGCGACCGCGGCGGACGGCTCCGTCGTGGGCGTGCCGACCGACGTGGGCGGCCTCAGCTTCGCCTACCGCGCGGACCTGTTCGAGCAGGCAGGCCTCCCCACCGATCCGGACGAGGTCGCCGCGCTCTGGAGCGACTGGGACGGCTTCCTCGCGACCGGCGAGAAGTACACGGCCGCGACCGGTGAGCCCTTCGTCGACAACGTGGAGACCAGCGTCTTCTACTCGACGATCAACCAGGTCACCGAGAAGTACTACTCCCCCGACGGCGAGCTCGCCTACGACACGAACCCGCAGGTGGAGGACGCCTTCGACATCGCCGTGAAGGCCTACGACGCGGGGATCAGCGCCGGCATCGCCGCCTTCTCCTCCGGCTGGGCACCCGGACGGGCGAACGGCTCGTTCGCCGTGACCGTCGCTCCGTCCTGGATCCTCCAGGGCATCACGACCGACGCCCCCGACACCGCGGGGAACTGGCGCGTCACCTCGGTCCCCGGAGTCGGCGGCAACTGGGGAGGCAGCGTCATCGCCATCGCAGCGCGGGCCGAGCACCCGCAGGCCGCGTGGCAGTACATCCAGACGATGATGTCGGCGGAGGGCCAGGAGGACCACTTCGCCACCTCCGGCACGTTCCCCGCCGCCCTGCAGAGCGACAGCGTCCGCGCCTACACCGATCCGTTCTTCGGCGACTCGAGGATCGGCGAGGTGATCGCGAGCTCGGTCGAGGACTTCCCCTCGTTCGTGAACGGCCCCGACACCGGAGCGATCGGCGCCGCCCTCTCGGGGGCGCTGGTCGAGCTGGAGTCGGGCAACGTCTCCTCCGCCGACGCCTTCTCGAGCGGGCTCGACAGCGCTCGCCAGGCGGTCGGCGGCTAGGCCGCACCGCACGTCCGATCGCCCTCGAGCCCTCCGGCTCGGGGGCGATCGCGGTTCGGGCGGCATCGGATGATCGCCGGTTAGCGGAGCGCGCCCTCCAACCGGGCGGAGCGCTCGCGCCGGAAGGTCGAGCAGCGAGGACCGGGCCCGCGCAGCCGCCGGTATCCGGCGACCGAATGGATCCGGATGTTGACGTCATCAGACCCTCGTGGAAGCCTGATGTTTGCGTGAACATGCGCGAAGTCCCCGGTGCAAAGGAGCACAGCATGACGTCTCGACCACGAACGGCCGCCGCGGCGGTGGCCGCGCTGCTCGTCGCAGCACTCCTGGGAGCAGGAGCGCAGTCGGCCTCGGCCGCCGTGGCCACGGATCCCGACGACGGAGTGCCGCGCACCTCGACGCCCGTGACCTACACCGACTACCCGGCGGTCCAGGACCCGGGCAGCACCGCGGCCGGCTACTTCCAGCCCTACTGGTACGACACCGACGGCCGCCACATCCAGGCGCACGGCGGCCAGATCGTCACCGTCGAGGAGGGCGGTCAGCAGGTCCAGTACTGGTACGGCGAGGACCGCACGAAGGGCTACTGGAACAGCCCCGGAGTCGCGGTCTACCGCTCCACCGACGGCCACAACTGGGAGAACAAGGGCACCGCGCTGCGCAGCGTCTCGGCTCCGGCCGACCTCGAGGCCCCCTACTTCGACGCGCTCTACGACACCGTCGACGACTCCGGAGCCCCTCGCGCCGACCGCATCGCGGAGCTCGACTACCACCTCGACACGACGCAGGCCTCGCCGAACACCGCCATCTTCGAGCGCCCCAAGGTCCTCTTCAACGAGAAGACCGGCAAGTGGGTCATGTGGTGGCACTCCGACGGCCGGACCACGCCGGGCGGCAGCACCTACGCGCGCTCGATGGCGGGAGTCGCCGTCTCGGACAGCCCGACCGGGCCCTTCACGCTCCAGGGCGTCTACCGCCTCTACAACCGCACGGACTACAAGGCCTGCACCACCTCCGCCGTTCCCGGGCAGGCGCGGGACATGACCGTCTTCCAGGACGAGGACGGCACCGCGTACATCTCCTACTCCTCCGAGGAGAACTACTCGCTCTACGTGGCGAAGCTCGACGCCGACTACACCAACGTCGAGCGGACCACCACGACCGACACCCTCGACGCGAACCAGTACTCGGCCGACGGGACGTACCCCTACGTCTTCGCCGACGGTGCGGTCGGAGCACCGGTGCGCGGCACCGACTTCCAGATCGTCAAGGAGTGCGGACACCTCGAGGCGCCCGCGATCTTCGCCAACGGCGGCAAGTACTACACGATCGCCTCCGGGGCGACCGGCTGGGCGCCGAACCCGCAGACCTACTACACCGCCGACTCGATCCTCGGCGCGTGGACCCGCGGAGTCGAGAAGGGCGACGCCGACGAGAACGTCGCGTACAACGCGATCCCGGAGGGCGGCGACGGCCTGCTCTCGATCGGCGACTCCCGCAAGACGACCTTCGGCTCGCAGTCGACGAACGTCCTCACCCTCGCTCCCGGCAAGTACGTCTACATGGGCGACCGCTGGAACGAGGGCAAGTCGGACTCGACCTACGTCTGGCTCCCGATGACGGTCGGCGAGAACGGCCGCCTCGAGATGCGGAATCCGGCTCAGGAGGACCCGGCGCGCTGGGGATCCGGCTGGAACCTCTCCTACTGGGACGACAAGGGGGTCGGCGAGGGCGTCTGGTCGGTCGTGGACGCCCGTCTGCCGAAGCAGGTCCGCCGCGGCGCCGACATCGCCGCCGCGCTCCCCTCGACGGTCTCGGTCTCGAGCAACGGCTCGACCCGCGACGTCGCCGTGACCTGGGCCGCCCCCGGCCCCGCCGAGCTCGGCACGGTGCAGGTGACGGGCACGCTCGCCGCCGACGCCGGATTCTCCTCCGGTCGCCGCTTCACCCGCACGATCGAGGTGGCGGAGCCGGGCATCGCGAACCTCGCTCCCGGAGCGTCGGTCGCGGTCTCGAGCCGCACGGACCTCGCCGGCAAGCTCATCGACGGCGATGTGAAGGGCAAGGGCTGGGACGACTGGTCCTCGGCCGGCTACCCGCGCGACAGCCGCCTCTCCTTCTCCTGGGGCGCGGCGCAGAACCTCGACTCGGTGACGGTCAGCACCTACAAGGACGGTGCGACCGCGACCTGGCCCTCGAGGATCGAGGTCGAGTACCAGGTGAACGGCGCATGGACGACCTCCTCGGTCGCCACCACCCTCAGCCAGGCCGCGACCGGATCCGCCCCGACGGCGATCCTCGACCTGTCCTCCCTGCCCGACACCACGGGCCTCCGCCTGCACCTCACCAGCGCGGCGAACACGTGGCAGTCGGTCTCGGAGGTGCAGATCTGGGGCACCGCGCCGCCGACGAACGTCTGCCGCGTCCCCGGAGCCGCGGTCTCGGCGTCGTTCAGCCAGACGAAGTACGCGACCCTCCCCGCGAAGAACGCCTGCGACGGCAACGTGAGCACCCCCTGGTCGACCTGGACCGACGGCACCTTCGCCGGCAGCGCCGAGTTCACCCTGACGAACACCGAGGCGCACCGCGTCGCCGGGCTCACCTTCACCAACACCGAGGGCACCCTGGCGTCGGTGAGCGTGGCCTACCGCGCCGAGGACGGCACCTGGAAGCCGACCACCGCGCAGAACGTCGCTCCGGCGGCGAACGGCACGCTGACCACGATCCCGTTCGCGGCGGTCTCGGCCACCGGCCTGAAGCTGACCTTCTCCACGCCGGGCTCGTTCCTCAAGATCGGCGAGATCGTCGTCCCCGAGGCGGCCGCCCCGGCGCTGACGGTGCCGGTGACCGTGACGGCGCGCTGCGTCGCCGGGAAGGCGGTGCTGACTGTCCTCGCCAAGAACGGCGGCACCGCTCCGATCGACGTCGCGATGGCCTCGGCCTACGGCTCGAAGACGGTCACCGGGGTGGCCGCAGGTGCGAGCGGATCGGCCGCGTTCACCACCCGCCTGGCGAGCATGCCGGGCAGCCAGGTGACGGTGACCGCGACGGCGGGCTCCGAGACCCTCGCGCAGACGGTGGCCTACCCGGCCCGCGTCTGCTGAGCGCACGGCGACCGGTCGTCCGGTCGTGACGGAGGAGGGAGTGCCCGCGGGCGCTCCCTCCTCTGCGTGTGCGGCGCATTATCCGACGCGCAGGGCGAGTGCGGGCTCGATGTGCGCGGCTCAGGGCTCCAGATGCCGAAGGACGTGCCGGGCCTGAGCGGGAGCGCCGTCACGTCGATCTCCGCGGGCGGGAAGGAACGGCCGCTCCCCCGCAGGCGCTCCCCGAGAAGGAGATCGGTCGAATGATAGATCCGGCTCAGCGCCGCCTCGTCGAAGAGGTGGGCGCACGAGCATGGCCGAGCCCGCTGGCGCGCTCGGCGGCACTCCACCCGGAAGCGGGGGTGCAGAGCACTTCGCGCTCCTGGTACTAATCACAGGCGGGCGCATCGCAGAGCCCGCAGAACTGGACCGTCCGTGACCCGCACCACCCGCGCTCTCGTCGCGTTCGTCCCGACGACGACCCTCGTGCTCTCCGTGGTGTTCGCCTCCGCCGCCCTCGCGCCCGAAGCGATGACCGCCCCGGAAGCGGTGTCGACGCCGACCGCCGCCTCGCCCGCGGAGGATGCGGCGGCGACTGCGGACCCCTCCGTTCCCGATGCGGGATCCGGCGCCTCCGACCGCCGCTCCTCGAGCCCCTCCCCCGCGGACCCCGTCGAGCCCGCGCAGCCGACGACCGGCTCCTCTTCCGCAGACCGGCCCGCCACAGACCCGCCCGCCGCAGACCGTCCCGCCGACTCCCCCTCCGCCACTCCGCCCGACGCCGCCGATCCGCTCACCGGCGAAAACCCGGTCCGCACGCCGCCCCTGCTCCACGACCTCGACGGAGTGGACGTCGACGTCGACATCACCCCTCCCGCGCAGCCCGGCTCCCTCTCGCTCTCCGTCGCCGCCGACGCCGTCGACCTCGCCGAGTCGGGCTCCACCGCCCTCCAGCGCCGGTTCACGGGCGGGCTGCCCACGGTCACCGTCACCGACTCGCGCGTCGCCGCGCAGAACGATTGGTACGTCCTCGCCTCGGCGAGCGCCCTCACCGGCCCGAGCGCCTCGATCGGAGCCGACCACCTCGGCTGGACCCCGCGCCTCGTCGCCGGCACCGGCGCCGTCGCGGGCGATCCGGTCGTCTCCTCCCTCGAGGGCGGCGCGGGCCTGCGCGACGCGCTGCTGCTCGGAGCCGACGGCGGGGTCGGCACCTGGAGCGCCGACGCCGAGCTGCGGCTGCTGGCCGAGCCGAACGTCGAGGCCGGCTCCTACCGCTCGACGATCACGCTGTCGCTGTTCGCCTAGGCGCGGACCAGCGCAACGGCCGGGGACCGCGCCCCGCGGTCACTCCTGAGCGACCGCGACCGCCACGACGAGCGCGGAGTGGACCGCCGGCTCCGAGACGGCGAAGTAGCGGCTCGAGCCCTCGATCCAGGCCTCGGTCGCACCCTCCCTGGTGCGGAAGCGGACGGGCTCGTCGCTCGAGGTCCCGCGCCCGTCGGCCTTCGCGACCGCCTGCGAGCGCAGGTCGGCGAGCACCTGCTCCGCCGTCGTCGCCCCGGAGGCCACGCGGTCGCGGACGCTGCGGGCGCGCACCGCGTCGATCCCGATGTCGCGTCCGGTCGCCAGCGCCGCGACCACCGCGCCGTCGCAGTGCGCGATGCTGATCCGCATCCGCTCCAGCGCCGGGTGCTCGCCGCGGAGCACCGGACGGCCGTGCGGTCCGGAGCAGCGCTGGCAGCGCGCGTCCACGGCGACCTCGAGGGGATCGATCCCGAGCGTCTCCGCCGCCAGCTCGCGCACGAGGACCCGGCCGAGGAGGAAGCCGTCCCGGACCTCGCGCCGACTCGTCGCCTCGTAGCGCAGGCGCTCGGCGAGGGTGAGCAGGCGCAGCATCCGGTGGCGGGCGGAGTCGAGGACCTCGGGCCGCGCCCAGCGCAGCTGCACGTCGTCGGTGGCGAGGAGGGGGAGTCCGGTCATGCCCCGGACGCTACGCACGCCAGGCGACATCGGCGTGACGGGAGGGTGGCCGGAGGGAGACGGGCCGCTGTTGACTGGGAGGCGTGCAGACCTTCCTCCCCTACCCCGACTTCCACCGCAGCGTCCGCGCCCTCGACGGCAAGCGGCTCGGCAAGCAGCGCGTCGAGACGCTGCAGGTCATGCGGGCGCTGACCGTCCCGGGGTACGGCTGGCAGAACCACCCCGTCACGCGGATGTGGCGGGGCTACCGGCCGGCGCTGATGACCTACCAGCGCGAGACCTGCGCGGAGTGGACGGAGCGCGGCTTCGCCGACACGTGCCTCGTGAAGACCGAGGAGGCCCTCGCCGCCGCCCCGGAGGATCTCGCCGCCTACCTGACCGGCGACTACCCGCTCCCGCCGTGGTTCGGCGACGAGCGGCTGCACCTCTCGCACCGCTCGAAGCTCGTGGCCAAGGACGAGGACCACTACGGCCCGCTGTTCCCCGGCACGCCGCCGGGGCTCGACTACCTCTGGCCCGTCAGCGCCTGAGCTCAGGCCGCGGGCGGGCGGAGGAACGGGATCGCGATGCGCGGACGGAACACCTCGCGCTGATTCGCCTTCACCAGTCCGCAGATGATCAGCACGAAGTGCACCAGCCAGAGCACGGCGAACAGCGTGATCGGGATGCCGATCGGGTAGAAGCCCTTCGCCAGCGGGGTGTCGGAGGCGGCGAAGAGCAGCACGACGTGCGCGCCGAGCGTCACGACCCCGATCAGGATCACCGTCAGACCCCAGTTCGCCGCGTTCCGCGCGTTCTCGGCGGCGAGCCCGCCCTTCCTCCGGGCGGAGGGGTACACGGACGCCATGACGATGCCGCCCACGATGAGGCTGAGGAACGGGATCCCGATGAACGCGAGGAAGCCGAGAGCGTACGAGAGGGCGCCCGTGGGCGGTGCGGGGACGGCCTGCGGAGGCGCGACCGGAGCGGCCTCCGGGGTCGTCGCGTCGGCCGGTCGGGGGTCGGAGAAGGGGCTCGCCATGCCGACAGCCTAGGGAACACCGTCCCCCGGGCGGCGGTCAGGGTCTTTTCAGGCCTCTGGCCGGGCCTTCGTCTTCGAGGGCTCTCGGGTTAGTCTGTCGAGGTTGACCTGCCGTACGGAGCGTGCAGGGCGTCGGCCGCGGTCGTCGCAGCATCCGGGGGGATTCGCGAAGGAGAAGGTTTGGCGTCCGACAGAAGGACCACCGGTGGTGTGGTCAAGGCGATCGTGGGCTTCCTGGGCATGAGCGTCGTGGCCGGAGTCCTCGTGACCGCCACCGTCACCCCGGCCGTGGCGCTCGCCGGAGTCGCCGCGAACCAGTCGATCGGCGTCTTCGACGGCCTGCCCGACTTCCTCGAGGTCGACAAGCTCTCCGAGAAGAGCAACATCTACGCGACCGGCTCCGACGGCTCCCCGCAGCTGCTCGCCTCCTTCTACGTCGAGAACCGCGTCGAGGTGCCGCTCGACCGCATCGCCCAGGCCGCCAAGGACGCCGCCGTCTCGGGTGAGGACCCCCGCTTCTACGACCACGGCGGAGTCGACCTCCCCGGCACCCTCCGCGCCGTCGCGCAGACCTACGTGCTCGGCAACGACGTGCAGGGCGGATCCTCGATCACCCAGCAGTACGTGAAGAACGTCCTCGTCGAGAAGGCCGTCCGCAACATCTCGGACGACGCCGAGCGCGCGGCCGCCATCGACGAGGCCACCCGGACCTCCCCCGAGCGCAAGCTCCGCGAGATGAAGCTCGCCATCGGCCTCGAGAAGCAGTACACCAAGGACCAGATCCTCCAGGGCTACCTCAACATCGCGTTCTTCGGAGGCACCACCTACGGCCTCGAGACCGCCGCGAATTACTACTACGCGACCTCGGCCGCGGACCTCTCGATCGCCCAGGCCGCGAGCCTCATCGCGATCGTCAACAACCCGGCCGTCCTGCGGATCGACCAGCCCGACAACCCGGACAACGGCGCCGCGAACGGCTACGCCCGCAACAAGGACCGCCGCGACTACATCATCGGCAAGATGCTCGAGGAGGGGAAGATCTCGCAGGAGGACCACGACGCCGCCGTCGCCACTCCGATCGAGCCCCGCATCACCCAGCCCAGCACCGGCTGCTCGACCGCGGGCAACGCGGGCTTCTTCTGCGACTACGTCACCAACGTCCTGAAGAACAACGAGATCTTCGGCGCCGACGAGGACACCCGCTGGACCAACTTCCGCCGCGGCGGCCTCGACGTCTACACGACGCTCGACGTCGGCCTGCAGGACGCGGCCGTCGCCGCCGTCGACGCGCAGGTCCCGCAGACCTGGAACTTCGACGTCGGAGCCGTCTCGGTCAGCGTCGAGGTCGGATCCGGGCGCGTGCTCGCGATGACGCAGAACAAGAAGTACTCGCAGGATCCGGACGTCCTCACGACGGACCCGTCCTACAGCGCCGTGAACTACAGCACCGATCGGGCCAACGGCGGATCCTCCGGGATCCAGCCGGGCTCGACCTACAAGCTCTTCACCCTGGTGGAGTGGCTGAAGGAGGGCCACAGCATCAACGAGTCGGTCGACGGGACGCGCAAGTCCACCTGGGGCACCTTCACGGACTCCTGCGTCTCCGGCGGCACCGACACGAGCAACGAGACGAGCGCGAAGAACGACGAGGGCGGCACCGGCGAGGTCGGCACCCCGGTGTCCTTCACGAAGACCTCCCTCAACACCGGCTTCGTCGGCATGGCCCGCGAGCTCGACCTATGCGGCATCCGCGACACCGCGGTCGACATGGGCGTGAAGCAGGGCAGCGGCGAGGAGCTCGAGCACAACCCGTCGTCGGTGCTCGGCACGAACTACGTCTCGCCCCTCTCGATGGCCGGCGCCTTCGCCACCATCGCCTCCGGCGGCACGACCTGCGACCCCGTCGCGATCGACCGCATCACCGACTCCGCCGGAGCCGACCAGCCGGTGCCCCCGGCGAACTGCCGCCAGTCGATCGACCGCAACGTCGCCGCCACCGCGGCCGTCGCGCTGCAGGCGACCTTCACCGGCGGAGGGACGGCCGTGGCCTCCCGCACCGGCGACGGCGTTCCGCTGATCGGCAAGACCGGCACCACCGACGATGCGAAGGCCACCTGGATGACCGGAGCGAGCACCCGCGTCGCGACCGCCGTCGGCGTGTTCAACGTGAAGGGCGACGCGAACCTGCGCCTCGGCCGCTACTCCTTCGACTCCGGATCCGCCGCCACCGCGCGCCACCGCATCTGGCCGGTCGTCATGCGCGCCGCCGACGCGACGTACGGCGGGACGGAGTTCCCGGAGGCCGACGGCTCGCTGCAGGTCGTCCCGAAGGTCGACATCCCGGATGTCGTCGGACTCTCCTCCGCCGACGCCGAGGCCAAGCTCGAGGCGGCCGGCTTCGGCGTCGTGCAGGGCGGCACGGAGGCGAGCGACGCCGCGGTCGGGACGGTCACCCGCGCCGACCCGTCGGGCTCGGCCCCGCGCGGCACCGCGATCACCGTGTTCACCAGCTCCGGCAACCAGAAGACCGTGCCGAACGTGACGGGCCAGGATCTGGAGGCCGCGAAGAACGCCTTCGGCGCCGCAGGCTTCACGAAGATCACGCTCGCCTGCGCCGAGGACCCGAAGGCGCCCGACGCCGGCCAGGTCACCGGGCAGGAGCCGGCCGGCGGCTCCCCCGTCGCTCCGGACGCCACGCTGAAGGTGACGATCACCGCGAAGAAGTGCCCCTGACCGGCGCCTGACGGCTCGCGAGAACGCGTCCGGCCCGCGAGGATCCTCGGATCCCGCGGGCCGGACGCGTTCCTGTCGGACGAGGGCGTCGGAGCCGGGGCTACTGCCCGCGGCCCCGGATCGCGCCGACGATCGCGACGGTCGCGAAGTAGACGATGAGGGCCAGCACGCCGAACGAGGCGAGCGCCCCGCTGGCCTCGGCCCAGGGCCGTCGCTCGTCCGTCATGGTGCCGGGCATGACGATGTCGAGGGCGAACATGCCCACCGCCAGGGCGAAGCAGACGAGGCTCAGCACGAGCAGCGCCCGGACCGCCTTGCCCACGGGGTCGTAGTAGCGCGGGTTCGACATCGTGCCTCCGGTTCTCGTGCTCTCGTGTCTATCCCGCCGGGACCGCTGTGGCAAGCCGTGAGGACGCGGAGACCCCCGCCCCTCCCCCTCCGCGGGCGCCGCTCGCGACGACGGGCGGTGCCGTCGTCACGAGCGGTGTCTCGCGGGAGGAGGAGGGACGGGGGTCGGAGCGGGACCGGCTACGCGGCCAGCGGGAGGGCGGCGGCCGAGGTCACCAGCAGCTCGCCGCCGACGGCGTCGACGCGGACCGCGCCTCCGTCGGAGACCTCGCCGCTGACGAACAGGTCGGCGATCCGGTCGTCGATGGAGCGCTGGACGAGCCGGCGCAGGGGCCGGGCGCCGTACTGCGGCTCGTAGCCGTTCTCGGCGAGCCAGTCGACGGCCGCCTCCGTCACCTCGAGCGTCACCTCGCGGGGAGCGAGGCGGGAGCGCGTGGTGTCGAGGACGATGCCGACGATCTCCCGCAGCTGCTCGCGGCCGAGGCGGCGGAACAGGACGATCTCGTCGATCCGGTTGAGGAACTCGGGGCGCATCGCCTCGCGGAGACGGCCCATGACGCGATCGCGCAGGTCCTTCTCCGAGGCGAAGCCCTCGGCCGACGCGTCGCTCTGAGCGACGAAGCCGAGCGCACCCGACCGCGAGGCCAGGAACTCCGAGCCGAGGTTCGAGGTCATGATGATCACCGTGTTGCGGAAGTCGACCGTCCGCCCCTGGCCGTCGGTCAGACGCCCGTCGTCGAGCACCTGCAGCAGCAGGTTGAACACGTCGGGGTGCGCCTTCTCGATCTCGTCGAAGAGGACCACCGAGTACGGGTTCCGGCGCACGCGCTCGGTCAGCTGACCGGCCTCGTCGTAGCCGACGTACCCGGGAGGGGCGCCGACCAGCCGCGAGACCGTGTGACGCTCGCCGAACTCGCTCATGTCGAAGCGGATGACCGACTGCTCGTCGGCGAAGAGGGAGCCGGCGAGGGTGCGCGCCAGCTCCGTCTTGCCGACACCGGTCGGGCCGAGGAAGAGGAACGAGCCGACCGGGCGCGAGGAGTCGCCGAGGCCTGTGCGGCTGCGGCGGACGGCCCGGGCGACCGCGGTGACCGCGTCGTCCTGGCCGATGACCCGCTGGTGCAGCTCGGTCTCGAGGTGCGCGAGGCGCTCGCGCTCCCCCTCCGTGAGCCGCGACACCGGGATGCCGGTGGCGCGGGCGATGACGGCGGCGATCTCGGTCTCGCCGACGACCGCCTCCGCGGGGGCGCTGCCGGTGGCCGCGTCGAGCCCCGCCTGCACGGCGCTGATCTCGTCGCGGACGCGGGACGCCTCCTCGTAGTGCTCGGCCGAGACGGCCGCGTTCTTGTCGGCCTCCAGGGTCGCCAGACGCTCGAGCAGAGCTCCGGTGTCGACGCCGGCTCCGAGGCGGAGGCGGAGGCGCGCGCCGGCCTGGTCGATCAGGTCGATCGCCTTGTCGGGCAGCACGCGGTCGGTGAGGTACCGGGCCGAGAGCTCGACGGAGGCGCGGAGGGCCTCGTCGGTGAAGCGCACCCGGTGGTGCTCCTCGTAGGCGGGGCGCAGGCCGTGCAGGATGGCGACCGCGTCCTCGATGCCGGGCTCGCCGACGCGGACCGGCTGGAAGCGCCGCTCCAGTGCCGGGTCCTTCTCGATGGTGCGGTACTCCTTGAGCGTGGTGGCGCCGACGAGGTGCAGCTCGCCTCGGGCCAGACGCGGCTTGAGGATGTTGCCCGCGTCCATGCCGCCCTCGCCGCCGCCGCCCGCACCGACGACGGTGTGGACCTCGTCGATGAAGACGATCAGCTCGCCGGAGTGCGCCGCGATCTCGTCCATGGTGCCGGTGAGGCGCTCCTCGAAGTCGCCGCGGTAGCGGGTGCCGGCCAGCATGCCGGGGAGGTCGAGCGAGATCACGCGCTTGCCGCGCAGCTGCTCGGGGACCTCCTCCGCCACGATCGCGCGGGCCAGGCCCTCGACGATGGCGGTCTTGCCGACGCCTGCCTCGCCGACGAGCACCGGGTTGTTCTTGGTGCGGCGGCTGAGGATCTCGACGGTCTGCTCGATCTCGTCGGCGCGCCCGATGACCGGGTCGAGCCGGCCCTCGCGGGCGAGAGCGGTGAGGTCGGTGCCGAACTTGTCGAGCATCGGAGTGTCGGAGGCGGGCTGTCCCGCCTCCTGCTGCTGCGGGGCCTCGGTCTCGCGCATGCCCTGGGTGAGGGCCTCGGCGGTGACGCCGGCGCGGGCGAGGACCTGCCCGGCGGGGGCGTCCTGGCCGAGCACGAGCGCGAAGAAGAGGTGCTCGGGCTCGATGTAGGTCGAACCGCTGGAGCGGGCGACCTGGAAGGCGTGGAACAGCGCGCGCTGCGCGCTGGGGGTGATGGTGGCCGCGTTCTGCGAGGCGTGGGCCTCGTCGGCGTGCGGGAGGCGCGCCTCCGCGGCGGTGGCGATGGCGGCCGGGTCGACGCCGATGCGGCGCACGGCCTGCGAGACGGTCTCGTCGTCGATGAGCACGCGGAGCACGTGCAGGGCGTCGAGCTCGGTCTGGCCGCGCTCGAGGGCGAAGCGTCCTGCGGACTGCAGGATGTCGCGGGTACGGGCGGTGAGGAATCGGCTGAGGTCGATCGACCGCGCCGCGCGGGCGCGCTCACCGTCGAGGTAGCGGGCGAGGAAGTCGTCGAACGAGCTCGCTCCGGCCTCGCTGTAGTTGTCGGGCACCTGTCCTCCTGAGGAAGTTGAGTCGGTTACGCTCAAGTTCAACGCAGGGGTGCCGTTCCTATTCCCGCCCCTCCCCCGCCGCGAGATGCCGCTTCGGTCCACGGCACACCGCGGCGGGCGTTCCGACCGGCGTCTCGCGGGGACGGGAAGAGGCACGGACTCCGGGGAGTCCGTGCCTCTCTGCGCCGACGCGCATTTCCTCCGGGGTGGGAGCTCTAGGGGACGAGGTAGCCCGCCGCGCGGAACAGCTCGTACCACTCCGGCCGCGTGAGCGGCAGATCGGAGCCGAGGGCCGCATCGCGCACGCGCTGCTCGTTGGTCGTGCCGAGCACGACCTGCATGCCCGCCGGGTGGCGGGTGATCCAGGCGGTGGCCACGGCGATCGCCGGGACCTCGTACGTCGCTGCGAGCCGGTCGATGACGGCGTTCAGCTCGGGGTAGGCCGGGTTGTCGAGGAAGACGCCGGTGAAGAACCCCGCCTGGAAGGGCGACCAGGCCTGCACGGTGATGTCGTTCAGGCGGCAGTAGTCGAGGATGCCGGCGTCGCGCATGACGGACTGGTCCTCGCCGACCATGTTGGAGGCGACGCCCTGCGCGATCAGCGGCGCGTGGGTGATCGAGAGCTGCAGCTGGTTCGCCACGATCGGCTGGTTCAGCGACTTCTTCAGCAGCTCGATCTGGTACGGCGTCTGGTTCGAGACGCCGAAGTGCTTCACCTTGCCGGACGCGTGCAGCTCGTCGAATGCGCGGGCCACCTCATCGGGCTCGACGAGCGCGTCGGGCCGGTGCAGGAGCAGCACGTCGACGTAGTCGGTGCGCAGCGCCTTCAGCGAGCCCTCGACCGAGGCGATCAGGTGCTCGTACGAGAAGTCGAAGTAAGGGCCGTCCGGGACGATGCCCGCCTTGGTCTGCAGGACGACCTGCTCACGCTCCGACGGGGTGAGCGCCATCGCCTCGGCGAAGCGCTCCTCGCAGCGGTGCAGCTCGCCGCCGTACACGTCGGCGTGGTCGAAGAAGTCGATGCCGGAGTCGCGGGCGGCGCCGATGAGGCCGCGGATCGCCTCGTCGCTCATCTCGGGGATGCGCATGAGGCCGAGGACGACGTTCGGGGAGTCGACACCGGAGGTGCCGAGGGGGACGTGCTTCACAGGGAGTGCTCCTTCGTTGGATACCTCGTCCACGGTAGGCGCCCCGCCTGGGCGCCGTCCAACAGGGGGCGCTGGTGCGATTCATCCGGCGGAGTGGTGAATCGGCGGAGGGCGTTGAGGATGCCGGACGAACGTGGTGCCGCGACCCCGGTTCCGCGGCAGGGAGGGAGTCCTTCGTCGTTCGTCCTGACTTCTGAACGGCTTGTCCGCACATCGCGACGGTGGAAGGCTGCCGCCATGACGATCGAGGTGCGCGCGGCCACCGTCTTCGACGACCTGGCGACGATGGTCGGCCCGAAGCGCCCCGACGCGAGCGTGTGCTGGTGCCTGAGCTACCGGCTCCGCTCCTCCGTCGAGAACCGGGCTCTCGCCGGTCCCGCTCGCGGCGCCCGGGTGCGGGAGCTCGTCGCGGAGGATCCTCCGCCCGGCGTCCTCGCGTACGACGGCGACGAGGTGGTCGGCTGGGCGGCGGTGCACCCCCGGACCGACACGAGCTACGCGACGAACCGGCGCATCCCGCACGTGGACGCCCTCGACGTGTGGAGCGTGTGGTGCCTCCGCGTGCGGCCCGGCTTCCGCGGTCGCGGGATCTCGCATCCGCTGCTCGAGGGCGCCGTCGAGTTCGCCCGGGCCCACGGGGCACCGGCGGTCGAGGGCTACCCGGTCGACAACGCCGGCACGGAGGTCGACCTGACGATGGCGTACGTCGGCACGCGCTCGCTGTTCGAGCGCGCCGGCTTCGAGAAGGCCGCGGACACGACCTCGGTGCTCGACGGCTTCCCCCGGGTGCTGATGCGCCTGGCCCTCTGACGGCGCCCACGACCGCCCCTCCGGCCCCGCTCCGCGAGACACCGTGGTGTCGCCGAGGCGCCGCCGGCAGGACGGCGCCTCGGCGACAGGGCGGCGCCTCGCCGGGTGCGGTGACCCGGCGCCCGCCCGCCGCCCGGAGACGAGGAACGGCCCCTCACCCGCGAGGGGAGGGGCCGTTCGCCGTGGAGGCCGGGACGTGGTGTCGACGCCTAGAAGTCCCAGTCCTCGTCCTCGGTGTTCACGGCCTTGCCGATCACGTAGGAGGAGCCGGAGCCCGAGAAGAAGTCGTGGTTCTCGTCCGCGTTGGGCGAGAGGGCCGACAGGATCGCGGGGTTCACATCGGTGACCTGCTTGGGGAACATCGGCTCGTAGCCGAGGTTCATCAGCGCCTTGTTGGCGTTGTAGTGCAGGAACTTCTTGACGTCCTCGGTCAGGCCGAGCTGGTCGTAGAGGTCCTGCGTGTACTGCGCCTCGTTGTCGTAGAGCTCGTAGAGCAGCGAGAACGTGTAGTCCTTGATCTCGTCGCGCTTGGCCTGGTCGACCCGCTCGAGTCCCTTCTGGAACTTGTAGCCGATGTAGTAGCCGTGCACGGCCTCGTCGCGGATGATCAGGCGCACGAGGTCGGCCGTGTTGGTGAGCTTGGCGCGCGAGGACCAGTACATCGGCAGGTAGAAGCCCGAGTAGAAGAGGAACGACTCCAGCAGCGTGGAGGCGACCTTCCGCTTCAGCGGGTCGTCGCCGCGGTAGTAGTCCATCACGATGGACGCCTTCTTCTGCAGGTTCGGGTTCTCCATCGACCAGCGGAAGGCCTCGTCGATGTCCTGGGTGTTCGACAGGGTCGAGAACACCGAGGAGTACGACTTGGCGTGGACCGACTCCATGAACGCGATGTTCGTGTAGACGGCCTCCTCGTGAGGCGTGATCGCGTCCGGGATGAGCGAGACGGCGCCGACGGTGCCCTGCACGGTGTCGAGCAGGGTGAGCCCGGTGAACACGCGCATGGTGAGCTGCTGCTCCTGGTGCGTGAGCGTGTTCCACGACTGGATGTCGTTCGACAGCGGGACCTTCTCGGGCAGCCAGAAGTTGCTCGTGAGGCGGTTCCACACCTCGACGTCCTTGTCGTCCTGGATCCGGTTCCAGTTGATCGCCTGGACGGAGTCGACGAGCTTGAGCTTCTCGGGGGGAGTCATGATTCCTTCTCGCTGCTGCGGATGGGTCGTGCGGAGGGGGGTGGGGCTGCGTGCTCTAGAGCATGCACGAGACGCACTGGTCGAGCTCGGTGCCCTCGAGCGCCAGCTGACGGATGCGGATGTAGTAGATCGTCTTGATGCCCTTGCGCCAGGCGTAGATCTGAGCGCGGTTGACGTCGCGGGTGGTCGCCGTGTCCTTGAAGAAGAGCGTGAGCGAGAGGCCCTGGTCGACGTGCTGCGTGGCCGCGGCGTAGGTGTCGATGATCTTCTCGTAACCGATCTCGTACGCGTCCTGGTAGTACTCCAGGTTGTCGTTCGTCATGAACGGCGCCGGGTAGTAGACGCGGCCGAGCTTGCCCTCCTTGCGGATCTCGATCTTCGACGCGATCGGGTGGATCGAGGACGTCGAGTTGTTGATGTACGAGATCGAGCCGGTCGGCGGGACGGCCTGCAGGTTCTGGTTGTAGATGCCGTGCTCCATGACCGAGGCCTTGAGCGCACGCCAGTCGTCCCGGGTGGGGACCGTGATGCCCGAGTCGGCGAAGAGGCGGGAGACGCGCTCGGTGGCCGGCGCCCACTCCTTCTCCGTGTAGGTGTCGAAGAACTCGCCCGAGGCGTACTTCGAGTCGGCGAAGCCCTCGAAGGTGGTGCCGCGCTCGATGGAGAGGTTGTTGGAGGCGCGCAGGGCGTGGAACAGCACCGAGTAGAAGTAGATGTTGGTGAAGTCGATGCCCTCCTCGGATCCGTAGTGGATCCGCTCGCGGGCGAGGTAGCCGTGCAGGTTCATCTGGCCGAGGCCGATGGCGTGCGACTTGTCGTTGCCGTCCTCGATCGAGCGGACCGAGGTGATGTGCGACTGGTCGGACACCGAGGTGAGGCCGCGGATCGCGGTCTCGATGGTGCGGCCGAAGTCGGGCGAGTCCATCGTCAGCGCGATGTTCAGCGAGCCGAGGTTGCAGGAGATGTCCTTGCCGATCTGCGCGTAGGAGAGGTCCTCGTTGTAGGTCGTCGGGGTGTTGACCTGGAGGATCTCGGAGCAGAGGTTGGACATGTTGATGCGGCCCTTGATCGGGTTCGCCTGGTTCACCGTGTCCTCGAACACGATGTAGGGGTAGCCCGACTCGAACTGGATCTCGGCGATGGTCTGGAAGAACTCGCGCGCCGAGATCTTGGTCTTCTTGATGCGCGGGTCGTCGACCATCTCGCGGTACTTCTCCGAGAGGGAGATGTCGCCGAAGGGGATGCCGTAGACGCGCTCGACGTCGTAGGGCGAGAAGAGGTACATGTCCTCGTTGTTCTTCGCGAGCTCGAACGTGATGTCGGGCACGACGACGCCGAGGGAGAGCGTCTTGATGCGGATCTTCTCGTCGGCGTTCTCGCGCTTGGTGTCGAGGAAGCGGAGGATGTCGGGGTGGTGCGCCGAGAGGTACACCGCTCCCGCGCCCTGGCGTGCGCCGAGCTGGTTGGCGTAGCTGAAGCTGTCCTCGAGGAGCTTCATCACGGGGATGATGCCCGAGGACTGGTTCTCGATCTGCTTGATCGGGGCGCCGGCCTCGCGGATGTTCGAGAGCGAGAGGGCGACGCCGCCGCCGCGCTTGGAGAGCTGGAGGGCGGAGTTGATGCCGCGGGCGATCGACTCCATGTTGTCCTCGATGCGCAGCAGGAAGCAGGAGACGAGCTCGCCGCGCTGGGCCTTGCCGGTGTTGAGGAAGGTCGGGGTCGCGGGCTGGAAGCGGCCGGCGACGATCTCCTCGACGAGGGCGGTCGCGAGCGTCTCGTCGCCCTGGGCGAGGCCGAGGGCGGTCATCACGACGCGGTCCTCGAAGCGCTCGAGGTAGCGCTTCCCGTCGAAGGTCTTGAGCGTGTACGAGGTGTAGTACTTGAACGCGCCGAGGAAGGTCGCGAAGCGGAACTTCTTCGAGTACGCCAGGTCGTTGAGCTGCTGGATGAACTCGAACGAGTACTGGTCGAGCACGGCCTGCTCGTAGTACTCCTTCTCGACCAGGTAGTCGAGGCGCTCCTTGAGCGTGTGGAAGAACACCGTGTTCTGGTTGACGTGCTGCAGGAAGAACTCGCGAGCGGCCTCGCGGTCCTTGTCGAACTGGATCTCTCCGTTCGGGCCGTAGAGGTTCAGCATCGCGTTGAGCGAGTGGTAGTCCATCTGTGCGGCGTCGCGGGGAGCGTCGATCACTGCTGCGTCCAAAACGTGTCCAATCCTTCGTCGACGGCGCGGACGTCGTCGGGTGTTCCGAATACTTCGAATCGATAGAGGTGCGGCACCTCGCACTTGCGGGCGATGATGTCGCCGGCGAGGCAGTACGCCTCGCCGAAGTTCGTGTTGCCGGCGCCGATGACGCCGCGGATCAGGGAGCGGTTGCACGGATCGTTGAGGAACCGGATGACCTGCTTGGGGACCGCTCCTCCGCCGTTGCCGCCGCCGTAGGTGGGGAGGACGAGCACGTACGGCTCGTGGACGTGGAGCGTGTCGAGGGCGGCTCCGTCGCGGCGGGCGTGGAGCGGGATGCGCTGCGCCGGCCGTCCGAGCTTCTCGATGAACCGGTGCGTGTTCCCCGAGCTGCTGGAGAAGTACACGAGCCCGCTCATCGTCCGGCCCCTCTCCTCGTCAGCTGCTGTTCTCCGGTCCACGTCCGAGGTGCACGGGTGGTGAGCCCCAAGGCGGAGAAGGAAGCCGTAACGGCGCTACGGCGCCCGCCGACGACGCCGCGGAACACCGCCCGTGCGCCTCAGAGGGTCGCGATCTTGTCGGGGCGGAAGCCGGACCAGTGGTCGTCGTCCGTGATGACGACCGGCGCCTGGAGGTAGCCGAGGGCCTTGACGGCCTCGAGCGCCTTCTCGTCCACGGAGAGGTCGAACACCTCGTAGTCGATGCCCTTGCTGTCGAGGGCGCGGTACGTCGCGGTGCACTGGACGCAGGAGGGCTTGGTGTAGACCGTCACAGCCATGGGTGTCGCCTTTCGGAGGGGGTGTCCCGGTGCCGCTCCCCGACCGGCGGCTCGCGATGCGGGCGGGGTCGGAGGGTGGTCCGGGTGAGTTCTGGGTGCCGGTGGGGCTCGCGCTCCGACCTGCTCAGCAATACTACATATAGGGGGCGGGCCGGTGTCAGCCCACTAGACGTAGTAGTTACAGCCGTGTAGTTATCCACCGGTTCCTCCCCCGTTCATCCACAGGCCGGAGCCCGTGGAACCGCGGAAGGACGCGGATCCGGACGAACCATCCACAGGTGTGGACAGAAGGATCCCGTTCACTGTGTACAACGCGCCACGGCGTGTCGGCATGCCCGACCGGTGGGGTCCGCGCGGCGGCTCGACCACAAGATGTGGTGGTCGGATCGCATCGCGGAGCATGCCCGGACGGTACGCCCGACCACCGACACCGCGAGCGGTCAGAGCTCGCGCGCAGCCCACCCCCGGGAGACGGCGCGCAGGTGCGGGAGGGGGTCCGCGAGGGCCGCCGCCGCGGAGCCCGCCGCCTCCGTCAGCGACGCCGCCGCGGAGAAGACGGAGGTCGGCGCCTCGATCGCCCCGGCGACGAGGAAGGTCCGCGCCCCGGCCCCCTCGGCGAGCGCGAGGACGTGCACGGGGAGCTTGCCCGCGGCGGACTGCGCGTCGAAGCGCCCCTCCCCCGTGATCACGATGTCCGCGCCCTCGATGAGCGCCGGGAGCCCGATCGCCCGTCCGACGGCGTCCGCGCCGGAGGTCGGGCGCGCGCCCCAGGCGAACAGCCCGAAGCCCGTCCCGCCCGCCGCCCCGGCACCCGGCGCGTCGGCATCCGCGTCCAGATGTGCGGCGAGACGGCGGAGGCCGCTCTCGAGGAGGAGGACGTCCTCGGGGCCGGCACCCTTCTGCGGCCCGAAGACGCGGGCCGCCCCGGAGTCGCCGAGCAGCGGGGTCACGACATCGCTGAGCACGACCGCGCCTCCGGGCGGCAGCGGCCGGAGCCCGCGGAGGTCGACTGCGGCGAGTGCAGGCAGCGCACCGCCTCCGTCGCCGAGCTCGTGGCCGGAGGCGGTGGTGAAGCGGGCGCCGAGCTCGCGGAGCGCTCCCACTCCGCCGTCGGTCGAGGCGCTGCCGCCGATCGCGAGCAGCAGCTCCCGCGCTCCCGCGTCGAGCGCCGCAGCGATCGCGCGTCCGAAGCCGCGGGTGTGCGCCGTCAGCGGGCGGAGAGGATCGAGCAGGGTGATGCCGCTGGCGGAGGCGAGCTCGACCACGGCGGTCCCGTCAGGGAGCAGCAGCCAGTCGGCGCGGACCGGGCGGTCGTCCGGACCGGGCACCTCGATCGGGTGGCGTCGCGCTCCGGGGACCGCGAGCGCGACGGCGTCGACCGTGCCCTCGCCGCCGTCCGCCATCGGCGCGAGGACGACCTCGTCGCCCGGGCGCTCCGACCTCCAGCCCTCGGCGAGCGCCTGCGCCACCTCGACCGCGCTCGCCGACCCCTTGAACGAGTCGGGCGCGACGACCACCCTCAGCCTGCTCACGCGCCCAGTATGGCATCGCGCCGCCGCTCAGAGCGGGGTCGCGAGCCGGTAGCCGCGCTTGATCACCGTCGCCACGAGCCGCGGTTCGGGGAGGGCCTGACGGAGGCGGCTGACGGCGACGTCGACCGCGTGGTCGTCGAGAGCCTCCGGCGCGGATGCCGCGAGGACGTGACGCGCGACGGTCGCGCCCTCGGCGGCGACGAGAGTCCGGAACAGCGCGAGCGCGACCGGGGTCAGCGCCACCCGGGTCCCGGCCAGGACGGCGTGCCGGCCTCGGAGCTCGAGAGTGCCGAAGGCCGTCTCGATGCGGGGCGACGCCTGCTCGAGGTGCTCGCAGGTCAGGCGGATGAGCGCGCCCATCCGGAACCGGTCCGGCACGACCGGGAGGATCCCTGCCTCGACCAGGGGTGCTGCGGTCACGGGGCCCACGGCGGCGGCGACCACCGTCTCGCGGAAGGCCGCCTGGAGGTCGTCGAGGCGGCCCGCGGCCTCCGCGACCGTGAAGAGCGCCTCCACCGCCGGCGCGCTGGTGAAGGTGACGGCGTCGATGCCCCCTCCGCAGACTGCGTCGATCAGCCGCAGCACCCGGGCGGAGTCCTCGTGCACGCTCCAGCGGTAGGGCGCGGCCGTGAGCACCCGGGCGCCGGCGTCGCGGAGACGCTGCAGCTGAGCCGGGTCGGTGAATCCGTGCAGCTGCACCGCGATCGTGCGGCCGGCGACGCCCTCGCGCAGGGCCAGGTCGACGAGGGAGGTGGTCGTCTCGCGCTCGCTCATCCCGTGGTCGTCGAGACCCGCCGCACGGATCGCTCCGCGCGCCTTGGGTCCGCGGACGAGGATCCGCGCGGAGGACAGCGCGTCGGCCAGCTCGATCCCCGCGGCGTCCGCGGCCTCGAGCCAGCGCCGCAGGCCGTAGGAGGTGGTGGCGAGGAGCACGTCGGGACGGGCGGCGACGATGGCGCGGGTCTCCTCCTCGAGCGCGCCCTCGGTGTCGACGCCGCGCATTCGGATGGTGGGGGCGTGCGTGACGGCGGCACCGCGGCGCTCGAACGCGGCGATCAGGTCCTCGGAGCGGCGGTCGGAGGTGACCCCGATGCGGAAGCCGTCCAGCTGGTCGGGTCGGAACCCCACGGCGGCGTCGGGATCGGTGCCGGTCATGCTCGGCCCCCTCGGGGTCTCACGCGGTCAGTGCATCGACCGCTCGGGCGATGCTCTCGGGGTCCCCCGCATCATGGCACGCGGCCTGCCGGACCACCTCGCCGATGACGATCACGGCGGGCGAGCGCGGTGCCAGCTCGGCGAGCAGGCCGAGCACTCCGCCGACCGACGAGACCGTCGTGCGCTGGTCGCGCGACCAGCCCCGCTCGACGATCGCGAGGGGCGTGTCGGCGCGCATCCCCGCGCGCTGCAGCCCGACGACGAGGTGCGGGAGGGTGTTCACGCCCATCAGCACCACGATCGTCCCGCCCAGCCCGGCCAGATGGCCGAGCTCCTGCCCGCTGAACGGCGCATGGCCCGAGACCACGGTGAAGGCCCTGCTGACCTCGCGGTGGGTGACCGGGATCCCGGCGGCGGCGGGCACCGAGATCGCGCTGGTCACTCCGGGGACGACCGTGGAGCCGACGCCGGCGAGCCGGCACGCGCGCACCTCCTCCGACCCGCGGCCGAACACGAACGGATCGCCGCCCTTCAGGCGCACGACGTCCAGACCCGCGAGGGCCCGCTCGATCATCAGCCGCT
The DNA here is from genome assembly GCF_002931775.1 of Rathayibacter sp. AY1F4. NCBI lineage: Bacteria > Bacillati > Actinomycetota > Actinomycetes > Micrococcales > Microbacteriaceae > Rathayibacter > Rathayibacter sp. AY1F4. The sequence goes on from NZ_PSVE01000023.1 coordinate 41,167, forward strand.
CGATCTCGTGCTGCGGCACCGCATGATGACCCGGCGTCTTGCCGACGTCGATCAGCTCGGCGCCGGGCGCCCACTCGGCAAGGCCCTCGTGCGGACCGAGCCGGTCGTAGAGCACCACGTCCGCGTCGCGGAGGGCGCGGCGGGCGGCGAGGGTCATCAGATCCGGATCGCCGGGGCCGCCGCCGACGATGCTGACGTGCCCGACCGGCCGGGTCGGCGCGGGGGCCTCGTCGACGATCCAGGGGCAGAGCTCGGCCGCCGCTGCTCGGAGCGGCGCCGGCCCCTCCACCCACACGATCAGGGCCGGGGGCGCCGGGGTGAGCGCGTCCTCCGCGTCGTGCCGCTCGACGAGTGCGCCGGCGGCTCGGTAGCGGGCGAGCACGCGGCGGGTCCCGGAGGCGGTGCCGATCACGAGCACGCGGCGTCCGGCGAGGTCGAGGGAGAGCTGCATCACGAGTCCGATCCGATCCCGGCAGGACCGACGGGGATCCTCGGCCCCGCGACCAGCACGGGTCCGTCCGGTCTCTCGTCCCGGCCGGCGGGCCGGACCTGCCCGCGCTCGCGCACGGTCGCGACGCGCGGATCCGCGGTGTCCGGGGCGTTCACGAAGGAGCGGAAGCGGCGGAGCCGGTCGGGATCGGCGAGGGTCGCCGCCCACTCGTCGACGTAGGTGTCGACGTGCGTGGCCATGGCGGCCTCCAGCTCGGCGGCGATGCCGAGCGAGTCCTCGCAGACCACCTCGCGCACGTGCTCGAGTCCGCCGGGGAGCTCCTCCTGCCAGCGTGCGGTTCGCTGGAGCCGCTCGGCCGTCCGCACGTAGTACATGACGTAGCGGTCGATGTAGCGCACCAGGGTCTCGTCGTCGAGGTCCTGCGCGAGCAGCTGGGCGTGCGCCGGCTGGTAGCCGCCGTTGCCGCCGACGTAGAGGTTCCAGCCGAGGTCGCTCGCGATGACGCCGATGTCCTTCCCCCGCGCCTCGGCGCACTCGCGGGCGCAGCCGCTGACCCCGAGCTTGAACTTGTGCGGCGAGCGGAGACCCCGGTACCGCTCCTCGAGGAAGACCGCCATCCCGACCGCGTCCTGGACTCCGAAGCGGCACCAGGTCGATCCGACGCACGACTTGACCGTGCGCAGCGACTTGCCGTACGCCTGACCCGACTCGAAGCCGGCGTCGACGAGGAGGCGCCAGATCTCGGGCAGCTGCTCGAGGCGGGCGCCGAACATGTCGATCCGCTGCCCGCCGGTGATCTTCGTGTAGAGGCCGTACTGCTCGGCGACCTCGGCGATCACCTTGAGCTTCGCCGGCGTGATCTCGCCCCCGGGGATCCGCGGGACGACGGAGTAGGTGCCGTCCTTCTGCATGTTGGCCAGGGCGCGGTCGTTGGTGTCCTGCAGCGGCGCCTGGCCGCCGTCGAGGATGTAGGCGTTCGTCTGGGTGGCGAGGACGGAGGCGATCACCGGCTTGCACACGTCGCAGCCCAGCCCGGAGCCGAAGCGCTCCATCACCTGCTCGGCCGAGTGCAGCCCGAGGATGCGGACCGACTCGAACAGCTCGCTGCGGCTGAGCGCCACATGCTCGCAGAGGGCGCGGGAGACCTCGACGCCCGCACGGATCAGCTCCGTGTCGAGCAGCTTCTTCACCAGGGGCACGCACGATCCGCACTGGGTGCCCGCGCGGGTGCAGGCCTTGAGCGGCCCCAGCTCGGTGCACCCCTCGCCGATCGCGTGGCGGACCTCGCCGACCGAGACGTTGTTGCACGAGCAGACCTGGGCGTCGTCCGGAAGGTCGCCCGAGGGCGCCTCCGCCCCCGCCGCCGCGAGGTAGGCGCCGGGCTCGGCCGGCAGCTCGCGCCCCAGCAGCGGGCGGAGGGAGGAGTAGGGGCCCGCGTCGCCGACGAACATCCCGCCGAGCAGCGTGCGCGCATCGTCCGAGACGACGACCTTCTGGTAAAGACCGCGGGCCGGATCGGCGTAGACGACCTCGAGCGCTCCCTCCGTGGTGCCGAGGGCGTCGCCGAAGCTGGCGACCTCCACGCCCGAGAGCTTGAGCTTGGTGGCGTCGTCGACCCCCGGGAAGGTCGCGTCGCCGCCGAGGATCCGGTCGGCGACCACCTCCGCCATCGCGTTGGCGGGTGCGACGAGCCCGACCGTGCGGCCGGCGATCGCGGCGACCTCGCCGATGGCCCAGACTCCCGCCCTGCTGGTGCGGCAGGCCTCGTCGACGACCACGCCTCCGCGCGGTGCGACCTCGATCCCGACCGCTCGGGCGAGCTCGTCGCGCGCCGTGATCCCGATGGAGAAGACCACGAGATCGGCGCTGATGCTGCTGCCGTCGGTCAGCGCGACGCCGAGCACCGTCCCCGTCGGCGAGGTGAGGATCGCGGTGGGCCGGTTGCCGAGGTGCAGCGCGATCCCCTGCGCCGAGATGATGCGGCCGAGGGCCTGCCCGGCGCCCTCGTCGAGCTGCGCGCTCATCAGCCAGCGGCCGGAGTGGACGAGGGCGGTGCGCGCACCGAGCCGGTGCGCGCCTCCCGCCGCCTCGAGGCCGAGCAGACCGCCGCCGACCACGACCACGATCGCGGGGCGTCCGCGCCGGACGCGGAACGCGGCGAGCTCGGCGACGAGCCCGTCCACGTCCTCGAGCGTGCGGTAGACGCGGCCGTGCTCGGCGCCCTCGATCGGCGGGACCGTGGCGGAGGAGCCCGTCGCCAGGACGATCTCGTCGCCCTCGAGGGAGCGGCCGTCCGCGAGCTCGACGCGCAGGCGGTCGGGATCGATCGCGACGACACGGGAGGAGGTGATCAGCCGCGCCGACTCCCACAGAGCGCCGTCGCCCAGAGTCAGGTCGTGCTCGCCGTCGAGGCGCTTCGAGAGTGCGACGCGGTCGTAGGGACGGTGCACCTCCTCGCCGAGGACGGTGATCTCCAGCGCCTGATCGCCGGCCCGGGCGACGAGCGCGTCGACCAGGCGGTGCGCGGCGGGTCCCGCTCCGACGACGAGCACGCGTCGGGGCCGGGCGGCGGGGTTCGCTCCAGGAGTCATGACGTCCACCGTAGGGACGGCCCGTTTCCCCGCCGTTGCCCCGGTGTAACAGCGTGTGACGCGCGCCTCTCGGCGAGCGCCGCAGGCCGTGAGGGCTTCGTTACGCCCGTGACACCGGAGGCGTGCTCGCACGAAACGCGCGATCCCTACCGTTGCCTCATCGCGTCCGACCGGATGCGGTGGCCCACCCGCAGGAAGAAGGCGCAGCGATGACCCTCCTCGATCGGCTCGCCCCCGCGACCGCCACCACCTGGGTGCCGGTCTGCGCCGTCGGCGACCTCGAGCCGCTCTGGGGCGAGGCCGCCCTGGTCGGCGGTGTGCAGCTCGCCCTGTTCCTCCTGCCCGACGGGCGGGTGCGGGCCGTCTCGAACCTCGACCCCGCGACCGGCGCGGCCGTGCTCTCGCGCGGCATCGTCGGCTCGCGTCTGGTCGACGGGGTGCAGCGGCCCACGATCGCCTCCCCCCTGCACAAGGACGTCTTCGACCTCGAGACCGGCGCCTGCTTCACACGAGCGGAGCTGCACCTCGCCACCTGGCAGGTGCGCGAGAGCGACGGCACGATCGAGGTCGCCCAGCGGACCGCTCTGGTCGCCGCGTCCCACGGGACCTCCGACGACGACGGGAGGCGTGCCGTCGCCGCGCTGGTAGAGGCGGTCCGCCGGGCCAACCCGGCGCTGGACGTGCTCGACTCCTTCGTCGACGTGCAGCAGCCCGACGTCCCCGCGACCCTGGGCTCTCTCGAGCCGGGCCGGCCGGCGGTGGTCGTGCCGCTGCTGCTCTCGGCCGGCTACCACGTGCACGTCGACCTGGCCGAGGCCGCGGCGGAGGCGGAGCGGCCGGTGCGGGTCTCGGGCGCGCTCGGACCCGATCCCCGCCTGGCGCGCGTGCTCGCCCGCCGGCTCCACGAGGCAGGGCTCGACGACGGCGACCGCGTCGTGCTCGCCGCCGCCGGCTCGAGCGACGCCGGTGCCGTCGCGGACTGCTGGACCACCGGCCGCCTCCTCGCCGCCGAGCTCGGCCGCGAGGTGAGCACCTCGTTCATCTCGGCCGCCGAGCCGCGGATCGCGGAGGCGGTCGCCGCCGAGCGCGCCGCCCACCCCGGCGCGCGCGTCGTGGTCGCCAGCTACCTGCTCGCGCCCGGCTACTTCGCCGGCCTGGCCGCCTCCGCGGGGGCCGACCTCGCCTCCGCTCCCCTCCTCACCGCCGTCGATCCGCCCGCCCGCGAGCTGGTCGACATCGTCTCGGAGCTGTTCGGGCGCAACGCCTGACGCCTCCTCCCCGCACCACCACCGCTCCACCTCCCCGTCCCGAGCGCGCCCTCGCGCGCGCCGCCCACCCTCCGGAGGACCACGATGACTGCTGCACCCCCGACCACCGTCCCCACGACCGCCGCCACATCCACCGGCATCATCCGACGGCCGGGCCGCTGGATCGACGGCTGGAACCCCGAGGACCCCGCCCAGTGGGAGGCGGAGGGACGCTCCGTCGCCGCCCGCAACCTGAGGTGGTCGATCTTCGCCGAGTTCCTCGGCTTCGTCGTCTGGCAGCTCTGGTCGGTCGTCGTCGTCTCGCTGCCGGCGGCCGGATTCGCCTTCGACACCGGGCAGATCTTCTGGCTCATCTCGATGCCGAGCCTCGTCGGCGCCACCCTGCGGATCCCGTACACGTTCATGGTCCCCCGCTTCGGCGGCCGCAACTGGACGATCGTGTCGGCGGGCCTCCTGCTGATCCCGAGCGTCGGACTCGGCATCGCGGTCTCGAATCCGGAGACCCCGTTCGGCGTCATGCTCCTGGTGGCCGCGCTCGCCGGCTTCGGCGGCGGCAACTTCGCCAGCTCGATGGCGAACATCACCTTCTTCTACCCGCACGCGCAGAAGGGCTGGGCTCTGGGGCTCAACGCCGCGGGCGGCAACCTGGGCGCCTCCGTCGCGCAGCTCGTCGTGCCGATCGCGATCACCGTCGGCGCCGCGGCCACGCTGAACCTGCCGATCGCCGGCTTCCTCTGGGTCCCCCTGATCGTCGTGGCGATGATCGGCGCCGCCAAGCGCATGGACAACCTCTCGACCGCGAAGTCCGACGTCGCCGCCTCCCTCGCCGCGCTCCGCGAGCCGCACCTCTGGCTGCTGGCCGTGCTCTACATCGGGACCTTCGGGTCCTTCATCGGATTCGCCGGCGTGTTCCCTAAGCTCATCGCCGACACCTTCCCCGAGTTCTCCGGCTTCGCCGTCGGCTCGGCGACGGTCGGCCTCGCGTTCCTCGGCTCCCTGGTGGGCTCGCTGTCCCGCCCCTCCGGCGGCCGTCTGGCCGACCGCTTCGGCGGAGCGCCTGTCACGGTCCTCGCCTTCGTCGCCATGGGCGCCGGGATCCTCGGCGTGATCGCGACACTGCCGCTCGGCAGCTTCTGGCTCTTCCTCGCCTGCTTCCTCGTGCTCTTCTCGGCGGCCGGCATCGGCAACGGCGCGACCTACCGCATGATCCCCACGGTGTTCGCCCTCCGCGCCCGCCAGCGCGGTGACGACGGCATCGGCGCCCAGCGCACGTCCGCCGCGGCGCTCGGCCTGATCTCGGCGATCGGCGCCTACGGCGGCTTCGTGATCCCCCAGCTGCTCGGCTTCTCCAAGACCGAGTTCGGCGACTACACGACGGCGCTGGGCTGGTTCGTCGGCGCCTACGCGGTGATGCTCGCGATCACGGCCGGCGTCTACCTCCGCCTCGCCGCGAAGACGGGGACCCGGATCTGACGATGAGCGCACCCGCCCCGACCGACTCCCACTGCCCGTACTGCGCCCTGCAGTGCGCGATGACGCTGACACCCGCGGCGGGCCCCGTGCCCCTGGCGGTCGAGGGGAGGGAGTTCCCGACGAACCGGGGCGGGCTCTGCGCCAAGGGCTGGACCTCCGCCGAGCTGCTGGCGAGCGGACAGCGGCTGGTCTCCCCGCTGCTGCGCGGTGCCGACGGCGTCCTCGCGGAGGCGTCGTGGGAGGAGGCGCTCGACGCGGTCGCCGGGGCGGTGCGCGGCGTCCGGGAGCGGCACGGCGCCGACGCGGTGGCCGTCTTCGGCGGCGGGGGCCTCACCAATGAGAAGGCCTACCAGCTCGGGAAGTTCGCTCGGATCGCTCTCGGCACCTCCCGGATCGACTACAACGGCCGCTTCTGCATGTCCTCGGCCGCGGCGGCCGGCAACCGCGCCTTCGGCGTCGATCGCGGACTGCCGTTCCCGGTGTCCGACCTCGACGACGCCGACACGATCCTGCTCCTGGGCTCGAACGTCGCCGCGACGATGCCGCCGCTTCTCGCCCACTTCGCCGGTGCCCGCTCGCGGGGCGGCCTGGTGGTCGTCGACCCGCGCCGCTCGGCCACCGCGCGGCTGACGGAGGACGGCGCCGGCACGCATCTGCAGCCCGCCCCGGGGACGGATCTGCCGCTCCTGCTCGGGCTGACCCACCTGGTCTTCGCCGAGGGCCTCGCCGACACCGCCTACCTCGCCGCGCGCACGACCGGCGCCGAGGCGGTGCGCCGCAGCGTCTCGGCGTGGTGGCCGGAGCGCACGTCCGCGGTCACGGGCGTGCCGACCACGCTCCTCCGCTCCCTCGCGCGCCGGCTCGCCGCGGGGCGGTCGTTCGTGCTGACCGGCCGCGGGGTCGAACAGCACGTCGACGGCACCGACACCGCGACCGCCGCGATCAACCTCGCTCTCGTGCTCGGCCTGGTGGGCCGCGAGGGGTCGGGGTACGGCACGCTCACCGGTCAGGGCAACGGCCAGGGCGGACGCGAGCACGGCCAGAAGGCCGATCAGCTCCCGGGGTACCGCTCCATCCGCGATCCGGAGGCGCGGCGCCACGTCGCCGCCGTCTGGGACGTGACGCCCGAATCGATCCCCGGCCCGGGCCTGCCCGCCACCGCCCTGCTCGCCGAGCTCGGACGCTCCGTGCACTGCCTGCTGGTGCACGGCTCCAACGTGGTCGTCTCGGCTCCGGACGCCGACGCCGTCCGCGCCGGGCTCGAGGCCCTGGACACGCTGGTCGTCTGCGACTTCTTCCTCTCCGAGACCGCCGCGCTGGCCGATGTGGTGCTCCCGGTGCCGCAGTGGGCGGAGGAGGAGGGCACGATGACCTCGCTCGAGGGCCGGGTGCTCCGCCGCCGCCGGGCGATCGACCCGCCGGCGGGAGTGCGCAGCGAGCTCTGGATCATGAGCGAACTGGCGCGCCGTCTCGACGCCCCCTCGAGCTGGTCGACGGTCCCCGCGGAGGTGTTCGACGAGCTGGCCCGCGCGTCCGCGGGAGGCGTGGCCGACTACTCCGGCCTCTCGCACGCCCTGCTCGACACCGGGATCGCCGCCCACTGGCCCTACCCCGCGGGCGGCACGGGGACGCCGCGCCTCTTCGCTGAGCGCTTCGGGCACCCCGACGGCCGGGCGCGCCTGGTCGCCGTCATCCCCGCCGTCCCCGTCGTCGTGGACCGCGGCGAGGAGCTGACCCTGGTGACCGGCCGCTACCTCCAGCAGTACCAGTCGGGCACCCAGACCCGGCGGGTCGCGGAGCTCGATGCGGCCCGCCCCGAGGCTCGGCTCGAGATCCACCCGGCGACCGCCTCGCGGCTCGGCGTCCGCGACGGAGCACCTGTGGCGATCGGGAACGCGCGCGGCGTGGTCCGCGCCCGCGCGAGCGTCACCGCGGACATCCGCCACGACACGGTGTTCCTGCCCTTCCACTACGCGGGTGAGCAGTGCGCGAACCTCCTCACCGAGGCCGTCGTGGACCCGGTGTCGTCGATGCCCGAGTTCAAGCGCACGCGGGTCTGGGTCCGCGCGGAAGGGACGGCACATGCCTGAGACACCTCCCGAGCGGATCGTCCTGATCGGCTATGGCCCCGTCGGCTCGCGCTTCGTCGAGGAGCTGCTGCCGGCCGTGCGGGCCGGTCTGGTCGCCCTGACGGTGGTCGGCGCCGAGAGCGACGACCCGTACAACCGTGTCCTGCTCGCGGAGTACGCCGTCGGCCGGGCGACCCGCGAGCGCCTCGACCTCGGCGACCGGACGGCGGCGGAGGCGGCGGGCGTCGTCCTGCGCCTGGGAGCGGCCGTCGTGGGGATCGACCGCGCGCGGAACGTCGTGCGGCTGCACGACGGCGAGCGGCTGCCCTACGACCGCGTCGTCCTGGCCACCGGCGCCCGGGCGAACGTGCCGACCCTCGCCGGGATGGAGCGGTCCCGACGCGAGCGGACGGTGCGCGCCGCCGATCCGGAGTCGCTCGACGCGGGCTCCCGGCCCCTCCCGGAGCGGGTGGTGGCGCTGCGCGACCTGGCCGACGCCCGGGTGGTCCGCGAGTCCGTGCGCTCCGGCGCGCGCCTCGTCGTGCTCGGGGCGGGAGTGCTCGGGATCGAGTTCGCCCTCGCGGCCGCCGAGCAGGGCGCGCAGGTGGTGGTGGTCTTCCACGGCGACATCCCGATGGCCCGCAATCTCGACGCGGGCGGGGGCCGGATGCTGGCCGCGGCCGCCCGCGCGGCCGGCGTCGAGATGGTGGCGCACGCCCGGTCCGAGAGCGTCCTGCTCGCGCACGACGACCGCGGCCGTGCGCACTTCCAGGCGCTCGTCTGCGCTGACGGCAAGCAGATCGAGGGGGATCTGCTGGTGCTCTCGTGCGGTGTCGGTGCGCGGGTCGAGCTGGCCGCGGGCGCGGAGCTCGCCGTCTCGACCGGGATCCTGGTCGATGAGCAGCTGCGCAGCTGGAGCGACCCGGACGTCTTCGCGATCGGCGACTGCGCGCACGTCGCCCCCCGCGGCTCGGCCCTGCCCGACGGCCGCGTGCCCGGCGGACCGAGCGGACTGATCGGTCCGGGATGGGAGCAGGCGGACCGGCTCGCAGCGCGGATCCGGGCGGAGGCGGAGGGCCGCTGCGGCGAGGAGCGCGTCCCCGACGCCCGACCGGCGGTAGTGATGCTGAAGGCCGAGGGCGTCGACCTCGTGGCAGGAGGCGACGTGGCCCCGGAGCCGTGGGACCCGCACCGCCCGGGCGAGGAGCACCTCGAGGTGACCCTGTGGGCAGACCCCGCCCGCGGCGGCTACGCCAAGCTCGTGACCGCGGGAGGAGTGCTGCGCGGGTTCGTCTCGGTGGGTCTGCCCCGGGTCGGCGCCGAGCTCAGCCTCCTCTTCGAGCGGGGCTCGGAGCTGCCGGCGGACCGGTCGAGCCTCCTGCGTCTGGACGCCCCGGATGCGGGCACCGCCGCGACCGGCGATCCGTTCGCCGCCGATGCCACGGTCTGCTGGTGCAACGGCGTGACGGCGGCGATGATCACCGATGCGGCTGCGGCGGGACACGGGACGGTCGCCTGCGTCGGGCGGGCGACCCGCGCCGGCACGGGCTGCGGCGGCTGCACCGGGCGCATCGCAGAGCTGCTCGCGCGGACGGCGGTCCCCGCCTGATCGCCGCGAGGACCGGGCCTCGCCGCCTCAGCGGTCGAGCGCCTCCGCGAGGCGCCGGGTGACCGCCCGCAGTTCGAGCTCGACCCCGCGGACGCGCTCGTCGAGAGCCGCCGCGGTGTCGGCGGCCTGCTCGGCGGCCGCCGCACCCGCCGCCTCGGACGAGGCGCGGTCGGCCGCGACCGACGCGCTGAGCTCGTCCAGCGCCGCCCGGAGGCCCGCCGACTCGTCGCGCAGCACGGAGACGTCGCCCTGCACCGCGCTCAGCTCGCCGCGGAGCCCGGCCACCTCGTCGCGCAGGGCCGCCGTCTCGGCGCGCAGCTCCTCCGTGCGCAGCCGCGCCTGCTCGAACCAGGGGGCGACCAGCCGGTGCACCGCGTCGCGGAGCACGACGCCGCCGCGGCCGAGCCGGGTGGGCGCGGAGCCGGGGTCCTGGAGGAAGTCGTGGTCAGTGGTCATCGTCGTGGTCCCGTCCGGAGAAGCGGCGGTGGAGCACGTCCATCGCCCGCAGATCCTTGTCCATGATGTCGGCCTCGAGGGTGGTGTCGGCGAGGCGGTCGGCGAGGCCCGGCCGGGACCGGCGCTCGAGCGAGGCCTCGATCAGCTCGACGGAGCGCTCGAACGAGAGCGGTCCGCGCGCCGCGGCCCGGCCCCGCCGGCCGAGCGCCTCGAGGTCCACCGCCCCGCTCGCCACGTCCCGCATCGCCTCGAGGAGCGCCGGGGCGGAGCGGGTGATCTTGATGCAGTCGACCCCGTCGATGAGGAACTCCGCGACTCCGCTGGCCGCCGTCACGATCGGCACGGCGCCCGCCGCGGCCGCTTCGACCGGCGCGACGCCGAACGCCTCTCCGGCCCAGGTCGGGAAGAGGAACGCGTCGGCGCGGCCGTGCGCAGCGAGCACCTCGGCGTGCGGCGTCGCTCCGTGGAACTCGACCAGGCCGGTCAGGCCCGCCTCGTCAGCCCGGGCGCGCCAACCGTCCACGTCTCCGTCGCCGTAGAGGTCCACGCGGAAGTCGCGGGTCTCCTCCGCGAGAGACGCCGCCGCCTCCAGCACCAGCCCGACGCCCTTGTGCTCGCCGAGCGACGCGGCGAACGTGAACCGGGTGGTCCCGCGTTCGCGGTAGCGCCGCGGCTCCGCGGTGTCGGGGGGAACGGACACTCCGCGCCCGATCACCTCGACCTCGCCCAGGCTCAGCCCGCCGGCCTCGATCGCGTCGACGAGCGAGCGGCTGACCGCGACGATCTCGCCGCGGTCGAAGTGGTCGGGAGCCTGGGCGCCGTAGACGCGGAGCACGCGCTCGGGCAGCCCGTCGACCAGGGCGTTCGGGATGCGGTCGCCGAGGTTCCACATCCACGGGGCCTCCACCGCGCGCAGCAGGTCGATCAGCGCGAGGCCGCCGATCCCGAGCAGGTTGAAGGCCACCACGTGGGTCGGCGCGAAGTCACGCAGCTCCTCGAGCAGGATGCGGGTGTTCTCGAACCGCGAGACGGCGCTCTCGTGGTGCAGCAGCTGAGCGATCTCGCCGCCGGTCTGCGGCAGCGGGAAGTAGGTGCGCAGGCTCAACGTGCGGTGCACCTCGACGCCCGAGGGCTCCGGCGGCAGGTAGGTCGGCGTGGTCAGCACGCGCACGGTGTGGCCGCGGGCCGCCATCGCCTCCGCGACGCGCGCGCAGGTCATCTCGTATCCGCCGAGCACCTGCGGCGGATAGAGGTTGCTCACGAACAGCAGGCGCATCAGCGCACCTCCCCTCTCGCGGACGCGTCGGCCGCGATCCGCGCCGTCACCTCGGGCGTGTAGGCCGCGCGGGCCTGGCGGTCGTTGCCGCCGTCCCAGTAGTTGACGAGGTAGAGCCCGGACTGCTGCGTCCGCGGCACGAACGGGAACAGCTGGGCGCGGGGCTCGATCTGCGCGATCCGGTAGCCGGCGTCGACCGCGCGCACGTGCAGCCAGATGTCGTCGGCGTCCGGGGCGATCTCGCGGAACGCGTCCCCGTGCGCGGCGATCTCGCCGAGGAGCGGGGCGGGCAGCAGCTGCCCGGAGACGGAGGTGCCGAAGACGTCGGTCGACGCGCGCGTGTCGGCGACCGGCGTCCAGCTCGTGTACGGAGCGACGGCGCCGTCGACGACCCCCACCCGGTGGGCGCGGTAGCAGAGCACGGTCTCGCGGGGGTAGCGCGAGCGGGCGTCGAGCAGGCCCCTCAGCCAGGTGCGCGGGTACACGATGTCGTCGTCGGAGGTGACGAGGTCGCGCTCCCCCGCCCGGCCCGAGAGCAGGTGCGGGTAGTACTTCGTGTGCACGCGGTAGCCGTCGACCAGGCGGATCTCGACGCCGCGGCGGCGGAGGCGGCGCAGCGGCGCGGGCAGGTCGGCGTGCAGGGCCGGGTCGTCGAGCCAGAGCACCAGGCGCGCGGGCCGGGCGTCGCCGCGGGCGATCGACTCGAGCGCCACGTGGACCCGCTGCAGCCGCTCGCCGTGCGTGGTCATCGTGACCACGACCTCGCCCGCCGGATCGACTGCGGAGCGGCGGGAGAAGCGGTTGGCCAGGGCGAGCAGCAGCAGCTCGCGCCGGAGCGCGGGCGAGGGGTGGTCGATCGGCCGGGCGGCGATCACGGCGGCGCGGCGCTCCGAGAGGCGCTGAGGGGCGGAGCGGACGACCCGGGCCGCGGAGCGCAGCCGCGTGCGGGGGCGGACACGACGGCCCAGCGCCGCGAGGCGCGTGCGGGGCCGGACGCGCCGGCCGACGGCGGCGAGAGCGGGATGCATCGGTCCAGGTTAGCCGGAGGCGCCCGGGCGCCCTGCGCCGGTCAGGGCTCGTCGACCACCGCGAAAGCCCGCACCGGGAAGGTCCCGAAGCCCCGCACCTTCGGCGGCACGGCGGTGAAGCGCGCCCCTGTCGCCGGCAGCCCGCCGAGGCCGGTGAGGTGCTCGACGACGTGCACTCCCGCGGCGAGGAGGGCCGAGTGCGCGGGCCGCGATCCGCCCGACTCCGTGTCGTCGATGTTCACCGAGTCGATGCCGACCAGCACCGCGCCGGCGGCGACGAGCGCCTCCGCCGCCGCACCGCCGAGGAAGGGGGCGCCCCTGCCGTACCCGGGCGTGGCGAAGTGCGCGTCCCAGCCGGTGCGGAGGAGGACGGCGGCGCCGCGGACGTCGAGTCCCGCGACCGCGTCCGCACTGATGCCCCGTCCGGTGGCTCCGGTCGCGTCGACCACGACGGCAGGCAGATCGACCAGCGTCTCGAGCCGGAGAGCGGCGAGATCGGCTCCGCCCTCGTAGCGGTGGAACGGGCTGTCGAGGTAGGTGCCCGTGTTCCCGATCATCTCGATGACGTCCATCGCGAACTCGGTGCCGGGCGCGTAGGAGGCGCGGGACGCCTCACGCGTGAGGTGCGGCCGGATGCGCGGAGCGGGCAGGCCCGGGTAGGTCACCAGCCCGTCCGCGACGGTGTGGCTGAGGTCGACGAAGCGGCGCGAGGAGGTCATGCGCCCGATCCTGGCAGGGGCCGGATCGGGCGCACCATCGAGATGCCGCCCCGCGGGGCGGCGTTCCCGCCTCTACTTCTTCGGCAGCGCCGCCGACAGGTCCGCGATCAGATCGGACGAGTCCTCGAGGCCCACCGAGAGGCGCACCAGCGACTCCGAGACCTCCAGCGGCGTGCCCTTCACCGACGCGTGCGTCATCTCGCTCGGGTAGCCGATCAGCGACTCGACGCCGCCCAGCGACTCCGCGAGCTGGAACAGCTCGGTCGACTCGGCGAACTTCCGGGCCGCGCGCGGCGTCCCGAGCTCGAGCGAGAGCATCCCGCCGAACCGCGACATCTGGCGCTTCGCCAGCTCGTGGCCGGGGTGCGAGGGCAGGCCCGGGTAGTGCACGGCCGTCACCGCCGGGTGCTCGACGAGGAACTCGGCGACCGCCTGCGCGTTGACGGAGTGGCGCTCCATCCTCACCCCGAGGGTCTTGATGCCGCGGACCGTGAGCCATGCGTCCATCGGGCCCGAGATCGCTCCGACCGCGAACTGCAGGAACGCGATCTTCTCGGCCAGCGGCCCCGAGCGCAGGGCGAGCGCGCCGCCGACGACGTCCGAGTGGCCGCCGAGGTACTTCGTGGTCGAGTGCACGACCACGTCGGCACCGAGTGCCAGCGGCTGCTGCAGGGCGGACGAGGCGAAGGTGTTGTCGACGACGACGATCAGATCGTGCGCGTGGGCCAGGTCGGCGAGCTCGGCGATGTCGCTGATGGTCATCAGCGGGTTCGACGGGGTCTCGACCCAGAGCATCTTCGTCTCGCCGGGGACGATCGCCCGCTGCACCTCGCGGAGGTTCGACATGTCGACGGCCGTGTTGCGCACGCCCCAGGCGCTGTGCACCCGGTCGATCAGGCGGTGGCTGCCGCCGTACGCGTCGTTGCCCAGGACGACGTGGTCGCCGGGCGCGAGGGCGGCGCGCAGCAGGGTGTCCTCGGCGGCGAGGCCGGAGGAGAAGGAGTAGGCGACGTCGGCGCCCTCGAGCGAGGCGATGAGCTCCTGGAGCGAGTCGCGCGTCGGGTTCGCCGAGCGGGCGTACTCGTAGCCGCCCCGGAGACCGCCGATGCCGTCCTGGACGAACGTGGAGGTCATGTAGACGGGCGGCACGACCGCGCCGGTGGTCGGATCGAACTCCTGGCCGGCGTGGATGGCGCGGGTGTCGAAGTGCTGCTTCTTGGGCATGGTGCGGGCTCCCTGGGTCGGAGGTGCGGAGGCGGCGGCCGTCAGGCCGTGGCGTAGGTGAGGAGGTCCTGTCGGGTGATCACCGCGACGGGCTTGCCCTCGTCGGTGACGAGGAGGGCGCTGCGCTCGGTGAGCGCGGCGCGGGCGGCGGTGATGCTCTCGCCGAGCCCGATCAGGGCGAGCGCGTCGCCCACGCAGTCGCCGAGCGGGTCGTTCATCGAGGCGGATCCGGCGAAGACGCGGTCGAGCAGCTCGCGCTCGTCGACGGCTCCGACGACCTCGCCCATCACGACGGGCGGCTCGGCGGTCAGCACCGGCAGCTGCGAGACGCCGTACTCGGTCATGATGCCGATCGCGTCGCGGATCGTGTCGGTCGGGTGCGCGTGCACGAGCGCCGGGAGGTCGGCCTGCCCGCTCGCCGCCCGCGCGCGGAGCACGTCGCGGACGGTGCCCTCGTCGCGCATCTCGAGGAAGCCGTAGGAGCGCATCCAGCGGTCGTTGAAGATCTTGCCGAGGTAGCCGCGCCCGCCGTCCGGCAGGAGCACGACGACGACGTCGTCCGGCCCGAGACCGGCGGCGGCCTTGAGCGCGACGGAGACGGCGAGCCCGCTCGATCCGCCGACGAGCAGCCCCTCCTCGCGGGCGAGGCGGCGGGTCATCGCGAACGACTCGGCGTCGCTGGAGGCGATGATCCGGTCGACGACGCTCGGGTCGTACGCGCTCGGCCAGAAGTCCTCGCCGACGCCCTCGGTCAGGTACGGGCGACCGCCGCCGCCCGAGTAGACGGAGCCCTCGGGGTCGGCGCCGACGATCTGCACGCGGCCCTCCGACACCTCCTTGAGGTAGCGGCCGACGCCGCTGATGGTGCCGCCCGTGCCGACTCCCGCGACGAAGTGGGTGAGCCGGCCGGCGGTGTCGCGCCAGATCTCGGGGCCCGTGGTCTCGTAGTGGCTGAGCGGTCCGTTGAGGTTCGCGTACTGGTTGGGCTTGAAGGCGCCGGGGATCTCGCGGGCGAGGCGGTCCGAGACGGAGTAGTAGGAGGCGGGGTCCTCCGGAGCGACGGCCGTCGGCGTCACGACGATCTCGGCCCCGTAGGCGGTGAGGACGTTGCGCTTGTCCTCCCCGACCTTGTCCGGCAGCACGAACACGCAGCGGTAGCCGCGCTGCTGCGCGACGAGGGCGAGGCCGATGCCGGTGTTGCCGCTGGTCGGCTCCACGATGGTGCCGCCGGGCTTCAGCAGCCCGTCGCGCTCGGCGGCGTCGATGATGCGGGTGGCGATGCGGTCCTTCGACGAGCCGCCGGGGTTCAGGTACTCGACCTTGACCAGCACGGTCGCCTGCACGCCCGCCGCGACCGGGCCCAGCTTCACCAGCGGGGTGTCGCCGATGAGGTCGAGGACCGAATCGGCGTAGGCCATCCCGGTCTCCGGGCGTGCGGGAAGGGCGCGGTCCAGGCTCATCCCGCCAGCGTAGCAACCGGCTCCCGGCGTGTGACGGGGGTGGGCGGAGGCACAGGGAGCGGTCTCGGGAGGGGAGTGCCGCCGGTCGCGCCGGTGCCCTATCGTGGGGGTCCGCGAGCGCCGCCGTCGACCCGGAACGGACCCCGAATGACCTCACCGATCGCCGCACCGCCGCGGCGTCCGGCCGACATCCACCTCCTCCGCCTGCTCGGCCCGGCGCTGGTCGCCGGAGTCGCCTACCTCGACCCGGGCAACGTCGCCAGCAACATGACGGCCGGCGCCCGGTTCGGCTACCTCCTGGTCTGGGTGGTGGTGCTCGGCAACCTGATGGCCTGGCTCATCCAGTACCTCTCGGCGAAGCTCGGCCTGATGACCGGCCGCAGCCTCCCCGAGCTGCTCGGCGACCGCCTGCGCGGCCGCTGGGGCCGCCGGGCCTACTGGCTGCAGGCCGAGACGGTCGCGATGGCGACCGACCTGGCCGAGGTGATCGGCGGCGCGATCGCGCTGAATCTGCTCTTCGGACTGCCGCTGCTGGCCGGCGGCGTGGTCACCGGCGCGGTCTCGCTGGTGCTGCTGCTCGTGCAGACGCGGGGCGGGGCGCAGCCGTTCGAGCGGGTGATCACGGCGCTGATGGTGCTGATCGCCGTCGGCTTCACGGTCGGCGTGGTCGTCGATCCGCCGGACGCGGGCGCGACCGTCGCCGGTCTCGTGCCGCGCTTCGAGGGCTCGGAGTCGGTGCTGCTCGCCGCCTCGATCCTCGGCGCGACCGTCATGCCCCACGCGATCTACGCCCACTCCGCGCTCGCCCGCGACCGCTTCGGCCACGTCGAGGGCGTCGGCGCGCGCCGGAGGATCCTGGTCGCCACCCGGATCGATGTGACGATCGCCCTCGCCATCGCCGGCACCGTGAACCTCGCGATCCTGCTCCTCGCCGCGCACTCCCTCGCGGGAGTCGCCGGGACCGACAGCCTCGAGGGCGCCCACGCGGCCATCGGCGCGGCGCTCGGACCGGTGGTCGCGACCCTGTTCGCCGTCGGCCTGCTCGCCTCCGGCCTCGCCTCGACCTCGGTCGGCGCGTACGCGGGAGCCGAGATCATGCACGGACTGCTCCAGGTGCGGGTGCCGCTCGTCGCGCGTCGTCTGGTCACGCTGATCCCGGCGCTCCTGGTGCTCGCGATCGGCTTCGACCCGACGCGCGCGCTGGTGCTCAGCCAGGTGGTCCTGTCGTTCGGCATCCCCTTCGCGCTCGTGCCGCTCGTGATCCTGACCCGCGACCGCCGCCTGATGGGCGACCAGACGAACCGCTGGTTCACCACCCTCGCCGCCGCCCTGGCCGCCGTCTTCCTCATCGTCCTGAACGGCCTGCTGCTCTGGCTCACCTTCGCCCCCTGAGCGGAGCGGCGGCGCGCCGTCCCACTCCTCCGCGGCCTCCTCTTCCGCTGATCGAGCGGCCCGCTCCGCGGGCGTGTCGAGATCTCCCCTGACCGCGCATTGATCCGATCCGAAGCCTCGCTCGTTATCCTCTGAGAGCGCCTCTCAGGCGCCTGCGCCCGCCACAGGCGCCTTCCGCCCTCAGAACGAGAGACGCCGCCGTGCCCAAAGACACGATGTCCGCCAAGAACCGCGCCCGACAGGAGAAGCTCGAGGCCTACAAGCGCGAGCAGGACCGCCGCAAGCGCGGCTCCCGCATCTGGATCTGGTCGCTGTCGGCCCTGGCCGTCCTCGCGGTCGGCGGGATCGTCGCGGTCACCGTCTTCGGGAACCAGCAGATCGTCGAGGCGCGCGAGATCGACGGCCTGCAGACCTTCGACAACGACGCCACCCACGTCGCCGGCGCCGTCGACTACCCGCAGACCCCGCCGGCGGGCGGACCTCACAACGCCGTGTGGATGAACTGCGGCGTCTACGACGAGCCCGTCCCGAACGAGAACGCGGTGCACGACCTCGAGCACGGCGCCGTCTGGGCCACCTACGACCCCGAGCTCCCGCAGAGCGAGGTCGACGCGCTGATCGCCGCGATGCCCGACACCTACTCCGTCGTCTCGCCCTACGAGGGCCTCGAGTCGCCCATCGTGCTGAGCGCCTGGGACGCCCAGGTCGCGATCGACTCGCCCGAGGACCCCCGCATCGACGCCTTCGTCGAGCGCTTCTGGCAGTCCTCGAGCGCTCCGGAGCCCGGCGCCCCCTGCACCGGAGGGATCGATGCGCCCGGCAAGCAGTAGGGGCCGGATCCTCGTCGCCGCGGTCGCCGTGGTCGCGCTCCTCCTCGGGGCGGCCGGCGGCTACCTCTTCGGCGCGCTCGCCCCGTTCGCCTCCGCGGCGACGCCCTCGAGCGCCAGCGCCGAGGCGGGCTTCGCGCGCGACATGCAGGTTCACCACCTGCAAGGCGCCGAGCTGGCGATGATCGCCCGCGAGCGCAGCGCCGACGACGAGGTCCTCACCGTCTCGAAGGACATCCTGCTCACCCAGCAGCAGCAGGCCGGTCAGCTCTTCGGCTGGCTGAACTCGTGGGGCCTGCCGCAGGCTGCTCCGGAACCGTCGATGACCTGGATGGGCCGGCCGACCCTGGCCGGAGCCGCCGACGAGCATTCGTCGATGGGGATGGGGACCGAGGACGGCGTCGTGCCCGCGAGCATGCCCGGTCTCGCGACACCGGACCAGATCACCGCCCTCAGCAGCGCGTCGGGCCGCGACTTCGACCGGATGTTCCTCGAGCTAATGATCGCCCACCACCGCGGCGCGATCGACATGGCCGAGGCGCTGCTCGCCCGGAGCCGCGTGACGGTCGCCACCGACTTCGCCTCCTCCGTCGTGAAGGCCCAGGAGGCCGAGATCTCGCTGATGGAGCAGATGCTCGAGGACCGGCCGGCGGAGTGACCGCCTCCGGCACGCGCGACATCGGCTGAGAGTCGTGCGCCTCCCCCACCGGGGAGTGGCACGTGCTCTCCGCCCACGTCGTGCACCGGGCCCGGCGACTCAGACGGCGTCGGCTGCGAGTAGCCCCGCGAAGTCCGGCCGCCGATCCGCGGCTCAGCCCTGGAGGGCCGACTCCGTCTGCTGTGCGTAGAGCGAGGCGTAGAGGCCGCCGAGGCCGAGCAGCTCGCGGTGGGTGCCCGATTCGACGATCCGGCCGCCCTCGACGACGTGGATGACGTCGGCCGACACGATGGTCGAGAGCCGGTGGGCGATCGCGATGGTGGTGCGGCCGCGGGCGGCGTCGTCGAGCGCGGTCTGGACGATCCGCTCCGAGACGGTGTCGAGGGCGCTGGTCGCCTCGTCGAGGATGAGGACCGCCGGGTCCTTCAGCAGGACGCGCGCGATCGCGAGCCGCTGCTTCTCGCCTCCGGAGAGCCGGTAGCCGCGCTCGCCGACCAGGGTGTCGTAGCCGTCGGGGAACGACGTGATCGTCGCGTGGATGTTCGCGGCGCGGGCGGCCGCCTCCAGATCCTCCTGCGTCGCGTCGGGGCGGGCGTAGCGGAGGTTGTCGCCGATCGTCGCGTGGAAGAGGTAGGTCTCCTGGCTGACGATGCCGATGTGCGAGACGAGCGACTCCTGCCGCAGCTCGCGCACGTCGGTACCGGCGAAGCGCACCGCTCCCCCGGCCACGTCGTAGAGGCGCGGGACGAGGTACGAGATGGTGGTCTTGCCCGCGCCGGAGGGCCCGACGAAGGCGACGAACTGCCCCGGCTCTATCGCGACCGAGACGTGGTCGAGCGTCGGGCGCGCGTCCTCCGTCTGGTCGGGGTAGCGGAACACGACGTCGTCGAGCTCGACCCGGCCGAGCTCGCCCGAGACCTCGCGTGCATCTGCCCTGTCCGTGATCGCCGGGCGCAGGTCCAGGTACTCGAAGATGCGGGCGAACAGCGCTCCGGCCGTCTGCAGGTCGAGCGCGACGCGCATCAGGCCCAGGAGCGGCCACATCAGGCGCGCCTGCACGGTGGTGAAGGCCACGACGGTCCCGGCGGTGACGGTGGTGCCGCCGAGGATCAGCCAGGCGGCCACGAGGTAGACGATCACGGGGATGACCGAGAGGAAGATCTGCACCATCGCGAAGAACCACTGGCCGGACATCTGCTGCCGCACCTGGAGCTCGATCTGGCGGCCGTTCTCGTCGGCGTAGCGCGTCACCTCCGACTCCTGGCGGCCGAAGCTCTTGGCCAGGAGGATGCCCGAGACGCTCAGGGTCTCCTGCGTGATCGCGGTCATCTCGGACAGCGACTCCTGCGTCTTCGTCGCGATGCGCGCCCTCACCTGGCCGACGCGGCGCTGGGCCACGACGAGCACCGGAGTGAGGACGAGGGCGACGATCGTCATCTGCCACGAGAGCAGGAGCATCGCGACGACGGCCGCGATCACGGTGACGGTGTTGCCGAGCACGCTCGAGACGGTGTTCGTGAGCACGTTGGCCACGCCGCCCACGTCGTTGGCGAGGCGCGACTGGATGACGCCGGTGCGGGTGCGGGTGAAGAAGCCGAGCTCCATCGCCTGCAGGTGGCGGAAGAGGCGGATGCGCAGCTCCCCCATGACCGTGTTGCCGACGGTCGCGGTGAGGTAGGTCTGCCAGACGCCGAGGATCGCCGAGAACGCCCAGACCAGCACCATGACGCCGACCAGCTCGAGCAGCACCGGGAGGTTCGGGCGTCCGCCGGGCGGGAAGAGCCCGCGGTCGAAGGCCAGCTGGGTGAGGAGCGGGGGCACCACCGTGAGGGCGGCGCCGACGAGCACGAGGATCACGGTGAGCGTGAGCTTGGGGCGGTGGTCGCGGAAGAGTCCCGCGATGCGCCGGAGCAGGTCGTCGACCTTCGGAGCCGCCGCGTTGATCTCCCTCTGGCTGTCCGGATCGCTGCTCGAGATCCTCCCGCCGCGCGCCCCTCCGCGCATCCCGCCGCCTGCCGCGACGTCACCCATCCTGCTCACGAACACCGTCTCGAGCGTGCTCGGCAACACCGTCACCG
>NZ_PSVE01000024.1:0-18632 GCF_002931775.1 Rathayibacter sp. AY1F4
GCTTCCTCCAGCGCCACCGCTGGCCCAAGTGGGCGGCCGTCGTCCTGGCGGAGCTGGGGATCGTCGTGGTGATCGGCGGGCTGGACGGCGCGCGGGCCGGAGGTGCGGCGGGACCTGCCGAGTCTCATCTGCCCAGACTAGGCCCCGGCGCATACCCCGCGCGGTATCCCCGGGGAGTGCTCATGCGGCGGCGCCGACCGCCGCCTGCTCCGGTGCCGGACCGACCGCGACCGGGCGCCGCGCGGGCAGCACGCCGACCCGCTCCCCCGGCTCGAGGCGGTGCCCCGACGCGTGCTGGACGGTGACCTCCTCGCCCGTCGACAGCCGGACTGTCGAGCGCCGCACCGGCCCCAGGAAGCTCGAGGCGAGGACGACTCCGGGCAGGGAGTCGGGAGCGCCGTCGGCCACGACGGCGAGGTCCTCGGGGCGGAGGAACACCGACACGGGCCCGTCGGCCGCCGCCGCGTCGACGAGCGGCAGGCGCACGCCGAGCGCGAGGACCGATCCCGACGAGACCGTCCCCGCGACCACCGTCGAGAGGCCGACGAAGCGGGCCGTGAAGGCGGTCGCCGGGCGCGCGTAGAGGTCCTCCGGCGCGCCCAGCTGCTCGATCCGCCCGGCGTTCATCACGGCGACGCGGTCGGCGACGGCGAGCGCCTCCTCCTGGTCGTGCGTGACGAAGAACGTGGTGATGCCGATCTCGGACTGCAGGCGCTTGATCTCGTCGCGCAGCTGGACGCGGACCTTCGCGTCGAGGGCAGACAGCGGCTCGTCCAGCAGCAGCACCCGCGGCCGCGTGACGAGGGCGCGCGCGAGCGCCACCCGCTGCTGCTGGCCGCCGGAGAGCTCGTGCGCGTAGCGGTCGCCGAGGGCGCCGAGGCCCACGACCTCCAGCGCCTCCCCCGCGGCCGCCCGGCGCTGGCGCGCCCCGACTCCCCGGGTGCGCAGCCCGAACTCGACGTTCTCGCGCGCCCGCAGGTGCGGGAAGAGCGAGTACGACTGGAAGACCATGCCCATGTCGCGCTTCGCGACGGGGACGTGGGCGACGTCCTCCTCGTCGACGAGGATCCGCCCCGCGTCGATCCGCTCGAGACCGCTGAGGGCGCGCAGGGCTGTGGTCTTGCCGCAGCCGGAGGGGCCCAGCAGCGCGATGAACTCGCCCGGTGCCACGTCGAACGAGACGCCGTCGAGCGCTCGCGCGGAGCCGTAGTGCCGCTCCACGTCGACGAAGCGCACGCGGGCGCCGGGGAGGGTAAGAGCGGTCACGAGGAGCCTTTCGAGGAGCGCGCCCGGCCCGTCGGCAGGCCGATCCGCGCGAGGCGGCCGATCCCGAGCAGGAGGGCGAAGGCGAAGAGGAGCGAGAGCAGCGAGAAGATCACGGCGACGTAGGCGTCGGACTTCGACACCTGCACCAGGCCGGTCTGGAGGGTGGTGCGGCTGAGGAGCGAGGCGATCGTGTACTCGCCGAGAACGACTGCGACGGTGATCAGCGCGGCCGCGACCAGGCCCCGGCGCAGGTTCGGCAGGAGGACCCTCCCGAGCACCGCGAGCGGGCCCGCGCCGAGCGAGCGGGCCGCTTCCGAGAGCGTCACGGCGTCGAGACCGGCGAGGTCCGCCGCCACGGCGCGGTAGGCGTAGGGCAGGACCAGCACCCCGTAGGCGAGAGCGAGCGTCCACGGCGCGGAGCCGGCGAGCTCGGTGACCACGGAGTAGACCGGCGCGAGGCCGACGACGAGGACGATGGCGGGCACGGTCAGCGGGAGCAGGCAGACCAGCTCCAGAGCCCGGCGCAGGCGCGGGAGCCGGATCTCGACGAGCAGCATCGTCGGCACCAGAAGGACCAGGACGATGAGGGCGGTGACGACGGCGAGGACCAGCGAGTTGCCGATCCCCTGGAACAGCGAGCGGTAGGCGCGCTCGTTCTCCGGGTCGAGGATCGCCGTCCAGTGCGAGAGGTCGTGGCCGCCGGCGCCGCGGAGCGTGAACTCCGCCATCGCGACGATCGGGACGGCGAACACCAGCCCGGTGATCACGAGCACCGCCCCGGACAGGAGCCGCGCGGGCCTCATCGCTGCCACCGCCGGGCCCGGCGCTGCAGCAGCGCGTACCCGGACATCAGGACCACCATCACCGCGAGCATCCCGAGCGCGAGGGCGCCCGCGAGGTTCTCACGGCCCAGCACCGTCTCGCTGACCAGCGCGGCGCGGATCTGCAGGGGGACGATCTGCGCGCCCTGGCTGATCAGCGCCGCCGCGGTGGCGAAGGAGGAGAACGCGTTCGCGAACAGCAGCAGCACGCAGCCGAGGAACGACGGCGCCAGCACCGGGAGGGCCACGTGCAGCCAGTAGCCGAGCCGGCCCCCGCCGAGCACCGCGTTCGCCTCGGCCCACTCCGGGCGCAGGCCCTCGAGCGCGGGCAGGAACATGAGCACCATCAGGGGCACCTGGAAGTAGAGGTAGGGGAGGACGAGCCCGGGCAGCTGGTAGAGCCACACGCCGTCGGCGTAGAGGTCGACGCCCGCTCCCGCGAGGAGGGTGGTCACCAGCCCCTGCACGCCGATCGTCGCGATGAACGCGAACGCGAGCATCACGCCGCCGAACTGCGCGAGGACGCTCGCCGCTGCATCGACGACGGTCCGGAGCGCCCCGCGCGGATCGGAGCCGAGCAGGGCCAGGCACACGACCGCGCCCAGCATCGCGCCGACGACGGCGGTGACGGCCGAGAGCCCGAGCGACGCGCCGAAGGCGGACAGCACGACGGGATCCCCGAGCGCGAGCACGTTAGCCGTGGTGAAGCGGCCGTCTCCGTCCGTGAATCCGGTCGCCACGGCGAGGACCGTGGGGACGGCCAGGAACAGCAGGACGTAGAGCGCGAAGGGGGCGACGCCCAGCACGGCCGGGGTGCCGCGCCGTCCCCGGGGCGCGGACGCCCCGGAGACGGCCTCGGCGGGAGCGGTGGTCACTGGATCGCCGCGGCCCACTTCTCGGCGAGGAGCGACGAGGCCGCCTCGGTCTGCTCCTCCGTGAACTGGACGAGGTCGGAGGGAGCGGCGCCGACGGCGTCGAGCGCGTCCTGGTCGACCGTGCCGGCCTCGGTCATCGCGGCCAGGCGCACCGGGTAGGCGCCGGCGGCGAGGTAGAGGTTCTGCGCGGCGTCGGAGTAGAGGTACTCCTGCCAGAGCCGCGCGGCCGCGGGGTGCGGAGCGTCGGCGTTGACCGCCTGGTTGTAGTAGCTGCCGACGGCGGAGCCCGGGAGGACGGTCGTCGTCCACTCGCGGGTGCCCTCGTTCGCCTTCCCGGCGGCGAGGTTGTTGTAGCTCCAGTCGAAGACGACCGGGGTCTCGCCCGAGGCGACGGTGGCGTCGGTCGGGTCCAGCGGCAGGAAGTTGCCGGCGTCGTTCAGCCTCTCGAAGAAGTCGATCCCCGCCTGGACGTCGTCGGCGGAGCCGCCGGACTGGAGAGCCGCGAGCTGCACCGCGGCCGCGGCGGCTCCCGCCTGGGTCGGGTCGCCGTTGATCGCGACCGAGCCGCGGTAGTCGGCGCCGAGGAGGTCCTCGAGCGACGTGGGCGCAGGCACCGCGTCCGCGTCGAACCCGATCGACATCAGGCCGGTGTAGTCGTTGACCCAGAGGCCCGACTCCTCCTTGTTCCCCTCGGGGATGTCGCCCCAGGACTCGACCTTGTACGACGCGAACATGTCCGTGTTCGCCAGAGCGACGGCCGGTCCCAGGTCGAACACGTCGGGAGCGGTGTCCTGCCCGGCGAGGTTCTTCGCCGCGCTGATCTCCTCCGCGGAGGAGACGTCGGGGTCGGCGGAGTTCACGGTGATGCCGTACTCGTCCTCGAAGCCGCTGATCAGCTCGCCGTAGTTCGCCCAGGTGTCGGGCAGGGCGATGACGTTGAGCTCGCCCTCGGCCTTCGCGGCCTCGACCAGGGCGTCCAGCCCGCCGAGGTCCGCGGCGGACGTGGCGGACGCCGCGTCCGCGCCGCCGCCGTCGGACGAGGCGGTGGCGCCGCCGGAGCAGGCCGAGAGCGTGAAGACGAGGGCGGTGCCGGCGGCGGCGACCGCGGCGGTGCGCGACAGGCGCTGAATGGTCAAGGGTCCTCCAGGAGTCGGGTGGGCCGCCCCGGTGGGACGGCCTCGGGCACGGTAGGAGCGCCGCGAGACGGCGAGGGAGCGCGGCGGTGAATGCCGGGCGAACGCCGGGGGCCGAATCGGGGACGGCGATGTCGGGGGCGTTCGCTAGCGTGGGCGGACCATGACCGAGCAGCTCTCCCCCGCGCTGGCGCGCCGCATCGCCCTGGCGGCGCAGGGGTTCGGCGTCCCCCGTCCCTCCCGGGTCGACGCGCGCCGGGTGCGCGCCGCCGTGGACCGGATCCGCCCGCTCCAGCTCGACTCGGTGAACGTCTTCGAGCGGAGCCACTACCTGCCGCTGCTCGCGCGGCTCGGCCCCTACGAGCGCTCCCTCCTCGACGCAGCGGCCTTCTCCCCCGACGGCCCCTACGTCGAGTACTGGGCCCACGAGGCCGCCCTCGTCCGCCGCGAGGACCTCCCGCTCTACCGCTGGCGGATGGAGCACTACCGCCGGGTCCGCCTGCCCGAGCACGAGGGCTGGGCCCACGAGAACCACGCCACCCTCGACTGGCTCCGCGCCGCGCTCGCCGACGGTCCCCTCCGCGCCTCCGAGATCGAGCACGAGGCCAACGTCCGCACGGGCCCCTGGTGGGGCTGGTCCGACATCAAGCGCGGCCTCGAGGTCCTGTTCCGCTGGGGCGAGGTGGTGACGGCGGGGCGCACGCGCTTCGAGCGCTCCTACGGTCTCGCCGAGCGGCTCCTCCCGAGCGCGGTGCTCGATGCCGACGTGCCCCTCCCCGACGCCGTCCGCGAGCTCGCGCGCCGGGCGGCCCGGGCTCACGGGATCGGCACCCTCGGCGACCTGGCCGATTACCACCGGCTGCTCCAGTCCCCCACGCGCGTCGCGATCGACGAGCTGGTCGAGGCGGGCGAGCTCGAGCGCGTCGAGGTGCGCGGCTGGGAGCGGGGCGGGCGACCCGTGCCGCTCTGGCGGCACGTCGACGCCCGACGCCCCCGCACGCTCCGGGCGGACGCGCTCCTCTCGCCGTTCGACCCCGTGGTCTGGCACCGGCCGAGGGCCGAGCTGTTCTTCGGCTTCCACTACCGGATCGAGATCTACACCCCGGCCGAGCAGCGGGTCCACGGCTACTACGTCCTCCCCGTGCTCCTCGACGACGTGATCGCTGCACGGGTCGACCTCAAGAGCGAGCGCAAGCGCCGGGTCCTCCTCGTGCAGGCCGCCTGGCTCGAGCCGGGGGCCCCGGCCGACACGCCGGAGCGGCTCGCCGCGCTGCTGGTCGAGGCGGCGGCCTGGCAGCGCCTCGACGCCGTCGAGGTCGTCGGTCGCGGCGACCTCGCGGCCGCCCTCGCCGCAGCACTGCGGAGGATCGCGTGAGCGGGCCCGGCGGCGTCCTGGCGCTGGCGCTCTCGGAGCGCTGCGTCGCCCGTCTGCTCGAGCGCGGGAGCGTCGTCGGGGTCGGCACGGGCGAGCTCGCCCACGCGGCCGGCGTCTCCCTCCGGACCTTCCACCGGTACCTCGGCGGGAAGGAGGACTGCGTGCGCCCGGTGCTCGCCGCCGCGATCGCCGCGATGGGACGCGCCTTGCTCGAGCGCCCGGCCGCCGAGCCGCTGAACGCGGCGCTCGGTCACGCCTTCGCCGCGGCGGCCTCCGGTCCCCAGCTCGACCGCACCCTCCGGCTGATCCCCCTGCTGACCGAGACCTCGGCGATGCGCGCCGTCTGGGCGCAGTCGCTGCACGACGGCGAGGAGGCGCTGACGCCGTTCCTCGCGGAGCGGATGGGGCTCGGCCGCACGTCCCCGCACCGGGCGGCCGTCCTGGCCACCGTCGTCCTCGCCCTGGTCCGGCGGGCGCTGGTCGACGCGGCCGCGAGGGGCATCGACCCGGCGCCGGTCTTCGCCGAGTACCTGACGACCGTCGACGGCGGTCCGCTCGCGGCTCCGACCGGGTGAGGTCCCGTCCGGCACGGTGACGGGCGCATCTCTGGCCGAAGCGGGAGGCGGTGCGGGGCGGCGATCGTCGACGGGGCGTCGGCCGGATCGGCCTGCTAGAAGCGCGAGCCCATCTCGGAGAGGCGGGCGACGCGGTCCGCGATCGGCGGGTGGGTCGCGAAGAGGCGCGCGACCACTCCCGGCTTCGACGGGTCGGCGATCCAGAGGTGCGCCATCGAGCTGTTCTGCCGCCGCATCGGCCGGCCCGCGGACTCGAGCTTCAGCAGGGCGCGCGCGAGGGCGTCGGGGTGGCGGGTCGTCAGAGCACCGGTCGCATCGGCGAGGTACTCGCGCTGACGGGAGATCGAGAGCTGGACGACCGAGGCCACGATAGGCGCGAGGACCATCGACACCAGCCCGACGACCAGGAGCGCGGGGTTGCCCCCGCCGTTGCCGTTGCCGCCCCGCCCGAAGAAGGCCAGGCGGAGGAAGGCGTCCGAGAGGAAGCCCACCGCGACGACGAGACCGAAGACGATCATCGAGACGCGGATGTCGTAGTTGCGGACGTGGCCCAGCTCGTGGGCCATCACGCCCTCCAGCTCGGCGTCGTCCATGATCGCGAGCAGGCCGGTCGTCGCGGCGACGACGGCGTGCTCGGGGTCGCGGCCGGTCGCGAACGCGTTCGGCGCCGGGTCGTCGATCAGGTACACCTTCGGCATCGGCGTGCCCGTCGCGATCGAGAGGTTCTCGACGATGCGGTACAGCCTCGGCTCGTCCGCCTTCTCCACCGCCATGCCGCCGCTGAGCGCGACCGCCTGGCGAGCGGCGAAGAAGTATTGGAAGAACGCGTACCCGGCGGCGATCACGAGGACCACCACGACGATCGTCGTGCTGCGGTAGACCGCTGCCGCCAGGGCGCCCAGGCCGCCGATGATCACCAGGAACAGGACGAGGATCAGGACCGTGTTGCGCTTGTTGCGGGCGATCGCGCTGTACACGGCGGCTGCCTAGAACTGGACGCGCGGGGGCTCCGAGATCGCGGCGAGATCGCCGACCTCGAAGAACTCGCGCTCCGAGAAGCCGAGCCGACGCGAGAAGAGCGTGTTCGGGAAGACCTTCACCTTGGTGTTCATCTCGCGCACGCCGCCGTTGTAGAAGCGCCGGGCCGACTGGATCTTGTCCTCGGTGTCGACCAGCTCGCCCTGCAGCTGGAGGAAGTTCTGGCTCGCCTGCAGCTGGGGGTACGCCTCCGCGACCGCGAAGATCGACTTCAGCGCGCTCTGCATGTGGTCCTCGGCGACCGACGCCTCCGCCGGACCCTGGGCCTGCAGCGTCTCGGCGCGAGCCTGCGTCACCGACTCGAAGACCTGGCGCTCGTGCGAGGCGTAGCCCTTCACGGAGTCGATCACGTTGGGGATCAGATCCGCACGGCGCTTCAGCTGGACGGTGATGTCGCTCCACGCCTCGTCCACGCGGACGTTGAGGGTGACCAGCGAGTTGTACGTCGCCCAGAGGTAGACCCCGAGGATGACGACGAGCGCGACGACGACGATGAGCGGGACGAGCCATTCCATGCCGTCCAGTGTAGGGACGGCGCGCTCCCCGGCACCTGTCGATGAGGCGCATTCGCAGGGGCGGGTCGGCCCTACTTGAGGGTCTTCTGCAACAGGACGGTGCTGAGCCAGCGCTCGAACTTGAAGCCGACGCGGCCCATCCGGCCGACCTCGACGAATCCGAACTGCGCGTGCATCGCCAGCGACGCCTCCGCGCCCTTGTCGGCGATGACGGCCATGATCTGACGGATCCCCACGGCCTTCGCGCGCTCGAGGAGATCGGCCATCAGCGCCCGGCCGAGGCCCTTGCCGGTGGAGGCCGCCCGCAGGTAGATCGAGTTCTCCACGGTGAAGCGGTACGCCCGCTTGGAGGACCACGGCGACACCATCGCGTAGCCGAGGATCTGGCCCGACGGCGAGACGGCCACGATGAAGGGCAGCCCGAGCTTCTGGTTGCGGGAGAACTTCGTCCGCCACTCCTTCAGCGTCGAGTCGTCCTCGTCGAAGGTCACCACCGTGTTGCGCACGTAGTGGTTGTAGATCTCGCGGATGTCCGGGAGGTCGGCGTCGCGGGCGTCGCGGATCTCGAACGAGAAGCCGGGCTCGGGAGGCGGCGCCTTCCGCAGGTGCGGCGGCAGGACGCGCCGGCTCTCGTACTCTTCCTCAAGCATCCGGCTCTCCTTCTGCTCCGCCCATCGATCCGGGCCAGCGTAGCCGCCCCGCGGGCGAGCGCCCGGTCACGCGAGAGCGCTCCAGTCGACCGGCTCCGCGCCGCGCTCCTCCAGGAGGGCGTTGGCGCGGCTGAACGGCCGGGAGCCGAAGAAGCCGCGCGAGGCCGACAGCGGGCTGGGGTGCGCGCTCTCGATCACTCCGGCCTCCCCCAGCATCGGGCGGAGCGACGCGGCGTCGCGGCCCCAGAGGATCGCGACGAGAGGCGCGTCCCGGGCGGCCAGCGTGCGGATCGCGTGCTCGGTGACCGCCTCCCAGCCCTTCCCGCGGTGCGAGGCGGGAGCGCCGGGGGCGACGGTGAGGACCCGGTTGAGCAGCATCACGCCCCTCGAGGTCCAGCCGCTGAGGTCGCCGTGCTCGGGCGGCTCGACGCCGAGATCGTCCCGGAGCTCGCGGTGGATGTTCTGCAGGCTCCTCGGCAGCGGGCGCACGTGGCGCTCGACCGCGAAGGACAGCCCGATCGGGTGCCCGGGCGTCGGGTACGGGTCCTGTCCGACGATGAGGACGCGCACGTCCGCGAGCGGTGCGGCGAAGGCGCGGAGCACGTCGCGGCCCGCGGGGAGGTAGGGCCGGCCGGCCGCGACCTCGCCGCGGAGGAAGTCGCCCATCGCGGCGATGTCCCCGGCGACGGGGGCGAGCGCCTCCGCCCAGCCCCTGTCGATCAGTCCCGAGGCCGCGAGCTCAGCGAGGTCCACCGGGTCAGCCCGCCGCGAGCGTCGCGACGACGACTCCGGCGTCGCTGCCGCTCACGCGCCACACCGAGCCGGCGCCGCCGACGCGGAGCGCGCCGGTGCCGACGATCAGCACGGTGGACTCGTCGAGCGCGACGCCGCCGTCGACCAGGCCCGCCTCGACGGCCGCGACCAGGCGGCCGAGGGTCCCCCACTGCGCCGCGTGCACGTCGACCGTCACGTCGATGAGACCGATGCCCTCGAGCACCGTGACCTCGTCGAGCTCCTCCGCCGCGCCCTCCGGGACGACGGCGACGCCGCCGATCCGGTGGCCGCCGACGAGGGCGCGGTCGGCCGCGACGGCGGCTCCCGCCGAGTAGCCGGCGTACGGCACTCCGGAGGAGACGAGATCGCGCAGCCGCGGGAAGCAGGCCTCGAGCGCGTCGCGGTAGGCCGGGGTCAGCCCTCCGCCGACGAAGATCCCGTCGACGTCGTCGAAGACCGCGGGATCGATCCGGCCGCCCTCCGGCTTCATCACGGCGAACGCGTCGAGCGGGCCGACCGTCGCGAGCAGTGCCGCGTAGCCGGCGTAGGCCTCGGGGCCGAGCCCGTCGTGGACGACGACGATCGCGATGCGCGGGCCCTCGATCCGGCCGGCGTCGACCGCGTGGGCGCGCGCCTCCGCGAGGAACGCCCCGTACAGCTGCTGGTCGTGCTCGACGCCGCCTCCGCCGCCGATGAGGTGGACGCTCACTCGTCGTCCTCGGCGAGGGCTCCGTCCACCGGGGGCAGAGCTGACCAGGGGAAGACGATCCAGCGCGGGGTGCGGCGCCAGAAGAAATCGGGCTCGAGCACCGTGCGCGGCTTCGTGTAGAGGGTCACGGTGCGCACCTCGGCACCCATCGCGCGGATGAGCTTCACCGAGAGGGCGAGGGTGTGGCCGGAGTCGGAGACGTCGTCGACCAGGAGGATGCGCTTGCCGCGCACGGACGCCTCGTCGAGCAGCGGCGGCAGCACCACGGGCTCCGCCAGTCGCGCCTCGACGCCGGTGTAGAACTCGACGTTCAGCGCGCCGCAGCTCTTGATGCCGAGCGCGTAGGCCACGGCGCCCGCGAGGAGCAGACCGCCGCGCGCGATGGCGACGACCAGCTCCGGCCGGTAGCCCGACGCGACCACGTCGTCGGCCAGGTGCCGAGCGGCGTCGCCGAACTCGAGCCAGCCGAGCACCTCCTTCTCCGTGGCGGCGAGGAGGGCGGCGGAGTCGTCGGCGTCGGAAACCATGAGGGACAGGCTAGGCCGTCGCGGGCCTCCGCGTCACATCGGTCAGGCGCGCGGGGCCAGGGGTCCCTTCGCGACCTTGTGCGGGGCCGCCTGCGCGACCGGCTTGATGGTCACGAGGTCGAGGTTGACGTGGGCGGGGAGCTCCACCGAGGAGACGATCGCAGCGGCGACGTCCTCCGCGACCAGCGGGTCGGGGACCTCGGCGTAGACCGCGTCGGCGCGCTCCCGGTCGCCGCCGAAGCGGACCAGCGAGAACTCGTCCGTGTGCACCATCCCCGGCGCGATCTCGATCACGCGGATCGGCTCGCCGGCCAGCTCGAGCCGCAGCACGGCGACCAGCGCGTGCGCGGCGTGCTTGGCGGCGTTGTACCCGCCTCCGCCCTCGTAGGCGACGTGGCCGGCGATCGAGGTGACCGTCACGATGTCCGCGGAGGTGCCGCTCCCCCGGATCCCAGCCCGCAGCAGCGGGAGCAGCGCGCTGGTCACGAGCTTCACCGAGAGCACGTTGATCTCGAACATGCGGCGCCAGTCCTCGGGGTCGGACCTCTCGACCGAGTCGAGTCCGAGCGCGCCGCCCGCGTTGTTCACGAGGGCGTGCACGGGCCCGGAGGAGGAGAGGTGGTCGCGCAGAGCGTCGACCTGGGCGGCGTCGGTGAGGTCGGCGGCGAAGTACCCGGCGCCGGTCTCGGCGGCGAGCGCCTCCAGCCGGTCGCGCCGGCGCGCGACGGCGACGACCTCCCAGCCGTGGTCGCGGAACAGGCGGACCGTGGCCGCCCCGATCCCTGAACTCGCTCCTGTCACGACAACGCGTCGATCCACGCCCGTTTCCTTCCGTCAAGCCTCGGACACCCTCGACTCCGTCGTCGCAGCCCAACGCTAGTCTGGCCGCGTGCCGCCCGCCGACCCGGTTCCCGCGACCGCCGGGACAGCCGTCACCCCGAAGCGCCGCGTTCCCCTCTGGGACAACGCGCGCTTCGTCTGCGTGACCCTCGTCGTGATCGGGCACGGCGTCCAGCGGCTGACGGCCAACTCCGACACCTCGCTCATCGTCTACCTGACGATCTACGCCTTCCACATGCCGGCGTTCGCGATCATCTCGGGCTACTTCTCCAAGAGCGGCGCACCGAGCGGGCGCGCGATGCGGCGGGTGCTGACCGACATCCTCCTGCCCTACCTGATCATGGAGACGATCTGGACCCTGGTGCAGTTCCTGGTCGAGGGCAAGCAGGAGTTCAACCCGACGAAGCCGAGCTGGACGCTGTGGTTCCTGCTCGCGCTGGGCATCTTCCGCCTCGTCCTCCCCTACCTGGCGCTGCTGCGCTGGCCGCTGCTGATCAGCGTGGTGCTCGCGGTCGGGGTCAGCTACTACGACAACATCGACTCGACCTTCTCGCTCGCGCGCGCGATCGGGATCCTGCCGTTCTTCGTGTTCGGCTGGCGCCTGCGCGGCTTCGCCCCCGGCGGCCGCTCCGCCGTCGACCGCTGGCTCGATCAGCCGCCGTCGCGGGTGCTCCTCGCCCGGATCCTCGCGGTCGTGCTCTTCGCGGTCACGGCGGTCGTCATGACCGTCAACATCGAGGCGTTCCGCGCAGCGGACCTGCGCTATTGGTTCTTCTACGACCGCCCCTACGACGCCCTCGGCGAGACCCAGTGGTGGGCCGGACTGGTGCGGCTGGCCCTGATGGCCGGAGCGGTCGTGCTCTCGCTCGCGCTCTTCGCGCTGGTGCCCCGCCGCCGCACCCCGCTCACCGCCTGGGGGCAGTCGACGATGTACGTCTACCTCCTCCACAGCTTCGTCCTCTATCCGCTGCGGGAGTCCGGGATCCTCTCGCAGACGGAGAGCACGCTCGCCCTCGTGCTGATGATCGTGTTCTGCATCGCGGTCTCGGTCGCGCTCTCGCTGGGCTGGACCCGCACCGTCTTCCACCGGCTGGTCGAGCCCCGCGCGGCCTGGCTCTTCGCCCCGGTGGCCGACGAGAGGCCTCCGCGCCCGGACCGCGCCGACCCCACGGGCGCCAAGCGCGACCGGCAGCCCGAGCAGCGCTGACGGCCGTTACCCCGTGTGTCGGCGGTCCTGGCCGCCCGGCGGGCCCCCGCGTACGCTCGTCGCGACGGAGAACGGCCCCGTCCCCGACCCCGACGATCCGATGGGAAGCACCATGACCGACTCCGAGAAGTGGCAGTTCGAGACCAAGCAGATCCACTCGGGCGCCGCGCCGGACCCGGTGACCAAGGCCCGCGCGACGCCGATCTACCAGACCACCTCCTACGTCTTCGACAACGCGGAGCACGCCCAGAACCTGTTCGCGCTGGCCGAGTTCGGGAACATCTACACCCGCATCCAGAACCCGACCCAGGCGGTCGTGGAGGAGCGGCTCACCGCCCTCGAGGGCGGCTCCGGCGCCCTGCTGCTCGCCTCGGGCCAGGCCGCCGAGACCGCGGCCGTGCTGAACATCGCCCAGGCCGGCGACCACATCGTCTCGTCGTCCTCGATCTACGGCGGCACCTACAACCTCTTCAAGTACACCCTCGCCAAGCTCGGCATCGAGACGACCTTCGTCGAGAACCAGGACGACCGCGAGGAGTGGCGCCGCGCCGTCCGCCCGAACACGAAGCTGTTCTTCGCCGAGACCGTCGGCAACCCCAAGATCAACATCCTCGACATCCGCACCGTGGCCGATGTCGCGCACGACGCGGGCGTGCCCCTGATCGTCGACAACACCATCGCGACGCCCTACCTGATCCGCCCCTTCGAGCACGGCGCGGACATCATCGTGCACTCGGCGACCAAGTTCCTCGGCGGCCACGGCACGGTCATCGGCGGAGCGATCGTCGACGGCGGCCGCTTCTCGTGGACCGCGAACGCCGAGCGCTTCCCCGGCCTCACCACGCCGGACGAGTCGTACCACGGCGCCGTCTACACCGACGCGGTCGGCGACTCCCTCGCCTACATCATCAAGGCCCGCGTGCAGCTGCTGCGCGACCTCGGCGCCTCGATCGCCCCGGCGAGCGCCTGGCAGCTCATCCAGGGCATCGAGACCCTCTCGCTCCGGATCGAGCGCCACGTGCAGAACGCGCAGGAGATCGCGGAGTACCTCGAGAACCACTCCGACATCGCCTCGGTGAACTACTCGGGCCTGCCCACCTCGCCCTGGTACGCCGCGGCCAACCGCTACGCGCCGAAGGGCGTGGGCGCGGTGCTCTCGTTCGAGCTCAAGGGCGGAGTGGACGCCGGCCGGGCCTTCGTCGACTCGCTGGAGCTGTTCTCGCACCTGGCCAACATCGGCGACGTCCGCTCGCTCGTCATCCACCCCGCGTCGACCACGCACTCGCAGCTCTCGCCCGAGCAGCAGCTGACCGCCGGCGTCACTCCGGGCCTGGTGCGCCTGTCGGTGGGACTCGAGAACGTCGACGACCTCCGCGCCGACCTCGACCAGGCCCTCCGCGCCGCGCGCGCCGTCGTCGAGGCCTCCCGCGCGAACGCCTGAGGCCCCTCGGCGCCCTGACGGGGTCCCCGTCCGCGGGGATCGCGTCGGGGCGCTCTGCGCGCGGGCGGAGGAGCGCGGGAGCAGGGCGTAACAAACGGCTCCGCCCCGCGGCGCTCTGACACGATGGACAGCGCTATGGACTGGCAGCAGACACTCGAGGACACGGTCCCGTCGGCGTTCGTCACCGAGCGCCAGCTCCTCTCGGTCATCGGCAAGCCGCCCGCCACCGGAGCCTGGCGCGACGGCGACCACCCTGGCGGACGCCGCTTCGTCGACCTCGGCCCGTTCGACTTCGAGGCGGGCGGCCGCCTCCCCCACGCCCGCATCGCCTACGAGAGCTGGGGCGCGCTGAACGAGCGCCGCGACAACGCCGTCCTCGTCCTGCACGCGCTGACCGGCGACTCCCACCTGCTCGGCCGCGGCGATCCCGGCCACGCGACGGACGGCTGGTGGTCGGGACTCGTCGGCCCCGGCCTCGTGATCGACACCGACCGCTTCTTCGTGGTCGCCCCGAACATGCTCGGCGGCTGCCAGGGCTCCACGGGGCCCGCGTCCCTCGCCCCCGACGGCCACGAGTGGGGCGCACGGTTCCCGTACACGAGCATCCGCGACCAGGTGAGGGCGCAGGTGCAGTTCAGCGACCTGCTCGGCGTCGAGCGCTGGCACACCGTCATCGGCGGCTCGATGGGCGGGATGCAGGCGCTGGAGTGGGGTATCGACCACGCGGAGCGGGTCGCGCGCCTCGCGGTCCTCGCAGCTCCCCCGCGGGCCACGGCCGACCAGATCGCCCTCAACTTCGTGCAGCTCGAGGCGATCCGCAACGACGCGGCCTTCGCGGGCGGCTCCTACTACGACGCCGGCGACGGCCAGGGCCCGTACCACGGCCTCGCGCTCGCCCGCCGGATGGCACTGCTCAACTACCGCAGCCCCTCCGAGCTCAACGACCGCTTCGAGCGCAGCTGGCAGTCGGGGCTCAGCCCGCTCGGCGGCGGCGGCCGCTTCGCCGTGGAGTCGTACCTCGACTTCCACGGCAACAAGTTCACCCGCCGCTTCGACGCGAACAGCTACATCACGCTGGTCGAGGCGATGAACTCGCACGACGTCGGCCGCGGCCGGGGCGGCGAGGCGGCCGCCCTCTCCCGGATCACCAGCCCGACCCTCGTCCTCGGCATCGACAGCGACCGGCTCTTCCCGGTCGAGGGCCAGCGGATCATCGCGGCGCACGCTCCCGGCGCCCTCGACGGCGGAGAGGTCGCGGTGATCACCTCGACGTTCGGCCACGACGGCTTCCTCATCGAGGACGACGCAGTCGGCGCGCACCTCGCCCGGCTGCTGGCGCATCCCGCGACGGCCTGACCCGCCCGACCCCGGCGCGGTTCGACGCCCCGAACCGCGCCGACCGACCCGGGCAGTGGCTATCGTGAGACGGGGGCCAGCCCCGCGCCACGACCGGAGGGGGCCAGAGCGTGCCGATGATCCGCAGCGCCCGCGAGCGCGACCGGCTGCTGCGCCACTCCGCCTGCGGGATCGGCCTGCTCACGGAGGCGGGGGCGCTCGGCATGGCCCTCATCCCCGGGACGCTCCAGCCCGCCGCCGTGCCGTTCGCCGTCGCGCTGCTCCTGGGCATGATGGCCGCCCACATCGAGCTCGCCCGGACGGGGCGCCGCAGCCGCGTGATCGCGGTCGCCGTCGGCGGCCTGCTGCTGGGCTGGGGCCTCGCGCTGGGGCTCGCTCCGGGCGCCGACTTCGCCGGGTTCGTCCTGGTCAACACCGCGAACGCCGTGACCGCGAGCATCGCCGTGGTCGTGACGACGTCCGCGCGCCGCCTGCTCCTGCTGCTGCCGGTGCTCCTCCCGAGCCTGATCCCGTCGGTGCTCGTCTCGAGCGGCACCATGATCCCCACCGTGGTCGTCCAGAGCCTGCTGCCCTGGGGCACGCTCTGCGGCTTCGCCCTCTGGATCGGCACAGCGGTCCCGCGGGTGGTACGGCGGATCGACAGCATCGGCAACGCCCACCGCGTGGAGCGCCTCGCCAGCGAGACGGAGGCGCAGCGCCGGCAGGGCGCGCGGCTCCTGCACGACACGGTGCTGGCCACCCTCACGCTCCTCGCGCACTCGGGACGCGGAGTGTCCGTCGACGCGCTCCGGCAGCAGGCGGCGCAGGACGCGCAGCTCCTGCGCCAGCTCCGGCTCGGCGGGACCCCCACCCCGAGCGCGTCCGGCTCCTACCAGCTGACCAGCGTCACCTCCGCCCCGGCGGCCAACACACTCGAGACCGTCCGCAACCGCTTCGGCCGGATGGGGCTCGACGTGATCTGGCACGGCTCCGGCCAGGTGGCGCTCACCGGCGCGGCCCTCGACTCCTTCGTGCTCGCCCTGGCGGAGTGCCTCGAGAACGTGCGCCGCCACTCCGGCGTCGCCTCGGCCGACGTGACGATCACCGAGGACGAGACGACCGTCCGCGCGATGGTCACGGACGCGGGCGCGGGCTTCGACATCGCGACCGTCCCCGACACGAAGCTCGGCTTCAAGGAGTCGGTGATCGCCCGGCTCGGGGACG
The DNA here is from genome assembly GCF_002931775.1 of Rathayibacter sp. AY1F4. NCBI lineage: Bacteria > Bacillati > Actinomycetota > Actinomycetes > Micrococcales > Microbacteriaceae > Rathayibacter > Rathayibacter sp. AY1F4. The sequence continues at coordinate 16,306 of NZ_PSVE01000024.1, forward strand.
TCGGCGGCCGCACCCGCCTGTTCAGCGCCCCCGGATCGGGGACGACCGTGGTGCTGGAAGTCCCGAAGTGAGCCCCGCACCGGAGTCTCGGGCCCCGCTGCTGGGACGCGTGCCCGCGACGCACGGCCGCTCCTCCCGGTCGGCCCGCTCGGTCCGCCGCCAGCAGGAGGGGCTCGGCACCAACTACCTCGGCAGCGGCCTCAACGGCATCGCCGCCGCGATCCTCACCTACGAGCTGCTGATCTTCCTCTCGACCTCCGCCCGCTACAGCGACCTCGCGCCCGCGGCGATCGCCTGGGTCCTCGTCGTCCTGGCCTTCGGGGCCACCGTCCTCGCGATCCACCTCGGCGGACGCCGCCTCCCGCTCCCGGTCTACCTCTGCTTCCTCGTCGCCGTCGGAGCCGCCGTCGTGCTCGACCTGGTGGCCGTGACCGACTCCGGCGCGGCCCGCACCGTCCCCACCGCTGCGGTCGCGGGCGCCGTCGCGCACGCCGCGCTGATCGTCCACCGGCGCGGGATCGAGATCCTCGCGGTGAGCGCCCTCGTCGCGATCGCCGAGGTGATCGCGTTCCTCTCGATGGAGTCGGGCGGCGCGGGCGCGCTCTCGGTGCGCATCAGCGCCCTCGTGGTGACGATCGCGCCGGCCGTCGTCGTCGTCGTGATGATGCGCGGATTCCGCCGGATGGTCCAGCTCGAGATCGACCGCGCCCTCGTGCAGAGCACCACGCTCGGCCCGCGCTACGCGGTCGGGATGCTCGCCTCGGAGGAGCTCGCACGGCTCGACCTCGCCGCCGAGCGCCTCCTCGCCGAGGTGGGCGACGGCTCGGTCCGCCTGCCCCTCGACGCCCAGCGCGCCGCCCACGCGACCTCGCTCGCCACCCAACTCCGCCTCCACCTCATCGAGGGGCGGCGCGAGACCTGGCTGCACCATGCCGTGCTCGAGTCCGAGCTGCTCGCGCCGCTCGTCGAGCTCGACGACCCGGACGGCACCGCCGGACTCCTCGGGCACCAGCAGCGCGACGGGCTCCTCTCGGCGATCTGGCTGATGGCCGACAGCGCGACCGGGCTCGCCGTGGTCCTCCACGTCGAGTCGGGCAGTCCCCGCGATCCCGGAGCCGGGACGGCCGCCCGAGGACTGCTCGTGCCGATCACGCTCCGCTCCTCAGGCGCGCCCCTGCGCGGCGTCGATCCAGCGACGTGGGAGGCTATCGCTCAGGTCGGCGTCTTCCGCGACACCTCGCGCGACGGGGAGCTCCGGATCGAGATCGACTGCCTGGTCGAGAATCCCGCCGACCGGTGAGCAGCCGCCGAGAGACCGCCGACGACCGCCGACCGAAGGACACCGATGACACCCACCGCTGACGCGAAGATCACTCTCGCGGTCGTGGACGACCACAAGATGCTCCTCGGAGCGCTCACGGAGTGGATCCGCGGAGCCGCCTCCGACATCCAGCTGGTGGCCGCGGTCGCCTCCTGGCCCGAGCTGCTCACGCACCCCGAGTTCCCCGTCGACGTCGTCCTCCTCGACCTCGACCTCAAGGACAACATCCCGATCTCGGTGAAGCTCTCGACCCTCAAGACCACCGGGGTGAAGACCGTGCTGATGAGCACCTACTCCGAGCCCGCCGTGGTCCGCGAGGCGCTCGCCTCAGGAGCCCTCGGCTACCTGGTGAAGACCGAGGACGCGGACATGATCGTCGAGGCGATCCGCGCGGCCAAGGACGGCCACTCCTACATCTCGCACGAGCTCGACATGGCGCTCTCCACCGGCGACTCCGACGGAGCGCCGAAGCTCAGCGCGCAGGAGCGCCGCGTGATGGCCCTCTACGGCGGCGGCGAGCCGGTGAAGTCGGTCGCGTTCGAGCTGGGCATCTCGGAGGAGACGGCGAAGTCGTACCTCAAGCGGATCCGCGAGAAGTACCGCGTCGTCGGCATCGACGTCGGCACGAAGGTGGCGCTCCGCAAGCGCGCCATCCACGACGGGATCCTCATCGAGACGGACTGAGTCCTCTTCCGCGGCGGTCCCCGCCCGCCGCGGCGCGGTCGGCTTCACGACGTGGCGCGCTCCGCAGAGCGAGGTGCGTCGCCCGGCATCGATCCGCTGGCACGCGGATCGCTGTCGACGGGCTCCACGAAAGGCGCGGCGGTCCCCGCCCGCCGCGGCGCGGTCGGCTTCACGACGCGGCGCGCTCCGCAGAGCGAGGTGCGTCGCCCGGCATCGATCCGCTGACACGCGGATCACTGTCGACGGGCTCCACGAAAGGCGCGGCGGTCCCCGCCCGCCGCGGCGCGGTCGGCTTCACGACGTGGCGCGTTCCGCAGAGCGG
>NZ_PSVE01000024.1:18639-59047 GCF_002931775.1 Rathayibacter sp. AY1F4
GCTGACACGCGGATCACTGTCGACGGGCTCCACGAAAGGCGCGGCGGTCCCCGCCCGCCGCGGCGCGGTCGGCTTCACGACGTGGCGCGTTCCGCAGAGCGGGGTGCGTCGCCCGGCATCGATCCGCTGACACGCGGATCACTGTCGACGGGCTCCACGAAAGGCGCGGCGGTCCCCGCCCGCCGCGGCGCGGTCGGCTTCACGACGTGGCGCGTTCCGCAGAGCGAGGTGCGTCGCCCGGCATCGATCCGCTGACACGCGGATCGCTGTCGGCGGGCTCCACGAAAGGCGCGGCGGTCCCCGCCCGCCACGGCGCAGTCGGCTTCACGACGTGGCGCGTTCCGCAGAGCGAGGTGCGTCGCCCGGCATCGATCCGCTGACACGCTGATCACTGTCGACGGGCTCCACCTCGTCGAGCGGCGGCCACCTGCTCCTGCGGTCGAGCCGGGCGGGCGTGCCTGAGTCGTGCCGGTCGAGTAGCCGCGGGACGCGGCCTATCGAGAACCGCCAGGCACGGAGAACGGGTCGCTGCTGGTCGAGAGGCCGCGGGACGCGGGGCATCGAGACCCACCGGACCGGGACTGCCCGTGCTGCTGCAGGCCCGCGTCAGGGGGCCAGGACGGCGACCGTCATGCCGGGCATCGCGGCGGGGGCGTCCATCGCGGCGAGGGCGTCGGGCAGGTCCTCGAAGGCGATGGTGCGGCCGACGGAGTCGGCGGGGCGCAGACGGCCGGCGACGATGTCGTCGAGGAGGGCCGTGTAGCCGCTCCGGGCGATGCCGTGGCTGCCCAGCAGCTCCAGCTCCTGGGCGATGACCCGGCCGAGCGGGATCGCCGGTGCGGCGTCGGGCCCGAGGAGCAGACCCACCTGCACGTGCCGGCCGCGCGGACGCAGGGCGGCGATCGACGCCTCCGCCGTGACGCTGCTTCCGACGGCGTCGATCGCCAGATGCGCACCTCCTCCGGTCGCCGCCCGGATCGCCTCGGCGGCACCCTCGCCTCCGGGGACGGTCACCGCCCCGAGCGCGGCTGCGGCCTCCCGCGCCGGGGCGGAGACGTCCGACGCCACCACACGGGCCCCGGCCGCGAGCGCGACGATCACCGCGGAGAGGCCGACTCCGCCGCAGCCCAGCACCGCGACCCACTCCCCCGGGGCGACCCGGCCGCGCTCGTGCAGGGCGTGGTACGCGGTCCCGAAGCGGCAGCCGAGACCGGCCGCCTCGACGAAGCCGACGGAGTCGGGCAGGCGCACCAGGTTCAGGTCCGCACCCGGCACGGCCACCGCCTCGGCGAACGACCCGTCGAGGGTGAATCCCGGCTGCTGCTGCCGGAGGCACACCTGCGTCGCCCCCTCCCGGCACTGCTCGCAGTCGCCGCAGGCGAACACGAACGGCGCTGTGACCCGGTCACCGACCGCGAAGAGCGACACCTGGGCTCCCGTCGCGATCACCGTCCCGGCGAACTCGTGCCCGGGGATCTGCGGAAGGACGACCGAGTCGTCGTGCCCCTTCCACGCGTGCCAGTCGCTTCGGCACACCCCGGTCGCCGCGACGCGGACGACGACGCCGTCGACGGGGCAGACGGGCTCCGGGACCTCGATGATCGCGGGGAGGGCGGAGAAGGACGAGTAGCTCACGGCGCGCATGCCGAGAGTCTCCCAGAGGCCCGGGCCGCGCTCTGCTTACAGCGCGTCGACCGGGATGCCGCCGGTGCCCGGCTGGGCGGGCTCGCGGTGGACCGGGTAGACCGTGCCCCGGGCGCGGTCGATCGCGATGCTGCCGAGGGCGAGCACGATTCCTGCCGCGGTCAGGCCCACGCCGACCCAGATGGGCGACAGATAGCCCAGTCCGGCGGCGATCGTCAGGCCGCCGAGCGCGGCACCCACCGAGTTGCCGATGTTGAGCGCGGAGTGGTTGAGCGCGGCCGCGATCGTCTGGCTGTCGCGCGCCACGTCCATCAGCCGGGTCTGGATCGCGGGCGACGCGGCGGCCGAGAAGCCCGCCGAGAGGAACGCGAACACCACCAGCCCGACGACCGACGAGGCCGACAGCGCGAGCCCGATCAGCGAGACGCCGACGCCGGCGAAGAACACCACCAGCGCCCGCCGCACGTCGCGGTCGGCGGCCCAGCCGCCGACGAGGTTGCCGACGGTCATCCCGAGGCCGATGACGACCAGGATCCACGGGACCGCGCCGAGCGGCAGGCCCGTCACCTCGGTCGCGAGCGGCGAGATGTAGCTGTACATCGCGAAGAGTCCGCCGAAGCCGATGGCGCCGACGAGGAGGGTCATCCAGACCTGCAGGCGCCCGAACGCCCGCAGCTCGTTGCGGACGGTCGCCGCCGGATTCCCGGGCTGCGCGGGCACCAGAAGCTGGACGGCCACGACGGTCAGCGCGAAGAGCACCGCGACCACGAGGTAGGCGCTGCGCCAGCCGGCCACCTGCCCGACCCAGGTGATCGAGGGCACACCGACGACGTTCGCGATCGTGAGCCCGGAGAGGACGAACGCGACTCCCTTGCCGCGCTTGCCGGGACCCATCAGGTCGGCGGCGACCAGGGAGGCGATGCCGAAGTAGGCGCCGTGCGGGAGCGCGGCGACGAAGCGCGCGGCGAGGACGAGCGGGAAGCTCGGGAGCAGCGCCGAGCCGATCGTCCCGACGGTGAAGGCGACGAGGAGGGTCAGGAGGAGCCTCTTGCGCGGCCAGCGCGCCGCTGCGGCGGCGATGGTGGGGGCGCCGACCACGACACCGAGCGCGTAGGCCGAGATCAGCATCCCCGCCTGCGAGACGGCCTGCTCCTGGCTCGCGGCCCAGACCCCGGGGAGGAGGTCGGCGGCGAGCTGCGGGAGGAGCCCCATCGCGACGAACTCGGTCGAGCCGATGCCGAAGCCCCCCATCGCGAGGGCGAGCAGGGCGAGGCGGGTCCGAGCGGGCGAGAGCGTCACCGGTCAAGGCTACTCAGGATCGGGCGGATGTCGAATCGATTCGAGAAAGCCCGGACACGAGAGGTCTCGGCGCGGACCCGCTACTCCCCCAGCGCGTCGTTCAGCCGGGCGATCTTGCCGTCGATCTCGCCCGAGTAGCCGGGGCGGATGTCCGCCTTCAGGACGAGCGACACGCGCGTCCCGAACGCTCCGACGGCCTCCGTCGCGCGCTTGACGACGTCGAAGACCTCGTCCCACTCCCCCTCCATCTCGGTGAACATCGAGGTCGTCCGCGACGGCAGGCCGCTCTCGCGGACGATGCGGACGGCGGCGGCGACGGCGTCGTGGACGGACGCGTCGGGCGCCTCGCCCCCGGACGGTGCGACCGAGAATGCGACGAGCATGGGAGCCTCCTTGACTGCGCGCACCGCGTGCCGGCCCGCGCCCTCCGAGCCTACGAGCCCTGGGGCGCCAGGCGGGTCTCGCCGGTCAGCGACGATGCGGAAGTCGTGGCGCCGGGTGCGATGACCCGCGCCGTCCCCGTCCTCCACAGCTCGCGCAGCAGCCAGCCGAGCAGCACCACGAGGAGGATGTTCCGCACGGTCAGCACGAGCACCATCCACCAGTGCGACCAGAGGAGGAAGAGGTAGAGGTACGGGTAGACCACCTGGGTCAGAGCCGCAGTGACGAGGGTCAGCTTCGCGGGCCGGTCGAACGCGCCGTCGCGGCACGCGATCAGCCCGGCGATCACCGGCGGCGCGAGCCAGACGATGTACTGCGGCGAGAGCACCTTGTTGGTGTCGATGAACACGACCACGAAGGTCAGCGCGAGCAGCGGGAACAGCCTGGCGGGGTCCGCCCGGCGGGCGAGAGCACGGGCACCCAGCAGGGCCACGCCGAGCATGGCCAGAGCGAGCAGCGGGGTCATCAGGCTCGCCGCGAACTCGGTGCCGGGCCCGTGCATCTCGAAGGTGTTGATGTCGGCGGCGTAGTAGACGTAGCTCCCCGATCCTGGGAGGACCGACAGCCACATCCAGGGAGTGCTCACGACGGCCTCGATCTGGAGGCCCCGATCGGTCTGATCGGTGACGAAGCTGAAGACCTGGTCCCCGCCGCCGACGAGGACGACCGCGAGCACGATGATCACGGAGGCGACCGCGGGGACGAGGATCATCCGCAGCCGTCCGCGCAGGACCAGCACGGCAGCGGCGAGGATCGCGGCCGGCCACACCTTGATCCAGGTGGCCACGGTCAGCAGCAGCGCCGCGACGCCCGGACGGGTCGCCGCCCAGAGCATCCCGGCGATGGCCGGCGGCGCAGTGAAGGCGTCGATGCGGCCGATCGCGATCGGCCCGAGGAGGACGAGGAACAGCAGCCACCAGCGCGCCGCGGCGAGGCGCGGTGCCGACCGACCGCGCAGCAGCAGGGCGAAGGCGGCGGCATCGGCGAGCGCGACGAGGACGAGCCACATCAGGTCGTAGCCCGCCGAGCCGAAGAGCCAGGAGGCCGCGATCGGGCCCCAGGCGACGATCGGGTAGACCCAGCCCGTGTCGATCCCGGCGATGCCGCCGCCCTCGACGGCGGTCCTCATCCACTCCTTGTAGACGATGCTGACGTCGCCCATCGGCAGACCCGGAGCGAACAGCGCCAGGAGGGAGAGCACCACGTGCACCAGCGCGAAGGCGCCCCAGAGCACGGCGACGGAGTCGCGGTTCTCGCGCAGCCGGGCGAGGGGGCGGGAGGACGCTCGAGGAGGGGAGGACGGCACCGCGTCATTGTAGAGGGGCCGCTGAACGGGACCCTGGCAGCACCTGAGCCCGCCTGAGAGCGCCGCTTCCGCCGGGCATCGGTCCCCCGGCGGCGTCGGTCGCCGCCGGGCGTCAGCGGCCAGCGGGCGTCAGCAGCCCGCGGGTGTCAGCAGCCCGCAGGCGTCAGCAGCCCGCAGGCGTCAGCAGCCCGCGGGCGTCACGACCCGATGAACTCAGTAGCCGGCGAACGCGTCGGTGCGGATCCGCTTCGCCCCGGCACCGCGCAGGGCGCCGCGGACCGAGTCGACGAACGACGGCGACCCGGAGACGTAGCCCACGCGGCGGCCGGCATCCGGCACCGCGTCCGCGAGCAGCTCGGCGGTCAGTCGGCCTGTGACGTGCGACCACCGTGCGGGCAGGTCGGTCGGCGCCTCCTTCGAGCAGAGCACGACCCGGGCCCCCGACTCCTGCAGCAGGTCGCGGTAGGCGACCTCGGCGAGGCTCGGCGCGGCGACCACGACGACGACGTCGCGCCGCGGACCGTCCGCGAGCGAGCGGAGCTGACTGGAGAACGGGGTGATCCCGATACCGCCCGCCACCAGCAGCAGCGGCACGGCGGGATCGGCAGGCAGGACGAAGTCACCGCCGACGCTGGTCGCCCGGAGCGAGTCGCCGGGCTCCAGCGCGGCGAGTGCGCGCTTGAAGCTGCTCGCCTTCTCCGGCATCCGCAGGGCGATCGCGATCTCGCCGTCGGACGGAGCGGAGGAGACCGAGAAGGTGCGCCGGCTGCCCCGGCTGTCGGCGCGGTGCGGCAGGTCGAGCTCGAGCCACTGGCCCGGCTCGAAGGTCAGCGGCGAGCGGGAGCGGAAGCGGTACTCCGCGATGCCCGGCGCCAGCACGCGAGTCGAGGAGAGCTCGAGCGTGTGCCGCCGACGCTGGCGGAACGCGAAGGCGAACGCGAGGGCGTTGCCGACCACGAGGCCCAGCTCCGGAGTGGCGGAGACGACGCCGATGTGGAAGGGGACGCTCGCCACGAGCGCTGCGACGACCGCGATGATCAGCTGCTGCGAGCGGCGCGGCGCGAGCGTGAGCGGCTCCGTCAGCATGAAGGCGCCGGCGAAGACGAAGGGGTAGGCCGTGAGGACCAGGGCCGCCGCGGCGCCGAGGTCCTGGCCGTTCTGCACCGCCTGCTGCACGGACACCCCGCCGGCGACGACGACGAAGACGGCGAAGACGGCCCAGCGGCGGACCCGCGCGACGATCAGGAGGGAGCCCACGACGACGAACGGCCAGATCGCGCCACTGGCGATCCACCAGGCTCCGGCGTTGAGCCCGGTGAAGCCGATGATCAGCACGGCGACCGCGGCCGGATTGAAGAGGTGGCGGCCCCGCCAGGCGAGGACGTACTTGGACGCGGCGGCGATCGCGCCGACGAGCGCGATCACGGCGAGCCCGCGGGGATCGGCCGTCGGGAAGAGGAGGCAGGCGATCAGCAGACCGGTGACGAGCGAGGACTCCAGGTGCGCACGGCTCCGGAACAGCCTCGCGAGGACCGCGCTGACCAGGGCCGTCGAGGCGACGGCGACCAGCGTCGTGCCGAGGATCTCGAGCGGCGTCGAGAAGATCAGGCCGGCTGCGGCGTAGCCGACGGCGACGAGCAGGAGCGCGGCGAGCGTCATCCAGACCAGCCGGTAGGTGGTGACACGGCCGAGGGCGCGGTCGAAGGTGCCGATCATCGGAAGACCTCTCCGGGGAAGGAAGGCGAGTAGTGGAGGGTGCCGTCGCTGCGGACGCGGACGAACTCGAAGTCGAAGCGCTCGGCGAGGGTCTCGGGCGGGCAGACGAACAGCGCGGTCGCGAGCCCGTCGGCGACGAGGGCCGTGTCGGCCACCGCCCAGGTGGCGACGACGGTCTCGACCGGAGCTCCGGTCCGCCCGTCGAGGACGTGGTGGAGGCCGCTGCCCCAGGCGCGGCGGTTGCTCGCCGAGCCGCAGAGCGCGCGGTCGCCGGGCACCGCCACTCCCAGTGCGCTGCTCGGGTCCCACGGGTGCTCGAGGCCGACCCGGACGGGTCCGGCTCCGATGCCCCGGAGGTCGCCGCTCGCGTCGACGACGGCGGGCCCGGCTCCGTCGAGCTCCCCGAGGACGAGGTCGACGAGCTGGCCCTTGCCCGCGGCGCCGACGTCGACGACGGTCCCGGGCTCGACCCGCAGTCCCGCCGCCCCGCGTCGGGCGGCGGCCCAGGAGGGAGCGGGGACGGCGGGTCCTCGCGGGACGAGGGTGTACGCGGAGTCGTAGCCGAGCTGCTCGAGAGAGCCGCCGACGAAGGGGGTGACCGCCCCGCCGGTCAGCTCGTCGAGCACGTCGTACAGTGCGAAGAGGTCGGCCGCCTCGTCGGGGAAGACGTGCTCGCCTCCGACCCGCAGCTGCGAGACGGCGGAGTCGTCACGGAACCGCGACCAGGTGCGGTCGTACTCCGCGATGCGCGCCTCGACCCGCGAGCGGTGGGAGGGCCCGAGCGGCTCGGCGGTGTCGATCTGCCAGCCGGTGCCGATCGCGTCGAACCGCCACGCGTGGCCGAGGACCGTCGGGGCGTCAGGCCGTGGCATCGGCCTTGATGGTCTCGACGGCGTCGTTGAAGCCGCCGGAGGTGAGGGAGGACCCCGACACCTTGGAGACCTTCAGCTCGTCGAGCTGCTTGCCGACGACCTCGCCCGCGATGCCGCCCGCGAAGCGCGACTGGTACTGCTGGCCGGTGGGGTTCTCCGACTCCGGGGTCACGGTCACGTCGGTGACGACGCCGTCGGCGAGGGTCAGCGAGACGCCCACCTTCTCGTTCCCTCCGGGCGAGGTGTAGGCGCCCTCGGCCTCGTAGGTGCCGTCGGCGTAGCTGCTGCCGCTCGCGGCGGAGGACGCGGCGCCGGTGGCCTCGGGGGCGGAGCTGGTGGCGGTGCTCGGAGCGGTGGTGGTCGCCGCGTCGGCGGCGTCGCTCCCGGTCGTGGTGGTGCTGGAGCAGGCGGCGAGCGCGGCGAGGGTGCCGGCGCCGGCGAGGAGGGTCAGGGCGTAGCGGGCGGGAGTCGTGGTCTTCGCGGTCATGTCTGTTCTCCTGGTCGAGGCGGACGCGGCGGATCCGACGGTAGAGGTGCTCGCTTCGAGCACCCGATGAGGCGGCGGTGCGGAGCCGGTGAGCCGGGCCGCGGGCGTCGCTTCCTCCAGGACAACGGCGGCGGTCCCGGTTCGGTTCAGCGCTCGTCCGACGGGCGTGTCAGCGCAGGAGTGCGGCGACCACTCCGGGCAGGTGCTCCGCGATGTCGAGCGCGGCGATCGGGCCGCCGGCGGAGGCGCTCCGTCCGGCCTCCGCGTGCAGGACGGCGGCCGCGGCGGCCACGGGGGCGAGGTCCTCCGCGGTCAGAGTCGCCCCGGCCGCCTCGGCGTCCGCGGCCCGACCGGCGAGGAGTGCGCCGAGCACGCCGCCGAGGACGTCGCCGCTGCCCGCGGTCGCCAGCCAGGGCGTGGATCCGGAGACCTCGAGCTCGACGCCGCCCGCGACGACGTGGGTGGTGCCGCCCTTGAGGAGCACGCAGACTCCGAGGCGGTCCGCCGCCCGGCGCGCCCACTCCCCCGGGGCCTCGGCGATCGTCGCGGCGTCCGCGTCCAGACCCGCTCGGCCGAGCACTCCGGCGAGCTCGCGGTAGTGCGGCGTGATGACGACCGGGCCTGCGGCCTCGTCGATCAGGTCGAGCGCGCCCGCGTCGAGCACCACCGGGACTCCCGAGTGCAGCTGCTCGATCAGGGTGCGCCGCTCCTCGTCGCTGCGGTCCTCGGCGCTGGTGCCGGAGCCGACGAGCCAGGCCTGCACGCGCCCCACCGCGGTCACGACCTCCGGCCGCCGGGCGAGCACCAGGCCCCCGGGCCGCTCCGGTCCGAGGTAGCGGACCATGCCGACTCCCGTCCGCACCGCCGCCTCGACGCCGAGCACCGCCGCTCCCGGGTACCGCTCCGACCCGGTCGCGATCCCCAGCACCCCGCGCGTGTACTTGTCGTCGTCCTCCCGCGGCACCCTGATGCTCCGCGCCGCCTCCGCCGTCCCGACCCGCTCACCCATCCCGCCACCCTACGTCGCCCTGCGACGGAGCCGCCCGGTTCCCGCCCGGTGCCGGCGCAGCCGCACCCCTCCCCGCACCGTGCCGGCGCAGCCGCGCGTCCCGACAGACCGTGCCGGCGCAGCCGCACCCCTCTCCCCTTGCTCCAGAGGGGCGCGGGTGCTGGAGGGGTCGGATGCAAGCCGGACGAGGAAGCGATACCGGCGGCATCGCGCCCGACGACGACGCCCCCTCCAGCACCCGCGGGCGCGGGCCGCGGAGGGGTCGGATGCAAGGCGGAGGAGGAAGCGATACCGGCGGCATCGCGCCCGACGACAACGCCCCCACCAGCACCCGCGGGCGCGGGCCGCGGAGGGGTCGGATGCAAGGCGGAGGAGGAAGCGATACCGGCGGTATCGCGCCCGACGACAACGCCGCAGACGGCCCCTCCGCGGCCCGCGCCTAACGGCGGGTGGCGTCGTCGACTTCGCCGACGAGCTCCTCGATGATGTCCTCGAGGAACAGCACTCCGGTGGCGCGGCCCTGCTCGTCGAACGCCCGGGCGAGGTGGGCGCCGGTGCGCCGCATGATCGCGAGGGCGTCCTCGAGGTCGGTGGCCTCGAAGATCGAGGCGAGCTGGCGGATGCGCTTGGCGGGGACGGGGAGGCGGAACTTGGCGCCCTCCGTGTCGCCGTCGAGGTCGAGGACGTCCTTGAGGTGGATGTAGCCCTCGGGGGTGCCGTCCTCGCCGAGGATCACGTAGCGCGAGAAGCCGTGCTTGGCGACGGCGCGCTCGACGTCGGCGGGGGTCGCTCCGCTGGGGAGGCTGACGATCCCGTCGAGGGGCAGGGCGACGTCGTGGACCTTCTTCTCGGTGAACTCGAACGCGGCGAGGAGGGTCCCGGTCGAGTCGCGGAGCGTGCCCTCGCGGGTGGACTGGTCGACGATCGTCTGCACCTCCTCGAGCGTGAAGGTGCTGTTCGCCTCGTCCTTGGGCTCCACCTTGAAGAGGCGGAGCACTCCGTTGGAGACCGCGTTGAGGGCGACGATGATCGGGCGGAGGACCCGGGCGATGGCGACGAGCGGCGGCGCCAGGAGGAGCACGGCGCGGTCGGGCATCGAGAACGAGATGTTCTTGGGGACCATCTCGCCGAGCACCACGTGCAGGAACGACACGATCAGCAGCGTGATGACGAAGGCGACGGTGCCGGAGAGCTCGTCCGGGATGCCGACGGCGTGCAGCGGCACCTCGAGCAGGTGGTGGATCGCCGGCTCACTCACGTTGAGGATCAGCAGCGAGCAGACGGTGATGCCCAGCTGCGTGGTCGCGAGCATCAGTGTGGCGTGCTCCATCGCGGCGAGCGCGGTGATCGCGCTGCGGCGTCCGCTCTCCGCGAGGGGCTCGATCTGGGAGCGGCGCGCGGAGATGACCGCGAACTCCGCTCCGACGAAGAAGGCGTTCGCGGCGAGGAGCACCACGAGCCAGGCGATTCCGGCCCAGTCACTCATCGTCGGACTCCTTCCGTCCGCGGTGTCCGCGGGCGACGTCGGCGAGCGGGTCGGGGATCCCGTCCGGGTCCGCGTCGGGGTCGGGCGTGAAGCGGAGGCGGTCGATGCGGCGGCCGTCCAGGCGCTCGACGCGCAGCGAGCCGCCCTCGACGTCGACCCGGTCGCCGACGGCGGGGAGGCGGCCGAGCTCGCTCATCACGAAACCGGCGACCGTCTCGTAGGGGCCCTCCTCGGGGATGTGCACGCCGGCGCGGTCGAGGACCTCGTCGGGGCGGAGCATGCCGGGGAAGGTGGTGGAGCCGGGAAGCTTCACGACGTCTGCCCGGGAGCGGTCGTGCTCGTCGGCGACCTCGCCGACCAGCTCCTCGACCAGGTCCTCGAGCGTGGCGACGCCCGCCGTGCCGCCGTACTCGTCGACGACGACCGCGAGCTGGAAGCCGCGTCCGCGCAGCTCCGTGAGCAGCACGTCGAGCTTCATGGTCTCGGGGACGCGGAGCGGCTCGGAGCGCAGCGCCGTGACCGGCACGTCGGACCTCTTGCCGCGGGGCACGGCGACGGCCTGCTTGACGTGCACGACTCCGACGATGTCGTCGATGTCGTCGTCCGTGATCGGGAAGCGCGAGAACCCGGTGGTGCGGGCGAGGTCGAGCACGTCCTGCGCGGTGCTCGCGCGCTCGACCGTCGACAGGCGCAGGCGCGGCGTCATCACGTCGCCCGCGGTGAGGGCGGAGAAGCGGAGGGTGCGCCCGAGCAGGTCGGCCGTGTCCTCCTCGAGCAGTCCGGCGCTGGCGGAGTGGCGCACGAGGCTCGAGAGCTCCTCGGCGCTGCGGGCGCCCGAGAGCTCCTCCTTCGGCTCGATGCCGACCAGGCGCAGCAGGGCGTTCGCGCTGCCGTTCAGCAGGGCGACGGCCGGGCGGAACACCGTCGTGAACGCGGTCTGCAGCGGCACGACGAGCTTCGCGGTCGCCCGCGGCAGAGCGAGGGCGAAGTTCTTGGGGACCAGCTCGCCGAGGATCATCGACAGCAGGGTCGCGATGACGATGGCGACCACCGTCATGACCGGCGCGAGCGCCTCCTCCGGGATGCCGAGTCCGCTGAACGGCTCCTGGAGCAGCGTCGAGAGGGCGGGCTCCATCGTGTAGCCGGTGAGCAGCGTCGTGAGGGTGATGCCCAGCTGCGCGCTCGAGAGGTGCGTGGAGGTGACGCGCAGGGCCGCGATGGTCATGCCCAGGCGCGTCTCGCCGCGGTCGCGACGGGCCTCGAGGTCGGCCCGGTCGAGGTTCACCAGCGCGAACTCGCTGGCGACGAAGACGCCGGTGCCCAGGGTCAGCAGCAGGCCGACGCCGAGGAGGAGCCACTCAGTTCCCACGGTGGTCGCCCCCGGTCACGAGAGGGAGGTGCGAGGAGGGCCGGACGGTGCGGGCCGGCGGAGCGGCGGCACCGGAGCGTCGAGCGGGAGTCCGAGGAGCACGGCAGTGAGCGGAACAGGCCGGATGCGCAGAGGGAGGGTCGTCCATTGTGGCGCCGAGTCTACCCGCCGCGGAGCGCCGCCGGGCGTGCTCCGACGCGGCGGCTCAGAGCCACTTCTTCCGCTTGAACACCGCGTAGAGCGCGAAGCCGAACAGCACCATCAGGCCCAGCGCCCAGGGGTAGCCGAGCCGCCAGTGCAGCTCCGGCATGTCGTCGAAGTTCATCCCGTAGATGCCGGCCACGAGCGTCGGGGCGAAGAGGATCGCCGCCCACGAGGAGATCTTGCGGACCACGTCGTTCTGGGCGAGCCCGGTCTCGGTCTGCCGGCGCGAGACGAGCGTCGAGTGCACCGTGAGCGCCTTGTCGAGGATCGCGCGCAGGGAGTCGACCGCCTCCGTCACGCGGATGGTGTGGTCGAGCACGTCGCGGAGTGACCGGCGCAGCTCGATCCGCTCCGGCGAGGGCGAGGGCTCCCCCTCCACGGGCGTCGACTCCTGCAGCAGCTCGTGCAGCAGGGCGGTCAGCGGCTGCACCGAGCGCTGGAAGTGGATGACCTCGCGCGAGAGCCGGTAGATGCGCTCGGAGAGCCCGTCGTCCGAGTCGTCGCCGAAGAGCTGGTCCTCGATCTCGTCCACGTCGCCCTGGACGCCGAACACCACCGGCGCGTACTCGTCGACGACCTGGTCGAGGATCGCGTAGAGCACCGCTTCGGGCCCGCGGGCGAGGAGGGCGGGATCCTCCTCCAGGCGGCGGCGCACGCGGGCGAGGTCCGGGGAGTCGGCGTGCCGGATGGTTACCACGAAGTCGGGGCCGACGAAGACGTGCAGCTCGCCGAAGACGACCGTCTCGGCGGCGTCCGCGTAGCGCGCCGGCCGCAGCACGACGAAGAGCCCGTCGTCGTAGCGCTCGAGCTTGGCCCGCTGGTGCCCGCTCAGCGCGTCCTCGACGGCGAGCGGGTGCAGCCCGAACTCCTCGGCGACCGCCTCGACCTCCTCGCGCGTCGGGCGGTAGAGGCCGATCCAGGCCATGCCGTGCTCGTCGCGCATCAGCTCGAAGGTGTCCTCGAGCGAGTCGGGGTTCCGGATGCGGCGGCCGTCGACGTACACGGCGTTGTCGACGATGGTCATGGGCTCGGTTCTAGCACGCGGCGCCCGCTCACCAGCTGACCGGCAGCGCCTTGCCCTCCTCGTAGCCCGCGGCCGACTGCAGGCCCACGTGCGCCCGCTCGTGGAAGTCGGCCACGCTCCGGGCGCCGGCGTAGGTGAAGGACGAGCGGACCCCCGAGGTGATCATGTCGAGCAGGTCCTCGACCGAGGGCCGCAACGGGTCGAGGTAGATGGTGGAGGAGGAGATGCCCTCGGCGAAGAGGCGCTTGCGGGCGAGCTCGTAGGCGTCGAGGCGGTCGAAGCGCTCCTGCACCGCCTTGGCCGAGGCCATGCCCCAGCTCTCCTTGTAGACCCGGCCGGCCGCGTCGCTGCGCAGCTCCCCCGGCGCCTCGATCGTGCCGGCGAACCAGGAGCCGATCATCACGGAGGCGGCGCCCGCGGCCAGCGCGAGGGCGACGTCGCGCGGGTAGCGCACCCCGCCGTCCGCCCAGACGTGGGCGCCCAGCTCGTGCGCGCGCTCGGCCGTCTCGAGGACGGCCGAGAACTGCGGGCGGCCGACCGCGGTCATCATCCGGGTGGTGCACATCGCGCCGGGGCCGACGCCGACCTTGAGGATGTCCGCTCCCGCGTCGACGAGGTCGTGCACCGCGTCGGCCGTGACGACGTTGCCCGCCGCGATCGGCACTCCGAGATCGAGCGCGGAGACCGTCCGGAGCGCCCGGAGCATCCCCTCCTGGTGGCCGTGCGCGGTGTCGAGGACGAGGACGTCGACGCCCGCGGAGACGAGCGCGCGCGCCTTCGCCTCGACGTCGCCGTTGATGCCGATCGCCGCCGCGACGCGCAGACGCCCGTCCGCGTCGAGCGCCGGGTCGTAGACGGTGGAGCGGAGGGCGCCGGTGCGCGACAGCGTGCCGACCAGGGCGCCGTGGTGCAGCACCGGGGCGAAGTCGAGGTCGGCGGCCACCATGAGGTCGAAGGCGGCCCGCGCGGTGGGCACGTCGTCGGCGTCGATCGAGGGCGTGGCGGAGTGCACCAGGTCGCCCAGACGCGCGTCCGGCAGCGCGGTCGCCAGACGCGAGGCCGGGACGCAGCCGAGGATCGCGCCGCCCTCCTCCTGCACCACGAAGCCGTGGCCGGCGACGGCCGGCAGGATGCGCAGCGCCTCCTCCACGGTCGTCGCCGGCGAAGCGGTGAGGGCGCCGGAGAAGGCGACCGGCTGGCGCTTCACCCAGCGGATCGCGGCGTCCAGCGCCTGCAGGGGCATGTCCTGCGGGAGGACGCCGAGCCCGCCCCGGCGCGCGAGCGTCGCTGCGAGGCGCTGACCGGTGACCGAGTTCATGTTGGAGGAGACGACGGGGATCGTCGCCCCGGTGCCGTCGCCCGGGGCGAGCGAGACGTCGAGGCGGCTCGTCACCGACGAGCGGCCGGGGACGAGGAAGACGTCCGAGTAGGTGAGGTCGCCTGAGGGTGTTCCGCCGGAGAAACGCATGGGGGAAACGCTACTCCGGCGCGGCCCCGGGTCGGCCGTGCAGGGAACGGGGCTAGGCTTGACGACCGGGACGGGACCAGGCGACGGCACCGGTTCCCGCTGGTGCGAGGACGACCTCCTCCGCCGCGGTGGCAGGCGCCGAGGGATGCGACGGGCCCGTCCGGATGATCGAGGACGAATCAACGGAGAGAGTGGGCGATCGGCTGTGTCGAGCCAGTTGACCGGAGCAGGAACAGAGCAGGGCGCGGAGGACTTCGGAGCCAACGAGTGGCTCGTGGAGGAGCTGTACGAGCAGTACAGCGCCGACCGCGCCTCGGTGGACGAGTCCTGGTGGCCCATCCTGGAGCGCTACGGCGCCCAGCTCGCGAACTCCGGCAAGGACGCTCCGGCTCCCGCCGCGGCCCCCGCGCCCGCCGCCTCGAAGCCCGCCGCTGCCGCCGAGCGCGTCTCGTCGAGCGGCGGAGGCGCCGTGACGCATCCCGCCGCGGCCTCCTCCACCGAGTCGACCCCCGCCTCCCGCACCACGTCGAAGCAGCCGAAGGCGCAGCCGATCCCGGCCGACGCTCCGGTGACCAAGCCCTCCGCCGAGGACTCGACGCCGGACGAGGACGTCGTCACCCCGCTCCGCGGCATGGCGAAGAGCCTCGCGACCAACATGGACGCCAGCCTCAGCATCCCCACTGCGACGAGCGTCCGCACGATCCCGGCGAAGCTGATGATCGACAACCGCATCGTCATCAACAACCACCTGCGCCGCACCCGCGGCGGCAAGGTCTCCTTCACTCACCTGATCGGCTGGGCGCTCATCCGCGCGCTCAAGGACTTCCCGAGCCAGAACGTGTTCTACGACGAGGTCGACGGCAAGCCCGCCGTCGTCGCCCCGGCGCACGTCAACCTCGGCATCGCGATCGACATGCCGAAGCCCGACGGCACCCGCGCCCTGCTCGTGCCGAGCATCAAGCGCGCCGACACGCTGAGCTTCACCGCCTACCTCTCGGCCTACGAGGACCTGGTCAAGCGCGCGCGCGGCAACAAGCTCGTCGCCGGCGACTTCGCGGGCACCACGCTCTCGCTGACGAACCCCGGCGGCATCGGCACGGTCCACTCCGTCCCCCGCCTGATGAAGGGCCAGGGCTGCATCATCGGAGCCGGCGCCCTCGAGTACCCGGCGGAGTTCCAGGGCGCGTCCGAGAAGACGCTGGTCGAGCTGGGCATCGGCAAGACCATCACCCTGACCTCGACCTACGACCACCGCGTCATCCAGGGCGCCGGCTCGGGCGAGTTCCTCAAGATCGTGCACGAGCTCCTGCTCGGTGGCCGCGGCTTCTACGAGGACATCTTCGCCGCGCTGCGCATCCCCTACGACCCGATCCACTGGTCCACGGACATCGCCGTCGACCTCGCCGAGCGCGTCTCCAAGACCGCCCGCGTGCAGGAGCTCATCAACTCGTTCCGCGTCCGCGGGCATCTGATGGCCGACGTCGACCCGCTGGAGTACGTGCAGCGCTCGCACCCCGATCTCGCCATCGAGAGCCACGGCCTCACCTTCTGGGACCTCGACCGCGAGTTCGTCACGGACGGCTTCGGCGGCAAGCGCCAGCTCAAGCTGCGCGACATCCTCGGGATCCTCCGCGACTCGTACTGCCGCACCGTCGGCGTCGAGTACATGCACATCCAGGACCCGGAGCAGCGCGCCTGGATGCAGCAGAAGCTCGAGCGCGGCTACGAGAAGCCGGGCCACGACGAGCAGCTGCGCATCCTGGGCAAGCTCAACGAGGCCGAGGCCTTCGAGACCTTCCTGCAGACCAAGTACGTGGGCCAGAAGCGCTTCTCGCTCGAGGGCGGGGAGTCGCTCATCGCGCTGCTCGACGCCGTCCTGCAGGGCGCGGCCGACGAGCACCTCGACGAGGTCGCGATCGGCATGGCCCACCGCGGCCGCCTGAACGTGCTGACCAACATCGCCGGCAAGACCTACGGCCAGATCTTCCGCGAGTTCGAGGGCACCCAGGACCCGCGCACGGTCCAGGGCTCCGGAGACGTGAAGTACCACCTCGGCACCGAGGGCACCTTCCGTGGCGCGGCGGGCGAGGAGATCCCGGTCTACCTGGCGGCGAACCCCTCGCACCTCGAGGCCGTGAACGGCGTGCTCGAGGGCATCGTCCGCGCCAAGCAGGACCGCAAGCCCATCGGCACCTTCACCACGCTGCCGATCCTCGTCCACGGCGACGCCGCGATGGCGGGCCAGGGCGTGGTGGTCGAGACCCTGCAGATGTCGCAGCTGCGCGCGTACCGCACCGGCGGCACGATCCACATCAACATCAACAACCAGGTCGGGTTCACGACTCCCCCTCACGAGGCCCGCACCTCGATCTACTCGACCGACGGCGCGAAGACGATCCAGGCGCCGATCTTCCACGTGAACGGCGACGACCCCGAGGCGGTCGTCCATGTCGGGCAGCTCGCGTTCGAGTACCGCCAGCGGTTCCACCGCGACGTGGTCATCGACCTGATCTGCTACCGCCGGCGCGGGCACAACGAGGGCGACGACCCCTCGATGACCCAGCCGCTGATGTACAGCCTGATCGAGGCCAAGCGCTCGGTCCGCAAGCTGTACACCGAGGCGCTCGTCGGCCGCGGCGACATCACCGAGGAGGAGTACGACCGCGCCCACCAGGACTTCCAGGACCGCCTGGAGCGCGCGTTCGCCGAGACCCACGCCGCGCAGACCGGCGCGATCCCCGTGATCACCGCCGACGGCGACTCCGTGGCCGACCTCGAGCTGCCCGACGCGCAGCAGGGCGAGGACTACCCGGGCGAGCCCGAGGTGACCGGCGTGAAGACCGAGGTCGTCACCCGCATCGGCGACGCGTTCACGACGCCGCCCGAGGGCTTCACCGTGCACCCCAAGCTCCAGCAGCTGCTGGCGAAGCGCCAGGAGATGAGCCGCTCCGGCTCCATCGACTGGGCCTTCGGCGAGCTGCTCGCGCTCGGCTCGCTGCTGCTCGAGGACACCCCGGTGCGCCTCGTCGGCCAGGACACGCGCCGCGGGACCTTCGTCCAGCGCCACGCTGTCCTCCACGACCGCGAGAACGGCCAGGAGTGGCTGCCGCTGATGAACCTGTCCGAGCAGCAGGCCCGGCTCTGGATCTACGACTCGCTGCTCTCGGAGTACGCGGCGATGGCGTTCGAGTACGGCTACTCGGTGGAGCGGCCCGACTCGCTCGTGCTGTGGGAGGCGCAGTTCGGCGACTTCGCGAACGGCGCCCAGATCGTGATCGACGAGTTCATCTCCTCCGCCGAGCAGAAGTGGGGGCAGCGCTCGTCGCTCGTGCTCCTGCTCCCGCACGGCTACGAGGGCCAGGGCCCCGACCACTCGTCGGCGCGGATCGAGCGCTACCTGCAGATGTGCGCGGAGCGGAACATGACCGTCGCGCGACCGTCGACGCCGGCGTCCTACTTCCACCTGCTGCGCCGCCAGGCCTACTCCCGGCCCCGCCGACCGCTGATCGTCTTCACCCCGAAGGCGATGCTGCGCCTGCGCGGAGCCTCGAGCCCGGTCGAGGACTTCACCTCGGGCCGTTTCCAGCCGGTGATCGACGACGCGCGGATCCAGGACGCCTCCGCCGTGAAGCGCGTCCTGCTCCACGCCGGCAAGGTCCACTACGACCTCAAGGCGGAGCTCGAGAAGAAGCCCGACGACGGCATCGCGCTGGTGCGGGTCGAGCAGTACTACCCGGCGCCGATCGAGGAGCTGCGCGGCATCGCCGAGCGGTACCCGGACGCGGAGCTCGTCTGGGTGCAGGACGAGCCCGAGAACCAGGGCGCCTGGCCGTTCATGGCCCTCGAGGTCGCTCCGAAGCTGGGCCGGTCCATGCGCGTGGTCTCGCGGCCGTCCGCGGCCTCCCCCGCGGCCGGCTCGGCCAAGCGGCACGCCTCCGAGCAGGCCGACCTGCTGTCGCGGGCGCTCACCCGCTGATCCGCGGTCCGCACGACGCGGTCGGGCCCGTCGGAACCTCGTGTTCCGGCGGGCCCGTCGCGTTGCGGGCGGACCGTGCCTGACCGCAGGCCCACAGAGACCGGCAGAAGCGCTCGCGACGTGCGGGTGCCGCGGCGACCGGAGGCCGCCGGACACGACGGAGCCCCGGCCCCTCGAGGGCCCGCGGTGCGCGGGAGGTCTCGAACGGCCGGGGCTCCCCGGGTCGTGCTGCGCCTAGAGGCGGGCGGGCGCCTGGGAGTGCGCGGCGTGCTCGTCGCGGAGCATGCCGAGCACCTGGGCGCGGAGGTCCTCCGGCGCCGTCTCCTTGCACGCCCGCTGCACGGCGACCGTCAGAACCACGCCGACCTTCGCCTCGTCGGCACAGTCGACGCATCCCGCCATGTGCTCGCGGATGTCGGCGGCGTCCTCCTTGCACAGCTCGTTGTGGAGGTACTCCTCGAGCTCGGCCTTCGCCTTCGTGCAGCCGCTGTCGGTCATTTCGTGCTCCCGGAAGTGAATGCGGCGCGGAATCCGCGCTCGCGTGCGTAGTCGGTGAGTCGTTCGCGCAGCATGCGCCGGCCGCGGTGCAGCCGGCTCATGACGGTCCCGACGGGGGTCTTCATGATGTCCGCGATCTCCTGGTAGGAGAAGCCTTCGACATCGGCGAAGTAGACGGCGAGCCGGAAGTCCTCCGGGATCGCCTGGAGCGCCTCCTTCACCGCGGTGTCGGGGAGGTGGTCGATCGCCTCCGCCTCGGCCGAGCGGCTGGAGGTGGCCGTGGTCGACTCGGCGCCGCCCAGCTGCCAGTCCTCGAGCTCGTCGATCGCGCTCTGGTAGGGCTCGCGCTGCTTCTTGCGGTACGAGTTGATGAACGTGTTCGTGAGGATGCGGTAGAGCCAGGCCTTCAGGTTGGTGCCCTGCTCGAACTGGCGGAACGCGCCGAAGGCCTTCGCGAACGTCTCCTGCACGAGGTCCTGCGCGTCGGAGGGGTTCTTCGTCATCCGCAGACCGGCCGCGTAGAGCTGGTCGATGAAGGGCAGCGCCTGCTGCTCGAAGAGGGAGCGGAGATCGACGGGATCCTCGACCGGGGCGTCGTCCAGCGACTCCTCGACGGTCTCCACGATCGTCTGCTCCGCGTCGGCGGGCTCGGGAGCCTCGTCGGCGGGGGTGGTGCGGGGTTCGTCGTCGCGAGTCATCACGAGCGATTCTAGAGCGGCGGCGCGGCGGACGACCGGGGTTGCGGCGCGAGGGCGCCTCCGGGCGACGGGCCTGCTGCTCCGGAGGACCGGGGGTGCTGCCGTCATGCTCCGCCTCCGTCACGCTCCTGACGACGCCCTGCGCGCCGACTATCCTGACAACCGATGGTCTTCTCGCGTTATTCCGCTCCCGAGTTCGATCCGTACGGCGACGCCCGTGCGCTCCCCGGCGACGACGCCTGGCCCGCACCCCTCGCGGCCGGCGCTCTCGACGCCGAGGTCGGCCTGCCCGGCTCCAAGTCGCTGACCAACCGGCAGCTGGTGCTCGCGGCTCTGGCCGACGGGCCCTCCACGCTGCGGGCGCCGCTGCACTCCCGCGACAGCGCCCTGATGATCGAGGCGCTGCGCTCGCTCGGCACCACGATCCGGGAGTCCGGCTCGACCGGCGGCTTCGGCGCCGACCTGGTCGTGGAGCCTGCGGAGGAGCTGCTCGGCTCGACGACGATCGACTGCGGGCTCGCGGGCACCGTGATGCGCTTCGTCCCGCCGCTGGCCGGCCTCGCGCTCGGCCCCACCACCTTCGACGGCGACGCTTACGCGGCGAAGCGGCCGATGGGGGCGACGATCGCCTCCCTCCGCGCGCTCGGCGTCGACGTCGCCGATGACGGCCGCGGTGCGCTCCCCTTCACCGTCCACGGCTCCGGGGCCGTCCGGGGCGGCGACGTCGTCGTCGACGCCTCGCGGTCGAGCCAGTTCGTCTCGGCGCTCCTGCTGGCCGGCGCCCGCTTCGAGGAGGGACTGCACCTGCGCCACGAGGGCAGCGCCGTCCCCTCCCGGCCCCACATCGACATGACCGTCGCCGCGCTGGCGGCACGGGGCGTCGAGGTCGGCACGCCCGCCGACGGCGAGTGGACCGTCGCGCCGCAGCCCATTGCCGGCGCCGACGTGCTGATCGAGCCCGACCTCTCGAACGCCGCGCCGTTCCTCGCTGCGGCCCTCGTCACGGGCGGCCGCGTCCGGCTGCGCCACTGGCCGGCCGTCACCACGCAGGTCGGGGCGCACCTCGAGCGGATCCTGCCGCTGTTCGGCGCCCGCGTCGAGCGCGACGGCGAGGACCTCGTGGTCACCGGCGGCGACGAGATCCTGGGCGTGGACCTCGACCTGTCGGAGGGAGGCGAGCTCGCCCCCGCCCTCGCCGCCCTCGCCGCGCTGGCCTCCACTCCCAGCACCCTGACCGGGATCGGCCACATCCGCCACCACGAGACGGACCGCCTCGCCGCCCTCGCCGCCGAGATCACCGGCCTCGGCGGCCGGGTCACGGAGCTCGAGGACGGTCTGCGCATCGAGCCCGCCGAGCTCCACGGCGGCCGCTGGCGCACCTACTCCGACCACCGCATGGCCCACGCCGGCGCTCTGATCGGCCTCGTGGTCCCCGGCGTGGTGATCGAGGACGTCGCGACGACAGCGAAGACCCTCCCGCAGTTCCCGGAACTGTGGACGACCCTCGCCGGATCGGTCTGACCCGTGTCGTGGTGGACGGACAGCGGCCTCGACGCCGACGGTGCTCTCGACGACTTCGACGGGTACGACGAGTCGGACGCGCGGGTGCGCCCGAACCCGAAGGGCACGAAGCCCCGGACCAAGAACAGGCCCGCCTACGAGGACGCCGAGATCGCGATGGTGCTCGGCGTCGACCGGGGTCGCTACACGGTGATGATCGGCGACGGGACGCCCGAGGAGCACGAGTTCACGGCGGCCCGGGCCCGCGAGCTGCGGCGCCAGGCGATCGTGGCCGGCGACCGCGTCGACGTGGTCGGGGACTCCAGCGGCGACGAGGGGACGCTCGCCCGCATCGTCCGCATCCGCGAGCGGTCGACCCTCCTCCGCCGCAGCGCCGACGACACCGACGCGATCGAGCGCGTGATCGTCGCCAACGCCGACCAGATGCTCTGCGTGGTGGCCGCCGCCGACCCCGAACCTCGGACCCGGCTGGTCGACCGCTACCTGGTCGCCGCCTTCGACGCCGGCATCACTCCGATGCTCTGCATCACCAAGACCGACCTCGCGGACCCGGCCCCGTTCCTCCGCAACTTCGAGGGGCTCGACCTCCGCGTGTTCCTCTCGAGCCAGGAGGAGCCGCCGGTCGACGAGATCGCCGACGCCCTCCTCGGCCACGAGACCGTGGTCGTCGGGCACTCCGGAGTCGGCAAGTCCACCCTCGTGAACAAGCTCGTCCCGGACGCGCACCGGGCCATCGGGCGCGTGAACACCGTGACGGGCCGCGGCCGGCACACTTCGTCCTCCACCGTCTCGCTGCGCGTGGAGCGCGGCGACCGGCACGGCTGGGTGATCGACACCCCCGGCGTCCGCTCGTTCGGACTCGGCCACGTGAACACCGACAACATCCTCGGCGCGTTCACGACCCTCGCCGTGATCGCCCGGGACTGCCCGCGCGGCTGCACGCACCTGCCCGACTCCCCCGACTGCGCCATCATCGAGGCGGTCGAGGGCGGACTGCTGGGCGCCAGCGGACCGGAGCGCCTCGACTCGCTCCAGCGCCTCCTGACCACCTTCGCCACGACCGACGGAAGCAGACGATGACCGACCTCTCCCCCCTCCCCGCCGAGGCGCGCCTGGCCGCCGGCGACTCCGCTCCGGAGTTCACGCTGCCGAACCAGGACGGCGAGCCCGTCTCGCTCGCGGACTACCGCGGACGGCGCGTCATCCTGTTCTTCTACCCCGAGGCCGACACCCCCGGCTGCACCACGGAGGCCTGCGACTTCCGCGACAACGCGGCGTCCCTCCGCGACTCCGGCTACGAGGTCCTCGGGATCTCGCGGGACGCTCCGGAGGCGCTGCGCCGCTGGGCCGACGCCCAGGGCATCGCCTACCCGCTGCTGAGCGACCCCGACATGACCGCGCACCGCGCGTACGCGGTGTGGGGCGAGAAGAGCCTCTACGGCAAGACCGTCGTCGGCGTGCTGCGCTCGACGTTCGTCGTCGGAGCCGAGGGAGCGCTCGAGTTCGCGCAGTACGGCGTCCGGGCGACCGGGCACGTGCAGGCGCTCCGCAAGAAGCTGAAGCTCGTCTGACCCCGGGGCGCGCGGTGCAGGTCATCGCGCGCCACCGGCTCTCGGGGTTCCGCTCGTCTGCGAGCATCTCTCATATAGACGTGAGCGGCACCGCCCGGTGCCCCGTCGGGACGAGGGGTGGTCAGGGTGCGCTCGAATGCTCGCAGGACGACGGCCGGAGCGGCGATCGCGGTCGTGGTCGCCGTGCTGGCGGGCTGCACGCCACCGGAGCCGGCGCTCACCGCCGCCAGGGTGCTGCAGGCGGTGTCCGTCGCCGTCTCGTCCGACGGGGGTGTCCGTGCGATCGAGGGGACGGCCCTCGCCGTCGGCGACGACCCGTCCGACACCTCGGCGACCACCACCGTCTACGATCCCTCCGAGGTCGCCGCCGACCTGCCGGTCCGTGTCCGGCCCTCGTGGCGCACCGCCGACGCCTCGGGCACCGATCCGGCCGACCTCGCCGGGCGCTCGGGTCGGATCGAGATCTCGCTCGCGGTGGAGAACCTGACGGTCCGGCCCGAGGAGGTCGCGTTCGACGCGGCCGGTCGTGCAGCCCGCCGCAGTGCACTCGTCGGCGCTCCGCTGACGATCGCAGCCTCCGCGGTCCTGCCGGGCGTCCCGCCGAGTCGCGTCGTCACCGAGAGCGAGTCGGGTGCCGTCACCAACGGCGTGCTCAGCCGTGACGAGCACGGAGACGCCGTCGTGCAGTGGGCCGCTCTCCTCGCTCCCCCGGGCGGTGGCGCGACGGCGACGCTGACCCTCGTCGCCGACGTCGCCGACTTCGCCGTCCCCGCCTTCGACCTGGCGGTCCAGCCCGGCCTGAGCACCGACCCGACCACCGAGGGGGCGCTGGGCGCCGCGTTCGACTCCTCCGACGCCTCGCCGCTCGCCCTCGAGCGCCGCACGATCGAGGTCGTCACCGCGGTGGACGACCTGCTGACGCAGGCCGGCACCACCGTCGCCGAGGTGCGGGCCTCGCTCGACGCGACCTCCGAGACTCTCGGTGTCCGCACGGCCGAGGAGCTGCGGGCCGGCGCCGCCTCGACGGCGGCCTCGATGCAGAGCCTCTCCGGGCAGCTCGGCGCGCTCCGGGCGCAGCTGTCGTCGACGGTCTCGGGCACCGAGTCCGGCCTGCTGGCGCAGCTGTCCGAGGCGATCGACGCGGTGGACGCCCTGCTGGGCGACACATCGGCCGCGGTGCCGCCGCCGACGGTCTCGGGCAGCGGATGCGGAGTCGCCGTCGACGGCGGCCGCTCCGGCTCGATCCACTCCGAGCTGCTGCGGCTCACGGCCGAGCTCGACGCGTACGGAGCGGCGGCCGAGTCCTGCCGCGACGAGGTCGTCGCGGCTCTCCGTGCTGCCGCGGGGCCGGCACAGCCCTCCGCCGAGACCTGCACGGCACCCTCGACCACCTGCTCCCTCGCCGCCTCCGGAGCCGCCGTCGACACCGTGCTGCTCGGGATGCTCGATCGCGGGCAGGACCTCGTCGACTCCCTGCAGCCGGAGCTGATGGACGGCGTGCAGGCCGGGTTCGCCGCCCTCGCGAGCAGGGTGGACACCGCGTCGGCCTCGGTGGACACCCTGGCCGACCCGGAGGGATCCGTCACCCGGGCGCTCGCCGCCCTGTCGGTGACGCTGGACGGGCTCGACGCGGACGCCGCGGGCCTGGAGACGACGGTCGCCTCGGTCGGCGCCGCCGCCACGACGGCCCTGGACGAGCTCGGCACACCGACCAGCGCGGGGTCGCTGTCGGCGCAGAACCAGGAGCTGGCCGACCGGCTCTGCGAGCTGTCGCCGGCGACACAGTCCCCTGCTGCCGCACCCACGCCGACCGGGCGCCCGACGCGCGCACCCGTGGAGGTGACCCGGGGCTCCGTCGAGGAGCTCCGCGCCTACCTGACCGCGACGCCCTGCTCCGGCACGGGCCGCCTCGACGCTCCCGACGGCTATCCGGCCCCCCTGGCCGACCGGCTGAGCGACCAGGTCCACGCGTGGACCGCCGTCGCCTCCACCGTCGGCAGCACCGGCGCTAGTGCCGACCTCGCCGCCCTGCGCGCCGCGCTCGCCACGGTCCGCAGCGGCGTGGCCGAGGCCGGCGCGACGGCCGGCTCGGACGACGCGCGCCTCACCGGCCTGCTCGCCTCCCTCCGCACCGGCGTCGACGCGCTGACCGCTCAGCGCGACGCCCTCGGCACCCGCATCGATGCTCTCGGCGCCCAGCAGGACGCTCTCGCACCGGCGATCCAGGAGGCGTTCGCCGAGGCGGACACGGCCGCCGCATCCGCGGTCACCGCACTCCTCGACGAGCAGGTGCGGCGGATCTCGACGCGCTCCGGCGCCGACGCCGACGCGGTCGTCGCGATGTTCGGCCGGTCGGTCTCGAGTCTGCGCACGGCCTCCTCCGGTATCCGCTCCGACGGTGCGGCGACGGTGGACGCCGGGCACCGGGCTCTCCGCACCGCGGAGGCCCGGATCGGCGAGGCCGTCTCCGAGCGGACGCGCGCCTCCCTGGCCGGCATCGCGACGACGATCGACGCCTCGACCCGCGACACCGACGCGGCCGCCGCGCTCCTCGCAGCCGATCTGCACAAGGTGCTCCTGGACCTCGGCGACCGGACGGTCGGCGGCTCCGGCCTGCTCGGATCGATGACCACGAGTGCCGCGAAGGTCGGCACCGCCGACGTGCAGCTCGCGCTCGCCTCGCAGAGCGCACGGGGCTACGCCGCGGTGCGGTCCGAGGAGGTCTCGGGCATCCTGCTCGCGCAGGCCCAGGAGCGGGCCTCCCTCCGGGCCGGGGATGAGCTTCCCGCGTTCCACCTCGACCTGCCCGAGGGCACGCGGACCCGGACGGTCTACTCCTTCCGGATCGGGGACGAGCGATGACCCGCCTGGGCAGGCGCGCGGCGCAACACCCCCGCACCGCCCGACGGACCACGATGCTGATCGGCGGCGCCGTCGCCCTCCTCGGCGTCAGCGGTGCCCTCGTCTCCCTCCTGCCCCCGCAGTCGGCCCCGATGACGGAGGTCGCCGCTCTGCCTGTCGATTTCTCGTGCGCCCGGGTGCCCGAGCAGCTGACGCTCGGGGTGGTGGTCTCGCTCAGCTCGGCTCCGGGCGAGGGCGCGGAGTGGAAGGACGCGGCGAACGGCGCCGTCGTCGCCGCGCACCGGTCAGCGATGGGCGGCTGCGAGATCGGTCTCGTCGCCGTCGACGACCACGGGACGCCCGAGGGTGCCCGCGCCGCCGTCGAGGAGCTGACGGGCCAGGGCGTGTCCGGCCTCGTCCTCGCGACCCACGGCGCCCACACCGCTGCAGCCGTGGACGCCGCTCGGGCCGCGGGGACAGCGACCGTCCTCCCCTACGGAGGCGGCCCCGACCTGCCCGGTGACGGCGTCTGGTCCCTCGGACCCGACACCGCCTCGGCCGACGCAGCACTCGTGGAGGAGGCCGGCGGAGGCGCCCGGGTACTCCTCGTCGACACCGGTGGAGGCACCCCGACCGGTCTCTCGCCCGCCGCGACGGTGACCGCCGATCCGGGCGCCACCGCGGACGTGATCATCACCGCCGCCCGCCCGCACCTCGAGGGCGAGCAGGCGGTCGAGCGCGTCGTCGTGTCCGGCCCCGCCGCGGCGCAGGCGACGGCGGTCGCCGCTCTGCAGGCGGCGGGGGCGTCCGTCCCGATCCTGCTCACGCCCGACGCGCTGAGCCCCGCCTTCGCTCCCGCCCTGGCCGCGGCCGGAGGCACCCTCTCGGGAGATCTGACGACGATCGGCACGGATTCCGGTGACGCGGTCTCCCTCCGCGGCGACGAGCGCGGACGCGCCGCCTCCGCGTTCCTGGGGGCCGTGCGGATGACCGCCGACGATGCCGCGCGGGCGACCCTCCTCGGCGACCGCGCGTTCCGCGATCTCGCCGCGGTCGCGGACGCCCCCAGTCACGACGCCGTCGTGGCGCTGGTGCGAGCCGCGGCCGTCGCAGGCAGCAGGGAACCCGCGGCGGTCGCCGCCGCACTCCGGGGATCCACGATCGGACCGGCGGACGGGCTCGCCGGTCCGCCGCTCGATTTCGGCGCCGCGCACGCTCTGGACGTCCCGGCACTCCCCCTCCACTCCTCGCCGCAGCGCCTCGGCCTGCGGCCCGCCGACCCGCCGCTGCTCTGGTTCGCCGGACAGCCCCGACCGTGAGCCCCCGGTGCGACTCCTCCTCGACCTCGACGGCACCCGTTCCGACATCGACCTCGGCCGCCACCGCGACTCCGCGACACTCGGCGAGCTGATCGCCACCGCAACCGGGCACCGCCTCCCGCCCGGGACGGCCCTCGCCGTCGACACCGCCCTGCACCCTGTGGAGACCCGGCTGGCCGATCTGCTGCTGCTCGAGGGAACGCGGATCGCCCGCTCCCCCCTGCCCCGACCTGCCGCGGCCCGCGGGTGGACGGCCGTGCTGTCGGGCGGTCTCGGCGCGGGAGCCGTGGTCGAGATCCCGCGGGCCCGTGCGCTGATCGTGGGCCGCTCCCCGCACGCCGACGTCGTCCTCGACACGGCGAGCGCCTCCTGGGAGCACTTCTCGGTGACCCGCGAGGGCGACCGCCTGCGGGTGCGCGACGCCGACAGCACCAACGGCACCCTGGTCGACGGCGTCTCCGCGACCGGGGACGGGGTCCTCGTCTCCGACGCCGCGGTCGTGATCGCCGGTGGGGCGGCCCTCCTGCTGCGCCCCGCGCCCGCCGAGCTCCTGGCGCCCGAGCCGGGGAGCGCGGACAACGTCACCGCGACGGCGACCGTGCCCTTCAACCGGCCGCCGCGACCGGGACGTCCGGCGGCCGGCGAGGCGGTCGTCCCGCCGGCCCGCCTCGAGATCGCCTCCGCCACGACCTTCAGCGTGATCACCGTCGCCGCGCCGCTCGTCCTCGCCTTCGCGATGGTCCTCATCATGGGCGATGCGCGCTACGCCCTCTTCGCCGCGCTCAGCCCCGTGGCCGGAGTGGGCATGTGGTTCGAGCAGCGGCACCGGCACGCCCGAGCGACCCGGTCCGAGGAGCAGCGCTACGGAGAGGCGCTGCAGACGCTCCGCGACGACATCGCCCGTTCCGCGCGTGTCGAACGGGCCCGCCTCGAGGAGGACGCGCCCGACCCGGCGACGATGATCCGCCGGGCGGCGCTGCCCGCCACGTCGCTGTGGCAACGGCGCGCGACCTCCGCCGATGTGCTCCGCCTGCACATCGGCGTCGGCGACGTCCCGTGGTCTCCCCCGCTCGATCAGCGCGGAGTGCCGCGGCTCGAGGAGGAGGTGCGCGCGATCCTCGCGGTGAGCGTCGTCCCGAGCGCGCCGGCATCCATCGATCTCGCGGACTCGGGCGTCGTCGGGATCGTCGGCGACCGCGAGGGCGGCCTCGCTCTGGCGAGGAGTCTGCTCTGCCAGGCGGCGGTCCACTGCGGTCCGGCCGACCTGGCGATCGGGGTGTTCTGCGACCGGCGACGCGACTCCGACTGGAGCTGGGCCTCCTGGCTCCCCCACACGCGTCTGCCCGGGGGCGGACGCCGACTCTCCGACCGGCGCGACCGCAGCTCCCAGCTCCTCCGCGCCCTCCGCGACGAGGACTCGCCGCGCGTGCTCCTGGTGCTCGACTCGGACGTGCTGACCGAGGGACGCGTCGCTCCGGCGCGCGAGCTCCTCGGACTCGGTCGCGGTGACCGCGAGGCGGCGACCCGGATCTCCGGCCTCGTGCTCGCGGCTTCGGAGGAGCAGCTCCCCGCCTCCTGCACGGTCGTCGTCCGGGTCGGAGCGGACGCCTCGGCGGTCCTCTCCCGGCCCGACGAGCGGATCACCGTCGAGGACGTGGTGCTCGCCGGTCTCGCCTCCTCCACGGCCGAGCGCTGTGCCCGCGACCTGGCGCGCTTCGAGGACCCGGAGCTCGTCACCGCGGGGGCGGCCCTCCCCGCGCTCGTGCGGCTGCCGCCGCTCCTGGGCGCCGATCGTCCGACCGCCGCGGACGTCCGGGGGTGGTGGTCGAGCGCCCGGGGCGTGCGCGCGCCCGTCGGCTCGTCCGAGCACGGTCCGCTCGTGCTCGATCTCGTCGCCGACGGCCCGCACGGCCTCGTCGGCGGCACCACGGGCTCGGGCAAGAGCGAGTTCCTGCGCTCCTTCGTAGCCGGCCTCGCGGCCTGGAACGATCCGACGCGCCTCACCTTCGTGCTCATCGACTTCAAGGGGGGTGCAGCGTTCGCGTCCTGCGAGCGGCTCCCGCACACGATCGGCACCATCAGCAACCTCGACGCCCAGCTCGCCGACCGCGCGCTGCGCTCGCTCGAGGCCGAGATGCGGCGTCGTCAGCGGCTCTTCGCCGCCGCCGGCGAGGGTGTCGACGACCTCGACGCGTACTGGGCCACCTCGCCGCCGGAGCCGATGCCGCGGCTCCTGCTCGTCGTCGACGAGTTCGCCGTTCTCGCGAAGGAGCATCCCGACGTCCTGACGTCCCTCGTGAGCGTCGCCGCGGTCGGCCGGACGCTCGGCGTGCACATGATCCTCGCCACCCAGCGTCCGGCCGGAGTGGTGAACGACGACATCCTCGCCAACACCAACCTCCGCGTCGCCCTCCGGGTGCAGAGCCGGGACGACTCCGTCGACGTGATCGGAGTCGCGAGCGCGGCCGGGATCTCCCGCTCCCAGACCGGCCGGGCGTACGTGAAGCGGGGCCAGAACGACATCTCGCCCGTCCAGACGGCGCTGGTCACCGGTCGCGCGGAGGCGGCGGCCGTCGAGGCGATCGAGGTCCGCCCGGTCGGACCCACGGGCGTCCCCGTCGAGGGCCCCTCCCCGGTCGCCGCCGACGAGACGGCCCCGACCGATCTCGACCTCCTGATCGACGCGGTGGTCGAGGCGGACGCCGCTTCGGGCTTCGGCCCTCCCCGCCCGATCTGGCCGGAGCCGCTCGAGGACACCGTGGCCCTCAGCGGGTTCGGCGCGGAGGAGTCCGACCTCGGCCGCGTCGTCGGCGACGTCCTCTACATCGCACTCTCGGACGACCCCGACCGGCAGCGCCGGTCGCCGACCGGCTGGGACCTGAGCGAGGGGAACCTGCTCCTCATCGGCATCCCCGGCAGCGGCACCAGCTCGGTGCTCGCGTCGATCGCACTGACGGCCGCCCGCCACTTCCCTTCGGACGAGCTCGACCTCTACGTCCTCGATGCCGGTTCCCGCGACTCCGCCCCGCTCGCGCGACTCCCGCACACCGTCTCGTACGCCGGAGCAGGTGGCGGATCCCACGAGAAGCAGACCCGGTTCCTCCGTCACCTGCGCGACGAGGTGCGCCGGCGCCGAGCATCGCCCGGGGGCCACCGTCGTGCGCTGGTGCTCATCGACGGTCTCGCGACTCTGAAGGACGAGTTCCAGGACTGGGAGGGCCTGGCTCTGATGGAGGCGTTCAGCCGCGCCTACGCCGACGGACCGCAGCTCGGCCTGCACTTCGCGGTGACGAGCACCCGGGCGAGGGCGATCCACTCGGTGATGGAGGAGGTCACGACGCAGAAGTGGCTGTTCCGCCTCGCCGACCCGCAGGACTACGCCGCCGCCGGGGTGAAGCCGGTGCAGGCGCCGGCAGCGGTGCCGGGGCGCTGCGTTCTCACCTCGTCGCTCCTGCAGACGCAGGTCGCGACTCCGAGGGCCGGTCTCGACGACGCGATCGCCGAGCTCGCGGCCGCCTGGCCGGATGCGCGCGGCAGGACGAGCACGGTCGGCACGCTTCCCGACAGGGTCGCCGTGAGCGCACTCGGGATCGAGGCCCGCTTCGATCGCGAGCCGTGGCTGCTCCCGATCGGCCTCGGCGAGTCGGACCTCGCCCCGCTGGCGTTCCAGGTCTTCGAGGGCGAGCACGTTGTCATCGCCGGACCCGCCCGATCGGGCAAGTCGACCGTGCTGCTCGCCCTGGCCGAGGCGGCGCGGGCCGCCGGCTCGGTCGCCGTCTGGGGAGTGTGCGATCGACGCTCCCCGCTGAGGGGCGCGGACCTCGACCGACTCGCCGTGGGCGCGGAGGAGCTCCGCACCCTCCTCGCGTCGCTGTCGACGGAGGAGGGCCCCGTGCTGCTCCTCCTCGACGACGCCGAGCGCTGGGACGACACAGACCAGGCGCTGATGAGGCTGGTCTCGTCGGGTCGCCCGGGACTCTGCGTCGTGCTGGCCGGCCGGTCGAGCGAGCTCCGCAGCCATTTCGGGAACTGGACGAAGAAGGCGGCGGCCTCCCGCTCCGTGCTGCTGCTCCAGCCCGACGTCGACAACGACGGCACTCTCCTCGGCGCGCAGATCCCGCGGCGCTTCCCCGTCCCGCCCACGGTGGGCCGGGGCTTCGTCAGCCTCGACGGCGAGATCCACTTCGTGCAGTCGGTCTCGCCGACGCCGGCGGACGGCGGCTGATCAGCGCCCTCGGGCGGGTGATCGCGCCTCCGCCACCGAGTCGGTCGGCGCGTCCTCCTCGAGAGTGCTCCGATCACTCCGAGACGCACCGATGGAGGTGCGCGGAGGAAGGAGCGCGGAGACGACGAGCACGTCCCGCCCCCGCTCGCCGGAGCACGCAGGGGCGGGACGGCCGGTCAGCTCCCTCCGCCGGCGGCGAAGATGTTCTGCGAGATCGTCGCCAGCTGGCTGCGCAGCTCCTCGAGCTCCTGCTTGGCCTTCTCGAGGGCCGACTTCGTCTCCGGCCAGGTCGACGAGCGGAACTGCGAGGCCAGCGGACCGTCCCAGACATTCGGATCGGACAGTGTCCGCCCCTGTGCGTCGAGCCGGCTGATCTGATCGGCGAGGCCGCCGTTGACGATCGACTGGATCTGCTGGATCGCGGACTTCGCCTCGTCGGTCGAGAGAACACGTGACATGGATCACACCTTTCTACCCCTGCGGACGGGACCGTCCCGCCCGCCCCCACTCCACCGTCGTTTCATGAGGATGTCTCGTCATGGTGGGAGGCGGGACCGCGCAGATGGCGCGTGTGGCGTCGACGGCTCGACACTGGCGCGAGAGGTCGCCTCACTCGCGAGTGGTGATAGCGAAGGGACTGCTCGAGAGGTCCGAGAACGCGCCCACTCGGGCGCGCAGCTCGCAGGACGGAGTCACCGTGAGGGCGGTCACCGTCAGCCCGTCGGACGACACGGCGACCGCGCCGCCGCAGCCGTCGCTGAACCGCACGCCCGCCACTCCGCCCGCGATCGCGTCGAGCATGCTGCTCGCCGGCGCGGACGACGGCGTCGCGAGCAGGGGGTTCACGGGGTCGGCCCCGCTCGGCCAGACCGGCACCAGCGTCACCGGCAGCGGGGTCCGGCCGACCGTCCGCGCGGGAGTCTCGATCCGCACATCCCGCAGCCGCTGCACGGGATACGCCGTCCCGGTGACCGCAGGGTCGGCCACGGCCTGTGCCGTCGCAGACGCGGCCGCCGCCAGCCACCCGTCCAGGGCGCTCTGCTCGGCCACCGCGATCGGCACGGTCGCCGTGACGTCGACGATCCCCTGCGCCGGGACGTGCAGGTCCGTCAGGCTCCAACCGCAGCCGACCCCGACTCCGGTGACGCTCGGCCGGTTGCGCACCGCCGTCACTCCGGACCAGCTGGCCGCGGGGCACGCCGCCGCGGCGTCCGGGCCCGGCAGCACCTCGAGGAAGGACCCCGAGAGGGGCGCGCTCTGGGCGGAGTAGGAGATCTCGACGACCACGGCCCGTCGCTCCGCGTCCCAGGTGGCCGATCGCGTCACTCCGAGGCCCGTCGGCAGCGGCCGGTCCTGCTGCCGGGCCGACAGGTCGGCATACGGTGCCGAGGCTGGTGCTCCGCCGCGCGGCTGGACGGCGAGGAGCACCGCCCCGATGAGCAGGACGCCGGCGCCGACGGCGGCGAGGATCATCCGCAGACGTCCGCCGCGCCCCCGCCGAGCTGGAGCCTCGAACGGCCGTTCCGCCAGGCGCAGCTCGCGGCGCGGCACCGGGCGGAGCACGGTCGCCTGCGACGACGGGCCGAGCTCGGGAGCGGGCCCCTCCTCCACCGGCTCCGACGACATCTCCACCGCCATCCCGCGGAGGACCGTGCCCGGGCGCTCGGCCTCCTCGAACTCCGCCACGCCCGCCGCGAGCGGCAGCGCCAGCAGCCCGGCCAGCGGCGGGGAGAGGCGTCGCAGGATCCCCGCCGCCTCCGCAGCCGTCGGCCGCGACGCCGGATCCTTCGCGAGCATCCGGTCCAGGAGCGACGCGAGCCGCGGCGGCAGATCCAGCGGCGGCGGGAGCATCGCGACGTGCCGGTAGGCGACCGCGACGTCGGCGCCGGGGCCCGCGAACGGGGTCCGGCCGCACAGCAGCTCGTAGAGCAGGATCCCCGTCGAGTAGACGTCGCTCGGCGGGCCGGCTGCTCCGGTGGCGAGCATCTCGGGCGAGAGGTACTCCGGCGTCCCGATGACACCCGTCGTCGCGCGCGGCCCCTCGGCGACCACGTGAGCGATGCCGAAGTCGGAGACGCGGACGGCGGAGCCCGCATCGTCCGCACCCTCCGCGAGCAGGACGTTGTCGGGCTTCACGTCCCGGTGGACCGTGCCGATCGCATGCGCGGCGGCGAGAGCGTCGAGGATCGAGGCCGCCACGGGCAGCGCATCGACCGCCGGGAGGGTGCCCTCGTCGCTCAGCAGCTCCCGCAGCGATCCGCCGCCGACGAGCTCCATCACGATCCCGAGCGTCTCCCCCTCCACGACGAGGTCGAGCACCTCCACGACGTGCGGGTGCCGCAGACGGGTGAGCACCGACCTCTCACGGACGAAGCGCTCGACCAGGCCCGCGTCGTGCACGTGCTCACCGCGGAGGAGCTTCGCCGCGCGGTCCGGCCCCTGCGCGTCGGCGACGCGCCACACCTCGCCCGCGGCGCCCGAGCCGATCCGCTCGAGCAGGCGGTAGCGCGCCCCCAGCGGATCCCCGGCACTCCTCGCCATGCCGCCTCCTGATCCGAGCTTCCGTCATCTTCGAGAGGAAGCGTAGCGGAGACCGCTCGGGCGGATCAGCGGTGGCGCATCGGCCGGGTCAGAACCCCTCGTTGGCGCGCGGTGCGTAGTCGGCGCCCAGCGCCTCCAGCTCGTCGGCGGTCAGCTCCACGTCCAGCGACGCGACCGCGTCGTCGAGGTGGTGGAGCTTCGTGGCTCCGACGATCGGAGCGGTGACCGCCTCCTGCTGCCGGACCCAGGCGAGCGCCACCCGCGCACGGGGCACGCCGCGCTGCTCGGCGATGCGCGCGACGGTCGCGACGGTCCGCCGGTCGGCCTCCTCCTGCTGGCGGTAGAGGGTGCCGCCGAAGACGTCGGTCTCGGTGCGCGCCGTGGTCTCGTCCCAGTCGCGGGTGAGCCGGCCCCGGGCGAGCGGCGACCACGGGATCACGCCGACTCCCTGGTCGACGCAGAAGGGGTGCAGCTCGCGCTCGTCCTCGCGCTGGATCAGGTTGTACTGGTCCTGCATCGAGACGAACCGCGTCCAGCCATTCAGATCCGCGGTGTACTGCGCCTTCGCGAACTGCCACGCCCACATGCTCGAGGCGCCGATGTAGCGCGCCCTGCCCGAGCGGACGACGTCGTGGAGCGTCTCCATCGTCTCCTCGATGGGCGTCTCGGGGTCCCAGCGGTGGATCTGGTAGAGGTCGACGTAGTCCGTGCCGAGACGCCGGAGGCTGTCGTCGATCGCACTGAGGATGTGCCGCCGCGAGAGGCCGCCGCCGTTGGAGCCGGGGCGCATCCGCCCGTGGACCTTCGTGGCGATCACGACCTCCTCGCGGACCGCGAAGTCCGCGAGCGCCCGGCCGACGAACTCCTCGCTCGTGCCGTCGGAGTAGACGTCCGCCGTGTCGAACGTGGTGATGCCGAGCTCCAGCGCCCGCCGGAGGAAGGTCCGCGACTCCTCCTCGCCCATGCTCCAGCCGTGGGCCCCGCGGTCGGGAGCGCCGAAGCTCATGCAGCCGAGGACGATCGAGGAGATCTGCAGGCCGCTGGAGCCGAGTCGGGTGGAGTCCATGCGCGTCGCTTCCGTGTCGAGGAGGGGGTCCCTCCAGCGTCGCACCCGCGAGCGGCGGCGCGCCAGCCGTCCGGCTACACGGCCGGATCGCGACGAGTGGCGGCGACCACGCTCGGGAGGAACAGCGCGACGACGGCCACCACGGCCGGCGCCAGCAGCGCCCAGCCGATGTCGGGCACGGCGTACTGGCCCTGGAAGGCGCCGAGCGCCACGGCCATCATCACCAGCTGGATCGTCAGCGCCGACGCGCGCATCCAGCCTCGCCGTCGCGCGGCGCCGAGCGTCGTCGCGGCAGCCCAGCACACGGCGATCAGCGCGAGGACGACGATGGCGATCCCTCCGCCGACCGTGTCGGCCCGGGTCGTCAGCAGCTCGAGCACGAGCCATGCCGCGACCGCGGCGACGGCGAGCGTCTCGAGGGCCAGGACCACGATCAGCACCACCAGACCGAGCGGCCGGGAGGTGGTCGGGCGGGGTCCGCGGGACCCGTTCGCATCAGCGGTCACAGGCACATCCCATCCAGGACTCTTGATTCGGGCTCATCCCCGTGACAGGCTAGTCCAGTTCGTTTCACCGCTCACAGGGTCGTGGGTTTCCGCCGATGTGAACATCCGATCCCGCCGCGCCGTCAGGCACGGGGGCGAGCCGGATGACCAGCACTGGAGCCGGGTGGCCGACGCAGTGCTCGCGCATCGCGTCGAGTGCACCGGCAAGAACCGAGCGTTCTCCCGTCCACCACCCCGATCCACCCCGCGCTCCAGCACGGGGCCTCGTGGCGTGCGCCGGTGAGGGCGCGGAGGTCGAGTACTGGTCGGGATCGTCGGCGTGGATCGATCATCCCACCCGAACACTGCGTGGTTCCTCCACGCACGCCTTCACACAAGGAGCACCCGCATGGACTGGCGCGACAAGGCCGCTTGCCTCACCGCAGACCCCGAGCTTTTCTTCCCGGTCGGCAACACCGGCCCGGCCGTGGACCAGATCGAGAAGGCGAAGTCGGTGTGCGCACGCTGCACCGTCACCGAGGTCTGCCTCCAGTACGCCCTCGAGACCGGCCAGGACTCGGGCGTGTGGGGCGGCCTCAGCGAGGACGAGCGTCGCGCCCTGAAGCGCCGCGCCGCCCGCGCACGCCGCGCCTCCTAGGCGCACGAGCCGCTCGGCGGCACGAACGACCCCGACCCCCGTCGCCTCTCGGCAGCGGGGGTCGCGTCGTCTCCGGCTTCAGGAGCGGGCGCGCTCCAGCCACCGCAGCGGCACCTCGATGGTGACCTCGGTGCCGCGCCCGACCAGCGTGTGCCAGTCGATGGTGCCGCCGAGCTCGCCCTGGATGAGCGTGCGCACGATCTGCGTGCCCAGGCCCGATCCGACCTTGCCCTCCGGCAGCCCGACGCCCGTATCGCGCACCTTCACCGTGAGCTCGTCGTCGCTGCGCGAGGCGACGATCTCCACGTCGCCCTCCCGTCCGGCCAGGCCGTGCTCGACGGCGTTGGTGACCAGCTCGGTCAGGGCGAGGGCGAGCGGAGTCGCGTACTCGCTGGGCAGGTTGCCGAAGCTCCCCGTCAGCTTCGGGTGCACCGTGGTGTTGTGGGTCGAGGCGACCTCGGCGATCAGCAGCAGCACTCGGTCGAAGACCGCGTCGAAGTCGACGTTCTGGTTCAGCCCCTCCGAGAGCGTGTCGTGCACGACCGCGATGGCGGCGACGCGGCGCATCGCCTGCGTGAGCGCCTCCCGGGCGAGGTCGGAGTGGGTGCGCCTGGCCTGGATCCGCAGCAGCGAGGCCACGGTCTGCAGGTTGTTCTTCACGCGGTGGTGGATCTCGCGGATCGTCGCGTCCTTGGTGATGAGCTCCCGCTCCTGGTGGCGCAGCTCCGTCACGTCGCGGCACAGGACGACGGCCCCGACCCGCTCGCCGCGGTCGCGGATCGGGATCGCGCGCAGCGACACCGTCACTCCGCGGGCCTCGATGTCGGTGCGCCACGGCGCCCGGCCGGTCACGACCAGCGGGAGCGACTCGTCGATGACGACCTTCCCCGCGATCAGCTTCGTGGTGACCTCGGCGAGCGACTCCCCCTCGAGCTCGTCGGCGAAGCCGATGCGGTTGAACGCCGAGAGGGCGTTGGGGCTCGCGAACGTGGTGACGCCGTCGACGTCCAGGCGGATCAGTCCGTCGGACGCGCGCGGCGCCCCGCGACGAGGACCGGTCGGCGCGCCCAGATCGGGGAAGTCGCCCGAGGCGATCATCGAGAAGAGGTCGTTCGCGCAGTCGTTGAACGTCAGCTCCTGCCGGCTCGGCGTGCGCGTCTCGCTGAGGTTGGTGTGGCGCGTGACGACCGCGATGGGGCGGTCCGTCGTGCCGCCGTCGGAGGCGCCCAGGCGGCGCAGGACGGGCACCGCGCGCACGCGGGTGGGCGTCTCCTCGAACCAGTCCGGGGCGGAGGTGTCGACGATCCGCGCGGTCTCGAACGCCTCGACGACCTGGGCGCGCCACTCCGACTTGATCCTCTGCCCGACGAAGTCGCGGTAGAAGAGCGTCGCCGCGCTGCTGGGGCGCGCGTGGGCGACGGCGACGAAGCTGGCGTCGGCCGTGGGCACCCAGAGCACGATGTCGGCGAAGGCCAGGTCGGCGAGCAGCTGCAGGTCGCCGACGAGCAGGTGCAGCCATTCGACGTCCGCTTCGTCGGATCGGCCGTGGGAGAGGACGAGGTCACTGAGGGTCGACACCCGACAAGCCTAGGGCGCGGCCGGGCGGTGCACGCCGGGCTCGCTGTCCACAGCTCGGGACGGCCGACGATTATCCACAGTCTGCGCCTCTGCACTCCATGAGCATCCCTCGACCGCTTCGATGAGGTCGTCCTCGCGTGCCGACCCAGCGCGCCCCGCCCGTCGAGCAGAGAGGTGACCCGGACCCGTGAACAGCTCGTCCTGCCCCAGGAGATCGCCGCATGAGCCTTCCCCTCCACGCCTTCGACTACCGCACCCTCCCCCTCGACCCCGAGGCGGCCGTGGAGCGGCTCACCCTCGCGGAGTTCTTCGCCCCGCAGCCTGCGACCCGGGCGGAGCTGCCCGACCCGGAGCCCCTGCTCGCCCGGCTCACGCACCTCGTGATCGAGATCCTCGAGGGCTCGCGCGAGATCGACCAGATCGCGCGGTGGCTGAGCGACGAGGTCTACCACCACCTGCAGAAGCGGGTCGTGCTCGCGGCTCGCGCCCGCAGCCTGCGGAAGCGGACGGCGCAGCGCGTCCCGTTCACGGTCGGACGGGTGATCGTCACGGAGCCGCGGGACGGTGTCGTCGAGGGAGTCGTGCTGGTGCATCACCGCGCACGGAGCCGGGCCGTCGCGATCCGGCTCGAAGGCACGGACGCGCGCTGGCGTGCCACCGCGATCAACGTGCTGTGAGGAGCGGGTCAGCGCTCCCGGGCGGCCGCACCGGCCGGGAGCACGATCTCCACTCCCCTGTCGCGCAGGGCCTCCTCGAGCTCCGGGGGCGGCGGGGCGTCGGTGACGAGATAATCCGCGCGACCGAGCTCCGCGACCTGGGCGAAGAGCTTCCGGCCGAACTTGGTCTGATCGGCGAGGATCGCGACGCGCTCGCAGCGGGCGATCATCTCGCTCATCATCACCCCCTCCGCGAAGTTGCTGGTCGAGTAGCCGGTCTCGGCGGAGACGGCACCGACGGAGATGAGGCCGATGTCGCAGTGCAGATCGACCGCGGAGCCGGACTCCGAGAAGGCGAAGGCCACGGGCCCCACGGTCGACTGACCGCCCAGCCGCACGGCACCGCCGAAGACGAAGAGGTCGCGGCAGACCTTCGAGCCGATCTCGGCGGGGATGCGCAGATTGTTGGTCGCGATCGTCAGCTCGCGGTGGTCGTTCAGGTGGCGGGCGACAGCCAACGAGGTCGTGCCGGCGTTGAGCATCACGACGGCGCCGTTCTCGATCAGTCCCGCACCGAGCGCGCCGATCCGCTCCTTCGCGCCGCGTTGCAGTCCGAGCCGCACGTCGAGGCGCTTCTCGGTGGCCGGCATCACGGAGAGGGAGACCGCGCCGCCGTGGGTGCGGACGAGGTAGCCGTCGGCGTCGAGCTGGTCGAGATCGCGCCGGACCGTGTCCGCCGAGACGGCGAAGCGGCGGGCGAGAGCGGCCACCGTCACCTCCCCCGCCTCGGCCACGTAAGCCGCCAGATCGGCCTTGCGCCCTGCGGGGAGGCGCAGCGGAGCGTCGTTCGCGGACGGGGTGCGCTCGGTGACGGACATGGGGGCTTTCTAACACCGAGCCGCACGAACCTGCAACTCGACCGCCGGAAACCGCAGCGGTTCCGCATCGCTAGCCGCCGAATGTCGCACATTGCAGCAGTTTCCTGCCGTATCTTGCAGTCAAGTGCACGTGGAGCTACATTCACAGAACACAAGCGCACAAAGGCGCATACAACAGCAGAACACTGCAGAGTCGCAGAGGAGTCTCATGAGCAAGGGTGCTCGGATTAGAAGAGCCGTCGTCATCACCGTGAGCGCGGCGTTCGCCGCGACGATGGTCACCGGCTGCAGCCAGGGCGGGGGATCCTCCGACGCCGGAGGAGACGTCACTCTCGAATTCGCGCAGTGGTGGGAGCCGGAGCTCCCGGACGGCGCGCTCCGCGGACTGATGGACGACTTCGAGAAGGCCAATCCCGGCATCACCGTCGACCTCCTGAGCGGGCCGTACGCGTCCACCAAGGAGCAGCTCTTCGCCGGAGCGGCCGCCGGGACGATGTCCGACGTGGTCGGGCTCGACGGCGCGTGGATCAGCGACTTCGCGAAGCAGGGCGCGCTGGCCGACCTGGGCCCGCTCCTCTCCGACGCGGGCTTCGACGAGAGCCAGCTGTCATCGAAGGTCGTCGTCGACGACAAGACCGCGATGGTGCCGGTCGTCAACTTCGTCTACCCGCTCTTCACCAACGACGCGCTCCTCGCGGAGGCCGGCGTCACCGCTCCGCCCTCGACCCGCAGCGAGTTCGAGTCCGCGGCGAAGGCGATCACCGCTCTCGGCGACAACACGAGCGGCTGGGTCCTCCCCCTCTCCAGCGACGCTCCGAACGGCATCCAGAACGACGTCATGTCATGGGTGTGGGCGTCCGGCGGCAGCATGCTGAAGGACGGCGCTCCTGACCTGACCAACGACGACGTCACCAGCGCGATCGACTACATCGCCCAGCTGAACGAGGACGGCGTCATCGCGCCCGGGGCAGCGACGATGAAGGAGCAGGACAAGGTCGAGGAGTTCACGAACGGCCGTGTCGGCATGATGATCGACTCGCTCTCGCACATCGAGTCGATCCGCGAGTCCAACCCCGATCTGACGTTCAGCATCTCGGCCATCCCGGCCGAGGACGGCTTCAGCGGCGAGCGCGGCATCCCCTACGCCTCCTGGGGTCTGGGCGTCTCCGCCGCGAGCGAGCACCCGGCCGAGGCCGCGAAGCTCGTCTCGTTCCTGATGAGCTCCGAGACCAACTCGACCCTCTC
Organism: Rathayibacter sp. AY1F4; assembly: GCF_002931775.1. Taxonomy (NCBI): domain Bacteria; kingdom Bacillati; phylum Actinomycetota; class Actinomycetes; order Micrococcales; family Microbacteriaceae; genus Rathayibacter; species Rathayibacter sp. AY1F4. The sequence continues at coordinate 58,721 of NZ_PSVE01000024.1, forward strand.
CACCCTCGCGAACGCGTTCCCCGGCAACACGACGTCGACGCCGGACTTCTCGCAGAGCGACGACCTCTACAAGCAGGCCTTCGACATCTACTCGGCGGGCTACCCGGCGAACGAGTTCGTCGGGCTCCCGGTCGCCGAGCAGCTGATGCGCGAGTTCGACGAGCAGCTGCAGGGCGCCCTCACCGGCGACCAGTCGGTCGACGACGCCCTGGAGAAGGCACAGGAAGCCTGGCTCGGGGAGTTCTGACCTCTGTGACCCCCTCCCTCCCCACCGCGCCGCGGGGCGTCTCCCCCGCGGCGCGGTGGGGAGGGAGGGGGTCACAGAGG
>NZ_PSVE01000025.1:0-58936 GCF_002931775.1 Rathayibacter sp. AY1F4
CTCCCCCACCTCCCGACCGCGACATGCTGACTTGTAAACATGCCTACAAGTCAGCACGCGCGGCCGGTGTGGGTCACAGGCACCAGTCCTCGGACCAACCGGAGGGCGGGACTACAGCGTGCGCCTCGCCGGTCCAGTGGAGGTAGTAGAGCGTGCTGCCGTAGTCGTGATCCCCCGCGGTGACGTCCATCTGGCGGTTCTCCACGTCCGGCTCCGCGCTGTTCCACCGGGTCGAGACGTCCACCGCGCGGAGTTCCCCGGAGTCGGTCACGAGCGTCTGGCAGACGGGGCACCGGAGCGCTTCGTACGTCTCGCCGTCGTCGGTCACCGTCTCGATCAGCAGCTCGGGGGCCGCTGCCCACACCTGCTGGTGCAGCTCCTCGATCGTGGCGAGCAGCGCCTCCGCGCGGCTCCCCGGCGTCTCCTGCGTGGTGGTGGCGTCGAGTTCGGTATCGACAGTCATCGGCGTGGACTGCATGATGTGGCGCTCCCTTGTCTGATCGTTTTTTTGTGCCTCTCCGGCGGGAAGAACCGTTTGAGTGGAGGCGTCGCAGTGACGCCTATTCCGGGCGAGATAAGGGAGCCTGCGACCGCGCCCGGAATAGGTTGCACGGAGACGACGGAGCGAAATAGGTTTGTACCGCGGAGAGGAACAAAAAACCTCGAAGCAGTGCCGCGCAGCGGCTCCCGGTCGCCGCAGGCGATGTGCGCGAAGCGCACCCCGCGCCTCGAGCGGAACACCGGGGAGGGTGAGGGGCCGGCCCCTCACGGGACGGCACCGCCGGCCCTCCCCCGCCGAGAGCTGAGAGCCGCTGTCGGCGCCGGATGGGACGATGGAGGCATGTGGGAGCTGGCACACCGGACGCGCGCGGAATCGGCATCAACGGTGGTGCGCAGTAGCGCGGCGACGAGCGCCGCGGCGATCGTGGAAGTGCGCGCAGCGATCCCGGAGGATCACGTCATCCTCTACGTGCTCCGCGTCAAGAACTGAGCGGGCGCTCTACTCCGCGGCGCTGCGGCGGGGTGCGCGTTGGGTGGTTGTGGTGACGACGGCGGTCGCGCGGGTGAGGTTGGGGCCGATGGCGTCGGCTTCGAGGACGCGGCCGGTGCGGCGGTTCTCTCCTTCGCCCCAGGCGACGGTGCGCTCGTAGCCGACGACGATCACGGCGTCTCCCTTGTGGAGGGAGGCGAGGACGTGCTCGCCGAGTTCGAACTTCGCTTCCACGTAGTGCGTGGTCGGGGCGTCGTGCGGGGTCCACTCCCCCGCGCGGTATTCGCCGGTGTTCTCGATGACGCGCAGCTTCACGATCTGGACGCGGCCCGCCTGCACGGCCTCGGGGTCGGCGGCGAGGTTGCCGGTGATCGTCCTGGTGCTCATCTGTCGTCTCCTGCTCGTTCGGTTCGTGGGTCGTCCCGTCGACGTCGACGGGGATGCGCTTGGGGTGTTCTGCTCTGGTGCTTCGGTCTCGATACCCCAGGACGTGAGAGCGTCGCGTCGGGTGACCTCGACGGACGGCTCGGACAGCGCCCTGCGCTGTTCGAGCTCGGCGCGCGTCACGGCGTAGGCCGGGAGACGCCGCTCGTCGCCGTAGGCGAGGCGGTAGTACCGATCGGCCTCGTTCTCCGCCCAGTCGACCTCGCCCTGCCGGTCCGCGCGCCCGGCGAGATACCCTGCCCGGTACTCGTCGCTCTCGACGTTCGGGCCGGTCACGCTGCGTGCTTCTCGATGAGGTCCGGGCGGAAGCCCGACCAGTGGTCCTCGTCGCTCGCGACGACCACCGGGGCGGCGGAGTAGCCCAGCTCCTCCGTGACGTAGGCGAGCGCTGCGGGGTTCGTCGTGACGTCGACAGTCGTGTACTCGATGCCCTTCGCGTCGAGGGCTCGGTAGGTCGCGGTGCACTGCACGCACGAGGGCTTCGAGTAGACGGTCAGAGCCATGAGGAATCTTCCAGATAGAACTCCATGTGCGCTTCGAACTCCTCGCGCTTCTCCTCGGCGCAGTGCGCGTGGATCCACCACCCGGCCGCGTCGCGGTCACCGGCCTTGTCGAGCATCTGCGCGATCACGTTGACCTTCTCGCAGGAGAGAGTGGGCGAGACGGTCATCGCCACGCGGAAATTCGCGAGGGCCGCGGTGTAGGTAGCGCCCGCGGTGAGGAACGCGGTCACCGCCTCGTCGTAGGCGGCCGCAGCCGCGAGATAGATTGTCACGGCGTCGGCCTTCGGCTGCTCGGTCATCGCTTCGCTCCTTCCGGGGTGTGCGCGTCGCCCTCGTCGTCGTCGGTCGCGTGCTCCGCGATCCACAGGTCGGCGGCCTCGTCTCGTCCGAATGCTCGCAGGAGTCCGGCCAACGCGTCGACCTCGCAGCAGCTCATCCGGACGGCCAGATCGTCGGCGGTGTCCCCGTGGGAGAACACGGACACGAACTCGGCCACCGCCTCCGGGAGGGTCGGTGTCTGCGGTTCGGTGGTGGCGGTGTCGGTCATGGTGAAGTCCTCTCGTCGTCGGGTCCCGGGCGGTGGTCCTGCCCTGCCCCTCCCCCTCGTTTTTTTGCCGTGATTCTCAATCAGATTTGTCAAGCCAGCGGGGGTGGTCTGGCCGGATCGTTCTTCCTTCTCTCCCAGCGTTTTTTTGCCTGGAAGGCACGTAGTGCCGAGCAGGGTCGGAGGTGGGAGCGCAACCCGGAGGGCGGCGGAGGAGAGGTTGTCGGCGCGATGGGAGGGAGCGCAGCGACCGCGTGCCGAGAACCTCGGAGGAGCCGGCCGCGCAGCGGCTTGCGTGGACGCCGGAGGCCCGTACGCTGCCGAAGGCTTCCAGGCAAAAATTCGCGCAGCGCACGACACCGCGCCGGCCTGAGGTCGGCGTCCGCTTGTTCGCGATCTGATGCGCGGAATTGCGGCCGCTCGAAACGGTCCCGACGCTGGACGTCCTAGCGACCGCTCTGCAAGGCAGAGTACAGTTGCTCTACACCACAGAGTGATCGGAGCATCATGTCGCTGACTCGCACGCCCTTAGAAGAACGGGTCCGAGACGCGCGGCACGTGTCATCACTTCCGCTGATCGTCTCCGGCGTCGGAGTGGTAACAGCCGGACTGCTGCCCCTGGCCGGTTCGACGCTGTTCACCGTCGGCTTCCTGATTCCTGCCTTCACGAGCATCGCTCTCTGGATCGTGCTGAGGGCTACTGCTGCTCACGCAGGTGTGGGAATGGGGCGCGAGCGCATGGGGCCGATCGCGGCCGTCATCGCCGCAATCTCGATCTTGACGTTTCTGCCCACGATGTTCGCCGGTCCGGCCTTTCTTGTTGAGTTCGTCGGTCCGGCGTTTCTTGTCGGGGTGCTCCTGTTCGCGATCGGTTGGCGACTCGAAAATCGCAGCCAGTGGCTTGCTGGCCTCGGGGTGGCAGTAGTTTCCCCCTTCCTCTTCAACAGCTTCTTGCAGGACGCTGCCCCCGAGAGCGGGTTGATCCTGGGTGCTTCCTACGGTTCCACGCCTTTGTCAATCGATGGCGTCGTTCTCACGATCGCCGGCATCACCCTCGTCGTTCTGGGTATTACTGCTTTCCGGCAGGAGACGGGACGTGCCCGTGGCACCAGGCGCTGAGGAGTCGACCGACGACGAGTTCGCGTCCTTGGACGATGCCGTCCACCAACGAACGCGTCTTGCGATTTTGACCATCCTTCACGAGGCCGGCGAAGCCGACTTCCGGTTCCTGCGCACCACCCTCGACCTCACCGACGGCAACCTTGGACGACACCTCGAAGTCCTACTCAGGGCCGGTCACATCACCACACGACGGGGCTACGACGGCCGCCGAGCCAAGAACTGGGTCGCTCTCACTCCTCAGGGCACCGCCGCCCTCAGCATCGAAGTCGAAGCACTGCGCGCGATTGTCGCGCGCGTCGATCGCGCGCAGAATCCCTGACCAGGATTACCCCGCAGCGAGGTGGTTCACCACGAGTGACGGTTGCCGATGCCCTCCCACGGATTCCCGCCAGCACCGAGACCACGAGCCGCCGACCCATCTGCGATCGTCCCTGACGCGAACGCGGCGGGCTCTGCGCCTGTGGGGTGATAGCTGGTCTGGTCGCGGAAAATTGCCCAGATGACGTTGATGCGGCGTCGGGCGAGTGCGATCAGTGCCTGCTTGTGCGACTTGCCCTCGCCACGTTTTCGCTCGTAAAACGAGCGAGAGACCGGGCAGTTCCTCGACGCGATGAACGCCGCTTGGAAGCAGGCGTTCAACAGCCGCCGGTCGTAGCGCCGTGGCCGGTGGTGGTTGCCGGAGATCTTCCCGGAGTCGCGCGGCACGGGAGCGAGGCCCGCGAAGCTGGCCAGCCGGTCGGGCGTCTCGAATGCGGCGAGGTCAGTACCGGTTGCGGCGAGGAAGTCCGCGGCGAGCCTGCGCCCGAATCCGGGGAGCGACACGAGCAGATCCGCAGAACTGCTGTCCTGTAGAACGGCGTCGATCTCGGCCTCGAGCTCGGCGAGTTCGTCGCGGATGCGGAGCAGATCGCGGGCGGACCGGCTCACCAGCCGGGCCGCGGCATCCTCCCCCGCGACGACCGAGGTCTGCTCGCGCGCGGCTTCCACCGCCGTCTTAGCGACGGCCGCGGACTTCCAACAGCCCTGCCCCTTCAACCACGACGCCAGACGGCTCTCCCCCGTCCGCCTGATCGCGGACGGCGTCGCGTACCGGGTGAGCAGCACCAGAGGTCCCCTGGTCGTCGCGTAGTTGAACGCTCCCTCGAGTGACGGGAAGTAGTGGACCAGGATGGCGCGTAGCCGATTTACGGCGCGGGTGCGGTCGTGCACCAGGTCCTCGCGCCGGGCTGAGAGCAGGCGCAGCTCCGCGGTGACGTCGTCGGCCTGCCGCATCAGCGTCACGTCTCGTCGGGTCCGGGCCTGGTCGGCGATGATGACCGCGTCCTTCGCGTCCGTCTTTGCCTCGCCTCGGTAGGCGCCCGAGGCGTGATGAACGACCCGGCCCGAGATGTAGAACAGCGGCTGCGCGTGGGAGCTGAGCAGCGTCTGCAGCAGCCCCGTTCCGCCGTGGTTGAGGTCCGTCGCCCACGCGACGTCGGTGCCACCCGGCAAGGAGGCGACGTCGCCCATCAGGGTCAGGATCGCTGACTCTCGGTTCTTGAAGCGCTGCGAGAGCAGCTTGGTTCCGTTGCCGTCGATGACGACGCAGTGGTGTTCGGTCTTGCCGGCGTCGATACCGGCCCAGAGTTGGGGCACGCAGGGTCCTTCCGTTGAGGGGTGCGGTGCGCCGTGAACGACCGTGCCGGCATGTCCTTACGGGGCGATCTGGTCGCGTTTCTCAATGAGCGGTCCTGCCGTTGCGGGGTCCCGGGCGGCCAATCACGGCATGCCATCAGGCGGCTGAAGGCGGTCAGCCATACCCAGGACCCCTGGCGCGTTCCGGAGCCTACAACTGCCCCGCATCCACGGAAATAACGGTAAGGAAGGCGGTTCTCCGCCTTAGCAACCGGAGGGCGCAGTGCAACCCGGAGGGCGGCGGTGGAGAGAGTTTCGGCGCGATGTGAGGGAGCGCAGCGACCGCGTGCCGAAAGTCTCGGAGGAGCCGGTGGCGCAGCCACTTGAACGGAGCCCGTAGGTAGCTACGACCGCAGCGAAGCGGAGGGAGCCGCCGAAGGCTTCACGGCAAAGAAACGTGAGCCCAACGGGCGAACATCAGCGGCCGGCACAGCCGGCCGAACCTCTGGGCGGCGCTCCGTCGCTGCTGCGCGAGTGCAGCTCGCGCCCCGGAACGGGATACCGGGGAGCGTGAGGGGTTATCCCTCACGGGGCGGCAACGCCGACCCTCCCCCACCGTCGACCGCGACATGCTGACTTGTAAACATGCCTACAAGTCAGCACGTGCTGTGGGGACTCGAACCTCCGTCACCAGAGTTGCCGAGCCGTGGGTTCGAACAGCGCCGCCGCCACCGCGCAGGTCCCCCGGAAGATAGCGGCGCCGACGCGCAGTAGCTCGTGGGTCATCCGATCCCGCGTCTGCCGGCTGCTCCCAATCACGGGGTCACCGCGGATGGCGAGTGACGGCCTGGGAGGGCCGGACGGCCCGGTATGCATGTAGGGAAGTTGACTTGATTACATGCTTACTTGTCATCAGCTTTGCGTCCCTCGTACTGGGCGAGGAGGAGTTGAAAGGCTTCCGCAGCGAGCACCTGTACGGGGACGCCCTGCTCGGCCGCCAGGATCTTCACCGCTCGGATCGACTCCTGGGGGAGTCGAACGGAGAACACGGCGAGCTGGGTCGGCGGCACGAAGGTGCCTTCGCCCACCTGGGCTCTCTTCGGTCGAGCTGCGCGGCCCGCGGCCGCAAAGCGGTTCTCGCTCACTTGACGATTCCCTTCAACTCCGCGAGCACGTTTCGGTACTGGCCAGGATCGGTGATCGGCAGGCCGTACGCCATCGCGAGAGCCTGCGCCTGCGGGATCTCGCTCGTCAGGACGGGGACGCCGAACGGTTCGAGCGCGTCGCGGATCTGCCCAGCGGCGACCGTGCGCTTGACCACTCGGGTGAGGAGGGTGAAGGCCGGCGCGTCCGTGAGAGCTTGAACCTGCTCGATGAGGTTGACCGTCTCCGCGTACTGGGAGAAGTCGCCGCTGGTGGGTTGGATCGGGATCAGGATCAGGTCAGCGGCTCGAGCTGCTGACGTCGTGATACCCAGATCGCCCGGGGGAGTGTCGATGAGCACGTTCTGGTGGCTGCTGCTCAACCAGGGCTGCTTGTGGATCGTGTTGCGAGGCAGCCCGGTCGCGTCCCAACCGAGGGTGTTGGCCCAGTCGAGCGCGCTGCCCTGCGGGTCGCCGTCGACAATGAGCACGCTCTCCCCGGTTTCGCGAAGCGCTGCTGCGAGATGGATGACGGTCGAGGTCTTGCCCGACCCGCCTTTCAGGTTCACTACCGCTGTAATCATGTTGACAAGACTACCAGTCTGCATGCTGACATGTAAACATGCTGACGTACTGACTTGGGGGATGTGCGGTTACTGGGGCCGTCGCTCGACGGCGGACGCCCAGACCCACAGTCGGCGGCTGGCGTCGCGGTCCTGCCACTCGACCATGACGGCTCGGGCGGTCCAGGCGATGGCGTAACCCTCGACGCGAACGGGGTTGCCGGGGTAGCGGACCCAAGCCCAGACGGGCAGGGGAGTGGCGGCCCAGGTGGGCCGCTGCCGGGTCTTGTCTAGCTCGTCGTCGGTCAGGCCGATGGGGTGGCCGCGGCCGGCCGTCTCTTCGATGCGTCGATCGATCTGGGCGCCGACATGGCGCTCGTAGCGTCGGTTCGTTCCCACGCCGCCAGTAGAACATATGTTCGAACGCGCGTGCGGTCGACGTCATGCGGCGGTCGAGGACCACCAGAGCGAGCCGGGGGCGAGCATGCCGGTGCGTCCCCAGTGCAGCGCCTCGCGGTGATCGCCGCGGCCGGCGGCGTCGCGGGGGTAGAGCGGCCAGACGCGCTCGCCAGCGGTGCTGTCCTCGAACAGGGGTCGGCTCGACACGTGTCGGCGTCGCGGTCGTTGCCTGGGGGAGGAGGACCGGTGAGCGAGCTCGGCTTGCCACCAGGCCCAGACTTCGCGCTCGACGTCGTAGCGGTGCGCTCGATCCGTCAAGACTCCGTCGACACCGATCGCGCGAGCGGCGGCGGTTCGGAGGTCGCGCTTGGCCTGGGTCCAGCCGTTGGTGTGCTTGACGATCAGGCGGTGGGTGCGCAGGCGGGAGAGGGCTGTGGCGGCGGTGCGGGTGGTCACTCCCAGCAGTGTGGCGGCGGCGTCGACGGCGAGGGTTCCTTCTCGGCGCAGCAGCGCGTACGCCTTCCCTGCCAGGTGTCCGAGGCCGGCGCGGGTGAAGAGGTCGTGCCGAGTGTCCGTGAGGTCCGCCTCGAGCGTGGTGAGCAGCATGGTTCGTTCAGTGAAAAGCGGCCCGGGGGGGCGGGGGTTATTAGTGGTTGTGACCGGACCTTGCAGTGAGCCTGTGGAAAAGTGCTCGGACAGTCGCCATTCGCTGGCGTTCGATCCGTCAGCGCGGACGACGAGCTGCACGTAGCCGTCCTCGCGCAGGCTCCGCAGGGCGCTGGCGGCCGTGGTGCGTCCCAGGCCCGCCAGGAGGGCCAGGTCGCGGATGGACGCGGCGACGGTGCGCTTGCCGGTGTGCAGGGTGAGGTAGGCCAGGGCGGTGAGGATCGTCTTCTCCGACGTCGCTCGCTCGGTCCTGCCCCACCGGCCCGGGCTCACCCGGAACCGGTCGAGGAGGCCGCTGACGGCGCCGACGATGCTGCCCAGCTCCGCCAGGTCGCTCATTTCGCGCTCGGGCGGGAGAACGGCGTGCAGCGCCGCGTACTGGCGGGCCTTCTCCCACTGCCGCGCCAGTCGCTCCGCGGCCTCGTCGCGGGCGCGGGGCCGGCGGTGGCCGCGGCCGGTGTTCTTGGTCCGGTAGTGCTCCATCCCGGGCGCGCTTCGGGCGGCGTGCTCGACGTCGGTCAGGGACCAGCCGGCGTGAGCAGCGGAGAGCAGGCACATGAACGCGGTCCACGATGGATTCGCGCCGCCGCCGGCCGTGGCCATGTGGGCGGCGCCGGCAGCGCTCAGCGTCCGGTGCGTGTGGTGTGCGGTGGCGGTGGGTACTGGGGGAGTGGCGTCGACGCGCTGCGGCGGACGGGACGCTTCCAGCGCGACCGTGACGGCATCGATGGCGGCCGCGGTGACGTTCGTGTCCAGCAGCTCCTCTGCGCGGCCGCGGAGGACCCTCGAGAAGCTGCCGTCGCGGTGCGGGGAGAGCGGCGGCCGGGCGGCGCCGGTGCGCGGGTTGCGGAGCATCCCGTGGTCGAGGGTGCGGAAGTTTGCTCGAGCGGCGATCGCCAATCGGGCCACCTGCTCGGCTGGGGCGGCTTCCGCGAGAGCGACCCACAGGTGGCGACCTCCGGTGCCGGAGGACTGGCAGACGACGTGAGCGACCTGGTGCGCGTCGAGGACGGCGGAAAGCGCGTCGCAGTCGTCCGCGGCCTGCTCCATGAGGTCGGCGTCGACGCCGCGGGAGTCCTTGCCGTCGAAGTCGAAGCACAGCAGCCGGAACGCTCCGGCGTCGTCGGTGAGGTAGATCGCCCACGGGGCGGCCGGCGCGACGGGGGAGACGGGGAACGCGGCCGGATAGGCGTTCTCGTCCAGGCGCCCGTAGGCATCCGGGCGCATCGTGCGCACCGCGGCACGGGGGCTCAGTCGGCGCGTCAGTGCCCAGGGCGCCGAGAAGGAGTCAACTTCGGCATTTTGGGCGTGCGCAGACACAGCAATGTGGCTTACGATGAGGTCACTTCTCCTCCCTCGGGGGGGATGGATGAGGCCCGGCCTGAGAAACCGGTCCTGATCAACTGCTTCACACCTGTCGCCCTGGTAAGCCTTTGGTGTGAAGCGAGAGCTTCTAGGCCCGTCGCGTGAGCGGCGGGCCTAATGCGTTAAGTGGTGGTGATCGGCGGCTCCGATCGGGACGCGGTGACCCGCGGGAGCGCGCCGTACTTCGCGAGCAGCTCGCTGTAGAGCATGTCGACGTAGAGCGAGACGGTCACGCCGCTGGCGGCGGCAGCCTCGGAGACGGCATCACGGTTGGTGGGCAGCACGCGGGCGTTGAGTTGCACCGCCGCCGCTCCATCGTTCCGTCGTCTTCTTCCCATGCGGCTCATCATGGTGTGAGTGCTAGCAGTATTCGGGGAGTGGTGCGGCGTGTCGAGTGTCATGGTCGTGGTCGCTGTCCCCTCTGCCTGCATCCAACGTGGGTGAGGCTGCCCGCTGGTCTGCGGCACTCTCGACCTCTGACTAACGTAATCGATACTTCACCGTAGCCGTTAACACCTGTCAGCCGGCCGCGGGGCGAGCGATGCTGGCGATTGCGTTGGAGACGGCCGTCATGTGGCGGGCGCCATCCGAAGCGACCGTGTTGGTTAGGTAGGCCACGACGAGCTGCGTGTCCGGGTCGGCCCAGGCGACGCAGACGTTGGACCCGTTGTGTCCGAACGTTCGCGGGCCGGCTATCGATCCGAGCGGCGGGTAGAGGTTGGGGGTGCGACCGCCGAGCTGGAATCCATGCGCCCAGAGGATCGGCGTGTGGGCGAAGCCGTCGACGTCGGCCTCGGTGGAGCTGGCGATCGTCGCCTGGGACAGGATCTCCGGTGAGACAACCTGCGTGTCATCGCGGCCCCGGCCATCGTTGAGCAGCATTTCGTAGAACCTGGCGACGTCGCGAGCGGTCGTTGAGATTCCGGCGCTCGGGATCACGGCCATGCGGACGGCACGGCTGTTCAAGGCCCCCATGGCGAGAGGTACGGAGCTGCGGATGGAGACGCATCGGGAGAGGTCGTGTTCAGCGACGCCCAGCATGGTGTTGGTGGCGCCGAGCGGAGTGAGCAGCACGTCGTTCATGACGTCGCGGAGAGGACGCCTGGTCACTCGTTGAATCACCTCGCCCAGGATGAAGCCGTAGGTGAACACCTGGTAGGAGGGAACGGTGCCCGGCACCGTCCTGAGGCGAGCGCTCTCGAGGTTACGGATCGAGCTGCGCCAGTCGGTCATCGCCAGGGCGTCCCCGATCAGTCCGCGCGAGGTCGAGAACCCCGCACGATGGTGGAGGACCTGGCGGAGAGTGATCGATCCTTTCCCGTGACGAGCGAACTCCGGCCAGTAGTAAGAGACTGCGGCGTCGATGTCGAGGAGCCCGTCTGCGGCCAACTGGTGCACGAGGATGCTCAGGTAGGGCTTGCTGACTGACCAGGACCAGAAGAGTCCATCGGGTGCGTACCCCTGGGAGTGGTCGAGAAGGACGTCACCGCCCCTGAGGACGACGAGCTGCGCGGACCCTCCTCGCTGACGAACGAGGTTGACCACGGGGGACAGCGACTGATTCACCCACACCCCCGGTTCTCGTGCCCGGAACTGGTCGGGGCCTGCTGAAACTAACAGTGCTCTCTACGAGCGGCTACCGTGGTCAGCATGGCTGCGAGAACAGGTAACGGCGCGTCCGAGTATTCGATGCGCGTTCACGCAGCGATCAAGACCTTGATGGCCAGAGCCGGTCTTTCGAACGTCGACTTCGCGACGCGCACGGGAATGACGCTGACCTACTTCTACGCGCGGATGCGCGGCGACGCGATGTTCGACACGAACGATCTGGAGCGCTTCGCGCAGGTTTTGGGAGTCAAGGTCGCCACCATCTTCACGATGGCGGAGGAGTTCGGCGAGCCCACCGCGGACGTTGACGAGGTGGTCGTGCTCACGAACGGTGTCGAGTTCGCCCGACGACTGAGCGTCCTCCTCCCGGCCGGCACGAGTGCGAGTGATGACGTCGCGGGGATCCCGGCGGCACGGCTGTCCGAGATGCTCGGCGCCACCGCGCGGTTCGGCGTGACTCGGAGCGAGCTCACTCGCCTCACCACTCACTTCCAGGTCCCTGAGGCGTTCTTGACGGAGCTGACGACCTCGGAGGACACCGCAATGATCGAAGCTGACCTCGAGCTGCGCCGAGCGCTCGCATCCAAGGGTGTCGAGCCGCTGGCGGCCCGGTCCCTCGGGGGAAACCTTTCCCCTGCTGCCATCCGCGGCATCGCCGCGTCGATCCGCGAGCTACGCGAATAGTGGCTGTATCTGGGAGGGGGAACTGTGGACGATCCGTGGCTCGTAACTGAGCAGATTCGCCAGACCGCCGAACGCGCCTTCAAGGAAATTTTCACTGAGAATTACCCCGGTGAACTGTCGACCGAAGAAGCCATCATCCGTCGCGCTCAAGAAGTGCTTGGTGCTGATATTGAGGTGTATCAGGGCGGAGACGAGTCGTGGGAGAACTATCTCGCCCTGACTCTTACCGAGACAATCGCCGCGCTGCTTCCTACCAAGTACATGATCCTCATCCGCAGCGACAAGAAAGCCTACTATCGGCTGTTCAATGTGTTCCACGAACTGGCTCACATCCTGTTGGGGCATCCTCCGAGTGAAGTCGAGCTCCCTCACGGTCTTAGCCTCGACAGCATGGGGCTGACGAGCGCAACGAACGCGGTACGTCACGCTAAGCAGTTTGTTTTCGATGGCGACGATTCCTCTCGGACGCATCGGATCCGCGAAGGCGAAGCTGAAGAATTCGCGCGTCTCATGGTGTCGCTCGTCATGTACCCGCGATACCGGTCGGGTGAGAGGAAGTTCGGCTAAGTGAGTCCGATCGAGAGCTTCTTCTTCACCGCCTCCTTCCTCGCCGTCACCGCCTACTTCTTGGGCTGGTTCATCGCCATCCTCGCCCGCCGACGTCCGCCGACGCGCCCATGGGTGGCAGCAGGCTTCGGGTCGGTGGGGCTGCTCGCACTGGGCGGCTTCCCGTGGCTGACGCTCGATGAGGCAGACAGCCTGTTCGGAGGAACGAACGTCTACTACTGCGTGATGCTCGTCGCCGCCTGCACGGCGATGTGGCTTCTCGTGGAGGCCGTGATCGACGTCGGCCGAGTGCGCCTCTGGTCGGTCGTCCTGCTCGTGGCGTGGATCGCGGCGTACGTGGCCGCGTTCATCGCGATCGACCGCCCGGCCACCTCGCCCAAGTTCTCGCATGAAGAAGTCGATCAGCTCCCGATGATTCTGTGCAGCGGGATCTACTTCCTCGGGCTGATGGTGCTGTTCGTGCGACTGATCGTGAAAGTCGCGAGGTTCCCCCGTCGCGCGTACTGGCCGTTCACTGTCGGCGGCGCGCTCATCATCGCCGGAGCCGCGGGCGAACTGGCCGGAATGCTGGTAGCGCGATACGTGCCCGACTCTGCCGCGACGACGAATGTCCTCTATCTCGCCTTCACCCCGGGATTCTTCGGTGGGATCCTGCTCTTCACCGCCGGCCTGTGCAGCTTCCCCGCTCGGCGTACGATTAGGGACGTCGCCGTCGACCTGAGCTCCCGAAAGCTCGTCACGATGCTGGCAGAGCGAGAAATCGCCGCCCCGCCCGTCTCATATGTGAGAGAAGGAACCGCGAGCGAGAAGAAGCTCGTGCGACTGATGACGCTACAGGTGCGCGTCACCGACGCGGTGATGGTCGGCGCAATGAAATTGAGCAACAACGAGAACGGTGTCGTTCGTCGCGCAGAGCGACTGATCGACGGTGAATTGCTAGCAGCAGGTATGGGATGGAACGAATGAACAAGTTGATCGTTGGAGCAGCAGCAGCAGGAGGCGTCGCCGTGGCCGGCGCTATCGGCTCGATCTTCGCCGCTCGCCAGGTCGTGCTTCCCGTCGATCCGCCTCAGATCCCGATCCTGCGCCAGGACGGGAAGACGATGACGCTGGCCGTTGACGGCAAGACCATCGCCCCCGGCATCCTCGGAATCTTCCGCACCGACCGCACGGGTCACGCGACACTCAGCCGCCCGATCCACACCGACCCGGTGACCGGTGCGACCACCCGGCGCATCGAATCGACCTGGGGCGCAAGCTTCGCCGGAGAGAAGGCCGTCATCTGCGAGGGCGACGTCTTCGCCGGACCGGAGGCGGTCGACCCTGACTTCGTGGAGGTCCTGGTCCCCGGGCCTCTAGGTGACTGCCCCGCCTGGCAGTTCGGGCCGGACGAGAACCCGGAGGGCACGTGGGCGATCCACGTGCACGGCATCCGCACCAAGCGGATCCACGCGCTGCGCAGCGTGCCGGCGATGACCGCGCTCGGCTACACGTCCCTCGTCGTCTCCTTCCGCGGCGACGGCGACGGCCCCGCGGTGCCTCACAGCGCGTCCATGCTCGGTCAGCGCGAGTGGGCCGACGTCGCCGCGGCGATCGACTACGCAGCCGCCCACGGCGCGCGGAAGATCGTCCTCATCGGCTGGTCCCTCGGTGGCGGTGTGGCGCTGCTCGCAGCGGAGCGCACGAGCCGCCGGGATCTGCTCTCCGGCCTCGTGCTCGTCGGGCCGGCGCTGAACTGGAAGACGGCGATCGAGCAAGGCGCCGTCGAGATGGGATTGCCTCGTCAGGTCGCGATCCTCGGCCTCGTGGGCCTGCGCAGCAAGCTCGCGAGCCGTCTCGTCGGTCTTCCGGAGCCGGTGGACTTCGACGCGCTGGACTGGGTGCGCGAGCCGCGAGCCGCCGCGCTGGGCTGCCCGATCCTCCTGTTCCACTCGGCCGGCGACACGACCTTGCCGATGGATGTCTCCCAGCGGTTCGCGAAGCTGAATGCGCCGGCCGTGGAAGTGGTCGAGACCGCAGCGACCGCCCACAACACGGAGTACAACGTCGACCCGGAGGTCTTCGACTCGACCATCGCTCGGTGGATTTCCGAGCACCAGTAACGAAACCGCTAGCACTGACATAGTGTTAACGCCATGGAAGCCCTTCCTGGCGTATCGCGAGCGGACCGTGCACTCACTGACGATGGCCGCACCGCTGATCGACGGTGGTCGGCCGTTGTCCACTTCTTCCACCTGGGCAACAGCCACCCCGTCGACTGCGCGTGCCAGCGGTGCGTGGCGACTCGCGAGCCGTCCATGGCCGATGAGGAGCTGGACGCGCGAACAGGGCTGGTGCGGCACTACCCGGTAGTGGAAATCGAGCAAGCCGCCGATGACGCGATCCTGCGGGCGGTGGCCTTGGAGACGTACTGGTTCGGCCGAGACGTCATCGCCGCCGGCTACGGGCTTCGCGCCGCGGAACGGTTCGAGGACGTCGCGGTGACCTCTCCTGACGGGGATCAGTTCGGCGTCGAAGGATGGCTCGCGGGGGATGCCTTCGAGCTCCAGTTCGCGACAGGGCTACGGGCGGTCGCGGACGAAAGCAAACTTCTGGCCCACAGATGCGTGGCGCTTCTTGAGCGCATCCCAGCAGGAACAGGGAACGCCGCGTGCGTCAGATAGCCCGCGGCGGCTCCGCGAGGTCGATCTGGCCCTTCTGATATGCCCGACTGACCTCGTGCAGGCGGTCGATCGCGTCCCAGTCGACCTTGTACGTCACGGTCTTGCGGTGTCGAACACCCGGCGCTGGCCTTCCAACGATCGCGCCAGCCTCCTCCAGGAGGTTGAGGTGACCGAAGAGGGTCACCTTGTTACGGGCCTCGGGAACCGCCTCAAGAATCTCCGACACCGTGGCCCCGTGAAGGCGCGCCGTCTCCTGCGACAGGAAGTGCAGCACGCGATTGCCGATTTCACTGGTCGTGGCACGCATGTGCATCACCTCCCTGGACGGCGGAGGGATCGGAGACGACATGAGTTCCATTGTGGCGCACTGGCCGTTTCCCCTTCACGCACGGGAGCCCGGTCGGCTTGAACCAAGCAAACTCATAAAGCTACCTAAGTTTACGTTACAGGAAACCAAAAAAACCTTATAGTGGTCGTAGCGCGCAACCGGGACGACCGGTTGCGGCACGAGCCGTAGGGGACACACATGAGGACGCCGAGTAAGGCAGCGCTGGTCGTCGCGTTCGCGCTCATCACCACCGGCTGCACCAGCTCGAGCACCGATGCCGCGTCACCCTCCACCGAGTCGGCAGCTCCCGAGACGCGCTCCGCTGAGGCACCGACCTCACCCGAGACGGCGCCGGCCGAGAGCACACCGCCGGCCGCCGCCGAACTCTCCGACGTGGAGCCGCAGCCGGAGCCGACTGTCGAGGGCGACACTGTGGCGATCGCGGTGGCAGCGACTACCGCCTTCTGCCGCCCCGCCCTGGACTACGACACCTGGATCGCTGAGCTGTACCCGTTCCTCAGCCAGCAGGCCGCGGTGGCCTACGAGACCGTCGACCCGGCCAACGTGCCCTGCACGACCCTCACCGGCGCAGCATCGGTCCGGGACGGGGACGGCGCCTTCACGATGCGCATCCTGGTTCCCACGGATGCGGGGGAGTACTCCGTGTACGTCCACCGCACCGTCGAGACCGGTCCATGGGCTGTCGAGCAGATCACCCCCCTGGCGTCGGAGTAGCCCGGTGGCGAAGGGGGGAATGGGGGTTCTCGCGGCGGTCCTGGCACCGCTTCTCGCGATCGCACTGCTGCTGTGGCTGCTGTTCTTCGGCGCCGCTGAGGACGCGGCCGCGGCGTGCCTGCCTGGCGGCGGGCCGGTGAACGTGTCCGCGATCCCCGCGGACGCGAAGGTCGGCGCCTACGGGCACGACCAGCTCGTGAACGCGGCACTCATCGTCAACGCGGGAGCCGCGAAGGGCCTCGGCGCCGATGGGCAGACCCTCGGCGTGCAGACGGCGATCGGGGAGTCCTCCTTGGTGAACATCAACTACGGGGACGGTGCTATCAACCCGGACGGGTCGGTCGCTGACTCGATCGGCCTGTTCCAGCAGCAGTCGAGCTGGGGCACCGTCGAGCAGCGCATGGACCCGACGACCTCGGCCGGCTTCTTCTACGACCGCCTCGTAGCCGTCGAGGGCTGGCAGTCGATGGAGCCCTCCATCGCGATCAACAAGGTCCAGCGCAACGCCGACCCGAACCACTACACGAAGTACCGCGCCGACGCCGTAGCGATCATGACCTACCTCAACAGCCTCGGCAGCAGCACGACCGCACCCACGACGTCGGCGGCGCCGGTGAGTGCCCCGTCGACGCCGATCGGCACTGCGCCCGCCTCCCCGGCGCCGGTCGGTGGATGCGTCGCCGTGTCCGGCGATGCGCAGGCTCTCGCAGCGAACCTCGTCGCGGCGATGGACGCAGGCAACCTGACCCTTCTCGAGGACCGGTACGCGCAGCAGATCCGCGACATGGCCGCGGGCACCCCGAAGGAGAACTGCGCGATCGACGTCCGCATTCTCCAGATCATCACGATCGCCCTGAACACGTTCGGGAAGATCGGCGTCTCCGACCTCAACCGCCAGTGCACGGGCTCGCTCCTGGGCGCCGGCACGGGTTCCTCGCACTGGATGAACGGCGGCGGCAACGCCGTGGACTTCTACAGCTTCGCCGGCACCGCCACGACCGGCTGCGACCCCAACGCCCTCCAGCTCCTTGACGTCCTGGACCCGCAGGTGCCGCAGGGCTCGCGTGCGGGCCAGATCCAGTGCCGGTCGAGCACCTATCAGCACATCACCCAGTTCGGTGACACCCCGAACCACCTGCACTTCGACGTCGCCTACGCCGACGGCCCCCTCACCACCGGATAACCGGACCCTTTCGACGTCGCGACCGCGGCGCCGATCACCCCGCACCACCCAACACAGAAAACGGAGCACACCATGTCTGCACTGCTCGCAGCAACGACCGACATCCTCACCACCGCGGGCGCGCTCGGCGCGGTCGTGCCGGACCCGGGCCCCGGCGGCATGCCCCCCGGATTCGAGGCCTTCACCACAGTCATGGGCTGGGCCAAGTGGGTCGGCCTCGGCGTCGCCGTCGTCGGCCTCATCATCCTCGGCGTCACCATGACCGTCTCCGCCCGCCGCGGCGAGGGCGGCGAAATCGGCGGCTGGCTCGGCCGGCTCCTCGTGGGTGTGATCGTCATCTCCGCCGCGTTCACGATCGTCGGGTTCCTGATGGGCGCGTAGCGTCCCCGGGAAACCGACACCACCAACAGAAAGGCAAGGGACGTCATGAACGACTCCGAACCGCGTAACCCGTTCACCAAGAAGGGCTTCATCGTCGGAGCCGTCATCGTCGGCGCACTCGCCCTCTCGGCCATCGTGCTCGGCGTGACGTCCCTCGGGACCGGGGGAGGCGGCACCACGACCGCCGCCCCCGGGACCCCCACCCCGACCTCCACCGTCTCGGCCGACGCCGAAAGCGTGTGCGGACTCTCCGGCTACGAGGAGAGCGGCACCCTCACCGCACCGCCGACGACGGAGTGGACCATCGTCGGCACCATGGCCGCTCCCAGCTCCGCTGAGGCCGGCCCCGGGGAGACCGACAGTGACGGGGTACGCACCTGCTACGCGCACACCGTCGAAGGCGCTCTCTTCGCTGTCTCGAACCTGTGGGCGATGGGCTCGGATGCTCGACTCGCGCCGCTCGCAGTGGAGCAGCTCACGGCACCGGGACCCGGCCGCGATGCCGCTATCGCCGCCGACACGCAGCAGAGCAACACCGGCACCAGCGTGCAGATCGCGGGATTCAAGGTGCTGTCCTACGACGGAGAGAACGCAACGATCGACACCGCATTCGAGCTGAACACGGGCTCGCTGATCAGCTTCCCGTCCGCGGTGAAGTGGATCGACGGCGACTGGAAGCTCGTCGTCACCGACGAAGGACAGCCGCCCTTCCGCCCCACCACGCTGCAGAACCTCGGCGGCTACATCGTCTGGGCGGGTGTCCAGTGATCGCAACCGCCACAACCGGCGGTGGAGAGGCATGCCTCCCCATCGACGTTCCCTGCTGGACCGGCGTCGCTGTCGGCAACGTCGTCTCGAAGGCGTCGAACGATGCCTTGCAGCAGTTCGTCAACAACATCTTGGAGGGCTACGGCAAGGCCATCGCCTCTCTCGGTACCGTCTGGATGAACGTCCCCTCCCCGGTCACGGTCGTGGACCAGGGCGGCGGCGTCAACGGTGGCGGCACTCCGCCGCTGCCGGAGGCGTTCGAGACGATTCTCGGCTACGTGACGTGGGTCTCTGCGGGCCTGGCAGTCATGTCCCTGATCGTTGCTGGCGTGATGATGGCGAGCCGTCGCCGGCACGGCGACGGTGAAGCTCACATGGGCCGCATCGGCGTCATCCTCTTGGCCGTACTGCTCCTCTCCTCCGCGTCGGCGCTCGTGACCGGGTTCCTGCCGCTGGCGATGCACCTGAACGAGTCCTCGAGCGTCGTCGGCTGGGTGCAGGGGCAGTTGCAGTGGTACACCGGCGGACTCGCGATCCTCGCGATCCTCGTCGCCGCCGCCCGGATGGTGTGGACGCAACGCGCGATGCCGCTGCGCGAGCTCGCCGGCTCCGTGCTGACTCTGATCGCCGTGGCCGGCGCAGGGCTGGTCGTCATCCGCCTGGCGACCCAGGCGGGCGATGCGTTCTCGATCTGGATCCTCAACAACTCGACCGACTGCGACGTGTCCCAGCAGGGCGAGAGCAACTGCTTCGGCACCAACGTCTTCGCGATGATCAGCCTCACTGCGACCTCCGGCATCGGCCTGATCGGTCTCTTCCTGCTGGGCATGCTCGCCGTGTTCATGACCTACGTGCAGATCGCGCTGATGGTGTTCCGCGGCGCGATGCTCGTCGTCCTCGCCGGCATCTTCCCGCTCGCCGCGTCGTTCACGAACACCGAGATGGGTCGGCAGTGGTTCAAGAAGGCGATGGCCTGGACTATCGCCTTCATCCTCTACAAGCCCGCCGCGGCGATCGTCTACGCGATCGCCTTCCGGATGACCGGCACCGACCTGTTCAAGTCGGACGGCACCGGGCTCTTCCAGATCGTCACCGGCCTGGCCCTGATGCTCATCGCTCTCGTGGCTCTGCCTGCGCTGATGCGCTTCCTCGTCCCGGCCGTCTCCTCGGTCGGCGGCGGAGGCGCGGCAGGTCTGCTCCTGGGCGCTGCGGCAGTCTCGGCCGCTGGTGACGTCGCGACGGGTGCGATCCGCGCGAGCAGCAACGGAGGCGGCGGCGGCGGGAACGGCGGCGGTGGAGGCGGCAACAGTTCGTCCACGGACGGACCGTCCGGCAGCACGTCGACGCCGGGCTCGCCGACGTCGTCGCCGGCCGCTGACCCGTCTGGGTCGGCGTCGACGGCCGGCAGCGGCGCAGGTGCTGGTGCCGGAAGCGCGGCGACCAGCGGCGCGGGAGCCGCTGCGTCGAGCGGCGCCGGGGCCGGGGCAGCCGCGAGCGGCGCCGCGGCCGCGGCCGGATCGATCGGCGCCGGTATCGCCGTCGCAACGAAGGCCGCGGAGGGCGCGAAGCACGCCGCGCAGGCCGTGAAGGCCGGCACCGACGAGGCGACCGGCAGCAACGAGAGCGGGAGCTAACCCATGACCAGCACAGCAACCGATCCGATCAAGGCCCGCACCTACGGCAACTGGCGAAAGCCTCAGACCGCCGGCCTCGGCGGGCTGGGACAGCTCGCCACCCTCGTGATGTTCGTGGGCATCGTCGCCTCGATCATCGCGTCCATGTTCTCCGGCCTAGGTCCCGCACTCATCGTCGCCGCCATCTTCGGCGGCATCCTCCTGACCGTCTCGGTCAAGGACAAGCACGGGCAGAGCGCCCTCGGAAGGATGGTGGTCCGCGTGAACTGGTGGCGTACCAAGAGCAAGGGAGCAAACATCTACCGCTCCGGCCCGATCGGCCGCGCGAAGTGGGGCACCTTCCAGCTCCCAGGCCTGGCCGCGCCCTCGCAGCTCACCGAGCACGAGGACTCCCACGGTCGCCGGTTCGCTCTGATCAGCACCCCGATGACGAAGCACTTCACCGTCGTGCTGGCGACGGAGCCGGACGGCGCCGCGCTGGTGGATCAGGAGCAGATCAACAACCAGGTCGCGGAATACGGCATCTGGCTCGCCAACCTCGGAGACGAGCCCGGCATCGAAGCCGCGTCGGTCACCGTCGAGACGGCGCCCGACACGGGCACGCGCTTGCGCGGTGAGGTCGAGGGGTCGATGGACCCGGACGCGCCGCTGTTCGCGCGAGCGATGCTCCAGGAGGTCGTTGAGACCTACCCGGTCGGGTCGGCCACGATCCACGCCTACATCGCGCTCACGTTCACGGCGACCGCGCGGATCAACGGGAAGCGCCGCAATGCCAAGGAGGTCGCCGCGGACCTCTCCGCCCGCATCCCCGGCCTGACGTCTTCTCTCGCGGCGACGGGGGCGGGCGCGGCGCGGCCCCTGAGCGCGCAGGAGTTGTGCGAAGTCATCCGCACCGCGTACGACCCCGCCGCGGCGCTCCTGATCGATCAGGCGCGCGCAGAGGGCGAGACGGCGGACCTGTCCTGGACCGACGTCGGCCCTGCGGGTGCCGAAGCGCACTGGGACTCCTACCGTCACGACGGAGCGGTGTCGACGTCGTGGACCATGACCGCGCCCCCGCGCGGCGTCGTCCAGTCGAACATCCTCGCTCGCCTGCTCGCGCCGCACCGTGACATCGCCCGTAAGCGCGTCACCCTGCTCTACCGGCCCATCGATCCCGCCCGCGCCGCAGCGCTCGTGGAGGCGGACCTGAACGCCGCCCAGTTCAACTCCTCCGCGTCCACCAAGCCCACGGCCCGCTCGACGCTCTCGACCCGCTCGGCGCAGGCCACGGCCGCGGAGGAAGCCTCCGGCGCCGGGCTGATGAACTTCGGCCTGATCGTCACCGCGACCACGCTGCAGCGTGGTCAGGAGCCCGAAGCGCGCGCCGCGATCGACTCCCTCACCTCGGCCGCCCGCCTGCGGATGCGGCCGGCGTTCGGCTCGCAGGACTCCGCCTTCGCCGCCGCGCTCCCGCTGGGGCTGGTCCTGCCTCGGCACCTGCGCATTCCCAACGAGATGCGGGAAATCCTGTGACGCACCCCGCCACCACCAGGACGGCACTGGACACACGTCCGGTGCCGTCCCGGGTTAACCCTCAGCCCTCACCCGTCTTTGTCGCCGTTCCGACCCTTCTTGGAGGCCCCCAGTGAGCAGCACCACCAAGTTCTTCTCCCGCCACCGCGACACCGAGCCCGTCGACGTCCCCGCCGACGTCGACGGGGACGAGCTGCCGACCGGTGCCGTCGACGTCGACCAGAGCGAAGAGGCCGGCGACGTCGACGCGCTCGACTCCGCCACGCCCACGGGCGCGGTCGGAGCCCCGACGACGGCGCAGGCCGCGGCGACGTCGACGGACGCTCGCGCCCGTTCACGCCGCGTGCGGAAGGCTGAGGAGGAGGCCGCCGCAGCTCGCGCCGCCAGCTCTCCTCTCGCCCGCGAGAAGCCCTCGAAGCGGTCGCGGAAGAAGCGGGCGATCCCGCACCAGGGCGGCAGACAGAACATTGAGAAGGAGTCGGCGCCGAAGCGCCCGATGCGGCCGACGTCGACGGGATGGCTCGGCCGCGGCGGCGGACAGGCCGTCTCGATTCAGCCCGCCGATGAGTTCCGCGCAACGACCGTTCAGGTGTGCGGGCTGTACCCGTTCTCGGTCGGAACGGGCACGCCCATGATCGGCGTGCCGCTGGGGAAGAACCTCACCACCGGGGCCTCCGTGTTGTGCGACCCGATCAGCTGGTTCCAGCGGGCGCAGCTCATCTCCAACCCGTCGATGTTCGTCCTCGGCAAGCCGGGTCTGGGAAAGTCCTCGCTGACCCGCCGCATGGCGACCGGGCTCGCCGGGTACGGCACGATTCCGCTGGTCCTCGGGGATTTGAAGCCTGACTACGTGGATCTGATCCGCGCGATGGAGGGACAGGTCATCACCCTCGGCCGTGACCGCGGCTACCTGAACATCCTCGACCCCGGCGAGGCGACCAGCGCGGCGAAGCGCCTGCGCGACGACGCCGACCAGGCGCTCGAGCAAGCCGCGGAGCTCGACGCGCGCGGCGGCGACTCCAAGGAGCTGCGCCTGCGTGCGGTGAAGGCGCAGCGCCTCGCTGCTCAGGTGCTCGCGGACGCTCACGGCCGCCGGCACACGATGATCGCAGCGCTCCTGACGATCCTCCGCTCTCAGCCGCCCACGGACCGGGAGGAGACGATCATCGACCGGGCGCTCAAGTACCTGGACGAGCACCACGAGGGCATCCCCGTCCTCGCGGACCTGCTCGCCGTGATCCAGGCCGCGCCGGACGAGATTCGACAGGTCGCGCTCGACCGCAACGACCTCAAGCGGTACAAGGAAATCACCGAGAACCTCGAAGCGTCGCTCATCGGCCTCACCTCCGGTGGCCGGCTGGGCGAGATCTTCTCCCGCCAGACCACCACCCCGATGCGGCGGGACCGGCCCGTGGTCTACGACGTGTCCTCGATCGATGACTCCGAAGGTGACCTCCAGGCGGCGATCCTCCTCGCGTGCTGGTCCGCCGGGTTCGGGACGGTCAACGTCGCCGCGGCGCTGGCCGATGCGGGGATCGAGCCCCGCCGGCACTACTTCGTGATCCTGGACGAGCTGTGGCGGGCGCTGCGCGCGGGAAAGGGCATGGTCGATCGCGTCGACGCGCTCACCCGCCTCAACC
Source organism: Rathayibacter sp. AY1F4 (assembly GCF_002931775.1). NCBI lineage: Bacteria > Bacillati > Actinomycetota > Actinomycetes > Micrococcales > Microbacteriaceae > Rathayibacter > Rathayibacter sp. AY1F4. Next base: position 23,060 of record NZ_PSVE01000025.1, read on the forward strand.
GTGCCCGCGGTGTCGGCCTCGCGATGATCAGCCACACCATGTCCGACCTCCTCGCGCTCTCCAGCGAAGAGGACCGGATGAAGGCCCGCGGATTCGTGGAGCGCTCCGGCATGGTCATCTGCGGCGGCCTTCCCGGTGCGGAGATGCCTCTGCTCACGTCGGCGGTGCCGCTGTCCGCGAAGGAGCAGGAGATGCTCACGAGCTGGCAGGACCCGCCCGCCTGGGATGGCGTCTCCGGGAAGGAAGCGGACCCGCCCGGCCGTGGCCTGTTCCTGATCAAGGTGGGCGGCCGTCCCGGCATCCCCGTCCGCGTCCACCTGACCGCGGCGGAGAAGGACGTCAACGACACCAACAAGCTCTGGCACACCACGAGCCGCGCAGGCCGCGCGAACGAGCCCCTGGCGACCGATCCGGTCATGGTGGAGATTCTGCCGTGAGCGTCCTCGTCGCCCTCGGTGCGAGCTGCGTCGCGCTCGGCGCGGCCGGCGCCGCGATCGTCAGCGTGATCGCCGCCCGCCGCCGGGGGGGCGGCGGAGCGCGATCGGTTTCTACTCACGGGCTGTTGGACCGGGGTCGCCCTCATGGCGGGCTTCGTCGCCTGGGACAGTGGGACCGGGTGATCGCATGAGCTGCGCGTCGACGGTCGTCTACGACGGCTACCTCTGGGGCTGCTCGATGACGACGACGCTCCCGCACACCGACCACATGACGGACCTGCCGGTCGAGTACGCCGACAACGGCCAGGCCCTCCTCACCTGGGGCACCAGCCGGCAGGCGACCAGCGACGACACGACGGCCCCCTACGACGGGCCGATCTACGAGCGGTGCGAGCCGCGCCGGTTCCTGCCGGTATCCGTTCCGCTGCTCGAGCGGGCGACGTCGTGATCGCCGCCCGCACCGGGGGCGCGCTGCTGCGGGGTCCGCTCGGCCAGATCGGCGCGGTCGCCGGGCTGCTGGCGGTCGCGGTCCTCGTGGCCACGGCCGCCACCCTCGCGTTCACCGCACAGGTGCAGCACGCGATCCCCGCTCAGACCACTCTCACCAGCCCCGCACCGACCGAAGGAGCCGCACCATGAGCCTCACGAACAACCGCCGGAAAGAGCCCGGGAAGGCCAGTAACGGCTTCGGAGTCGCGTTCGCGGCCGGCGGTGTCCTGATCATCGCTCTGACCATCTACATCGCGGTCCGCGTCGGGTCCCAGGTCGACGGCGTGAATCCCGACATGGACACCGACCCGTCGAACTTTTTCTCCGTCGTGGTCGACGTGTTCTGCGGCCGACTCGTCTGGCCAGGCACCGCGACGCTCATCGTCGCCGGGATCGGCGCCGTGGTCGTGTTCTTCGGCACCCTGTTCCTGATCGCGAAGAACGGCGGGAAGAAGAACCGGACCCCGATCGACTGGACCGCCCGCCACACCGCGACCTCCGCGGAGATGAGCCACATGCGCGGGAAGGAGGCGAAGGAGAAGTCGGCCCGACTGGGCGTGACCGACTCGTTCGGTGTCCCTCTGGGTGACCTGCTCAGCGACGGTCGACCTCTCTACGCCTCGTTCGAGGACATGGTGCTGCTGCTCGCCGGCCCCCGCGTGGGCAAGTCGACCTCGTTCGTCATCCCCGCGATCACGGGCGCTCCCGGGTCCGTGGTCACGACCTCGAACAAGCGCGACGTGCTCGACGCGACCCGCGACCTCCGCGCAGCACGGGGGCAGGTGTGGGTGTTCGACCCGCAGCGCGTCGCGGTTGAGCCGCCGTCGTGGTGGTGGAACCCGCTCTCCTACGTCACCGACGACACCAAGGCCGCGAAGCTCGCGCAGCACTTCGCGTCCGGATCCAGCGAGGTCGGCGCCCGCTCGGATGCGCACTTCGAGCCGTCCGGTCGCGAGCTGCTGGCAGGCTTCTTGCTCGCCGCGGCCCTCGATGGCCGACCGATCACGGACGTCTACGAGTGGACGACGAAACCCGGCGACGAGACGGCCGGAGACATCCTGGCCTCGAGCGATTTCCCGCTGATGGCCAAGAGCTTGCAGGGCGCGACGCGGTTGGAGCACCGGGAGCGCGGATCGGTGTACTCCACTGCCCGGCGCATGGCGTCCTGCTTGAAGGACTCCGGCACCCGCCAGTGGGTGAACCGCACCAGCGAGAACGACACCCGGCCGGAATTCGATCCGGCCGCCTTCGTCCGCTCCACCGGGACGCTCTACAGCCTGTCCAAGGAGGGCGCCGGCAGCGCAGGCCCCCTCGTCCTCGCCCTCACCGCCGCAACGGTCGAGGCCGCGGAGGAGCTGGCCGCGGTGTCGCCCGGCGGCCGGATGCAGACCCCGATGCTCGGCGTCCTCGACGAGGCGGCGAACGTCTGCCGCTGGCGCGACCTCCCCGACCTCTACAGCCACTACGGCTCGCGGGGGATCCCGATCATGTCGGTGTTCCAGTCCTGGTCACAGGGCGTAAGCGTGTTCGGGAAGGAGGGCATGGACAAGCTGTGGTCGGCCGCGAACGCGAAGATCTACGCCGGCGGAATCTCGGAGACGGGGTTCCTGCGGATGGTGTCGGAGCTGATCGGCACCTACGACCGCGAGACGACCTCCGCGAGCATGAACAAGGGCGTGCGCTCGACCACCAGCGCGTTGAAGCGCGAACTGATCCTCGACGTCGCGGAGCTCGCGAACCTCCCCACGCCCAAGAAGGGGCGCAAGATCGGGCGGGCGATCCTGATGTCCTCGGGCTCGCGTGCCGCGATCCTGCGCACGGTGCCGTGGTTCGACGGCCCCAAGCCGCTCGTGGCCGCGATCAACGCCTCCATCGCGAACCACCGACCTGGCGCAGCGCCGACACCGACGCCGCCGCCGGCCCCGGAGCAGGGACACGGCTTCACGCCGGTGACGGACTCATGAGCGATGACTTCTACGGGGGCGTGGACGACGAGGCCGCGCCTGCGTCAGCGGCCGACGAGGCGACGAGTGCCCCGGAGAGCGAAGAGCCCACGACGCATTTCGGGTCGGCGGATGAGTTCGTGCGCAAGCAGCTCATCGGCACCTACCGGCGCCGAGTGATGGCGCAGGGCTCCGGTGCAGGTCTGCGGTGGAAAGCAGCCTGGTGGGAGTCCAAGGAAGCACAACAGCGCATCGAGGCGCTGTGGCGGGCCTGGGAGGCCGCACGCGCCGACCCGAAAGCCGGGATGAGTGCGTGGTGGATCAACCACTGCGATCCGCACATGAGCGTCCTACTCTCTGCGGACGGGCCGTTCGCTGACTCGACGGACGAGAACCGGCTCGGTGAACCGCTGCCTTACACGGCACCGGTAGAAGGCACTTTCCCGTCCGATCTACAACCGCCGCTGTACACGCAGCGCCCATCCAGAGAAAACGCCTGAGAGGCGCTCTGAGGACGTAAGAAGGGGAGCACCGTCCGGTGCTCCCCTTCTTCGTTCTCGACGCTCCGGCTAGCGGCTCAGGTCCGCGCGATCGGCGCCCTGCCCCTGGCCACGACCGCGCCGCGTCTGAGGGACGGTGCTCATCGGAGCCTTCGACGTCACCGCGGCGCTGGGCGGGGTGGCGTGCGCGCTGTCGGCGCTCATCCGCGCCTCGATGACGTGCGGGGGGACTCCCTTGGCTTCCATCGCCTGAATGGTCGACTGTCGACGCTCGGCACTGTCGTAAGCGATCTCTCCGGCCTCACGCGACGCTGACGCGCGCGGATCCGTCGCGGGCGGCGCCGACTCCGTGGACGGGCCTCCGGTGCCCTGTGCGGCCTCCTGGCGCTCTGCGGGGGCGTCGTCGCGGAAGAGCTGTGCCTGAGCGCGCGCGTCGGAGGCCAGCTCGCGCAGCTCGTCAGGAGTCGCGTTGGCGGTGCCACCGGCGGCCGCGTCGCGGTCGTAGTCGCTCGCGCGCGCTTCGAGCTGCGCAGCCATCTCCGCGCGCCCGTTGTCGACGTCGGACGCACCGGGGGTTTCTCGAGCGGCCTCCTGGTTGCGGGCGTCGTTCGCGCGGTCGAGGCGGTCGGCTTCCGCGATCAGTAGTTGTGCCTCCGTAACCTCCGCTCCCGCTCGAGCACGCTCGGGAGCTACCGTGTCCTTCCACTCCTCGACCAGCGCGGCTCGTGCAGCAGCGACGGCCGCGGGGTCCGCAGTGCGGAACTCTCCGTCGTTCCAGTCGATCGACGTCTGCACGCGGTAGTCCTGGAACCCGGCCGGGTCGGTGTCGCGCTTCCACTCCTCGGCCGCGGAGAGTTCGAGGGTGCCGGCGTCGCCCGCGAGCGCCGCGCGGTAGTCGGTGATCAGAGCGCGCTCCGCGTTCACGTCCGGCTCTGCGCGGCCGCGTATGTCCATGGTGAGACGGTCGTCGTCGTGGCGGTGGTAGTGCTCCGGCGCGGAGTTGGTGGCCCATTCCCTCGCCCGGTCCAGCTCCGACTTCGCCTGACCGGCGGCGTCGCGCAGCACGGCGGTGTCGACGCCGTAGCGCTCGAACACTTCGCGCTGAACGACGGCCGACGCGCGCTCCGCGATCGGGTCGTGGTTCTTCCACGCCTGCGCCGTCTCCGCGACCTTCGAGATGTCTTGGATGCTCGCCTTCTCCCACCAGTCGGGCCGGTCCACGACCTGCAACGTTGCGCGTGCAGCGCCGCGCTCGGCGTCGAAACGGGCCGACAGCTCGCGCGCCTGCGCGGCGGAGCGTGCCTGCGCGTCGCGGGCCAGCTCCTCGCGCAGCCGGGCGAACTTCTCGCCCATCTGCATCGCGATCGTCAACGCGATCCGGACGTTCTGACCGACCTCCTGGCCTACCTCGTCGTCGTCACTCATGACTTCCTCCCCTTGCCTTGGTGAATCGTCTATCGGCCACGGTCGCCGCGGTCCTGGTCAGGTCCCTGCCGAGACTGTCGGGCGCGGTCCGCGAGCATCGCTTCCTCGCGCTCCCGGTCAGCCTTGGTGAGCTTCGTGGGCACGGGACTGCCCGACCCGAAGTTGGTCTGGGACAGCCGGCGAACGTCTTTGAGCTCCTCCGGGAGCGCCTGCCAGGCCCGCTCGTTCTCCGCGACCTTCTCGGCCTTCACGACGCCCTGGTAGCCATCGCGAACAGCGGACAACTGACCCCGCAACGTCTGTGACAGCTCGCGCATCCGTCGCGCATCACCGGCTGCCTTGTGAGCCGACGCGACCGCGTGCGTCAAGCGCGCGAACTGGTTCAGCAGCAGCAGCTCCGCGGCTGCATTCTTCTTGTTCCCCGCCGCGGCCATGATCAGTGCGGAGTACGCCGCCGTCGAGGGCATCATCGCGGGCCGCGGGCGCGTCTCGTGCGCCCGAAGGTGCGCCGAGCGGGCGAGCGATCGCGCAGCGTCAGCGAGCGGTCCCGGGGTGGGCTCCATTCGACGGGACCACGCCGCGTAGGCGCCGGCCGTCTCGCGAGCGACGTGCGCCCACGTGGCCTTGTCGGAGGGGTCCACGGACCTGATGTAGTCGTGCAGACGGTCCATGTCCGCGGCGTACGCCTCGAACAGCTCGGGGGCCGGCTCTGCCGTCTCCCGGCCAGGGTTGACCGGCGTGTACTTCCAGGGATTCTTTGCTGTCGCGCGCCATTCGGACGCCGCATCCGACGCCGACTCCGGCTGGTCCGGCCAGCCCTTCCGTAGCTCCGGCAACGTCAGGTCGCGCGCGAGCCGGCCGCCGCCGTGCCAGATCGCCTTCTCACCGTTCGTCGGCCGCAGCGCGACCGAATAGCCGGCGATCACATCATCACGGCCCGTCGCGAAACGAGGCCGCACCAGCACCCCGCCCTGACGCAGACGGCGAACGAACTCGCTCTCATCCTGCGACGCGGACGAGGCCGCGCGCACCGCGCGCTCGAGGCGCTGCATGTCCGGCTCGACGTGCCCGCGACGTGCAGCGGACTCACGCGCTCCCGGCCGCACACCGCGCTCCGGGAACTCGCGCTCCGGCGCCTGGTAGACCTGCAACCCGTACTCGCGCTCCAGCTCACGGCTGATCGTCTGCGACCGCTCGTAGTCCTTGTGCACCGACGCTTTCGTGCCGTCCTCGCGCACCAGCGACACGGCGATGTGCACGTGGTCGTTGCCGTGCTTCGACAGGCCATGACGCACCGCGACCCACCGGCAATCGGCCTTGCCGATGTCCTCGCCAGCGAAGCCCATCCGCTGCACGAAGTCGGTCGAGATTCGGCCCCACTGCTCGTCTGTGAGCTGGCCCTCCTCCGCCGCCAGCGACAGCGAGCAATGCCACACATCCGCCGCCACGCGATCCTTCACGATCGCACCGGCCGAGTCCCGAACCGCCTCGCCGTTCTCGTCGGTGCGCACCTTGTTGCGCGTCACCTCGACGCCGAACAGCTCCCGCGGTCGGTCCAGATCCGCAGCGATCGCCGCAGCCGCAGCGCCATCCAGAATCTCATGCCCGTACTCAGCCATGATCGCGGAATCCCCCGCGATCAGGTGCTGCTCCTCGTGCTCGTTCGTCTTACCGGGACCAACGAGGTAGCCCATCAGTCCACGCATGCGCGTGCCGCGCGTGATGTTCGTTCTCACCGTCCACCGAGCCGGTCTGCCGTCGCCTCGATCAGGCGTCGCACCCGCCGGTACTCCTCCGCAGCCTCAACAGCCTCGGCCGGGAACTGGCCCGTGCTGTTCGCGAACCGCGCGAGCTGGTTCATGTTGTCCGACGTCTTCTGCAACAGCTTCGACGCCCGGAACAGCTCAGCAACCACCAACCGCCACTCCGTGTCCGTGCGCACCTGGGCGTTCATCGCGGACTCGAACAGCAGCCGCGGCACCGTCACTTCCAGCACCTCGGCACGGGCGCGCAGGTGCGCGTCCTCCTCGGGCGTGACCGACACCTCGTACCGCTTCGACCGCGCAGCGACACCCGGCACGTTCGCGCGGCGGCGCCGGCCGAACAACCGACCCTCTCGTGACGACTCCGACACGACCCTCACCGTCCTTCCGGCCCAGCGCAGCGAACCCGCCCCCAGGCGGGGACCATACGACCAGTATGCGCCGACCCGGCCGCGCAGCGGAAGGGGCGCGAGCGGTTTACCACGGGTAAACCTATAGCTTGCTCCACAAACCATCTTCGCACCGAGCGCGACTTGGGTGTAACTCGGGTCCGAAGGACACCCGAGCGTCTCGGCTGGCGAAGCCGAACCCGAGACGCTTGAGTCCGCGCCTTCCGCATGACGGCGGCGGCGGCTAGCCTTTCCGCATGAGCGACCACACGAGGAACCCTGACGACGCCGCCGACGCCGCCCGCCGACTGCTCGAACAGAGCGTCGAGAAGCGCGTCGAGGCGGTCCGCACGATCGTCTCCGCAGCCAACGACACCGACACCGCACGCGCCGCCCTCAGCGACGCGCAGAACCGACACAGCAAGGCGTGGGCGGACGCCCTCGCCGCCGGATGGTCGGAGAAGGAACTCCGCGCAGCAGGAGTGCCGCGACCCGAGCAGACTCGCGCTCGCGTCACCCGCGCGCGACGCACAACGTCGGCGGAGGGAATTCCCGCCGATTCGACCGAGAGCGACAGCTCTGCGTCCATCGAGAACGCTGCATGACCGACGACGAGTCCTCCGCGCTCCACGGTCAGGTCCGCGCCTGGGCGGAAGGGTCCAACCCGCTCGCGGCCGCCGTCGAACTGCTGATCCGATCGGGCCTCGTGTACGCCGGAGCACCGTGGGTGAAGACCGACAACGCCTGGCACACGAGCGCAATCGACTTCGACCGCCTCGGCTACGAAATCGGAGCGCTCAGCGGAGGCGAACAGCGCGTCGCGCGGATCGCGTCGTCGCTCGGTCAGGGTGTCCCTGTCGACCTCCGCGAGGACGTCGCCGGGCTCGACCTCGAACACACGCGACTGGTCCTCGCGGCGATCGCGCACGCCGCCGGACTCGGAGAGCCCGGCACGACGATCCAGACCGTCGACGGAGTGCCGACAATCGTCCCCCATGACGCTCTGGCGTCGTGGCCGAACGAGTAGGTCGATCGCGCACGACGACCGCCCTCGTCGAGTAGCAAGCCCCCGCTCGAGCAGTCACGCTCGCGGGGGCTTCTGCCTTCCCGCGACGTGCGCGCAGGCTGCGGTCCGGCCGTCCATCCGACGCTTCACTCTTGCCTGCGCCGGCCGACCGTCAAGAGCGCTGCGCGTCCCTCCGGGATGCCCCTCCGGGGCACTCCTGACGGCCACCCGCCTCCGGCATCGCGCCGCTTATCGGATGGATGGCCTCAGAGAATGCTCCCCTCGGGAAGAGTTCCGATCAGCGGCCCCTGCCGGACGCTCACCGGAGCGCTACATCGCGTAGGTGATGACGACGGATGAGAGCTTCCGCGACGTTCACGTCCACCGACGACGTGTGCACGGCCCTCCTCGCCTTCGTCGGTTCGATCGCCGCCGGCGGACACTCCGAGTCGATCGCTATTCCCGCGCTGCGCGTGGATGGGCAGGTCATGGAAGTACGGATGACGGTGAACGCCAACAGCGCGTTCGTCGTCGTCCCAGTCGATGCCGACGCGCAAGACGAGCGCGCCCTTCTGGCAGCCTCAAAGTCGGTAGTCAGCGAGCTGCGCAAGCGAAGCGCGGCCAGCCGTCAGGATGCCGAGCGGCGCTGACAGGAGTTGCTCGACTCGCTCCGCTCACGCTCACCGTCTCGGCACTTCGTGTCTAAAGTGGCGGTGCGGTTGAGAAGTGGGGACCTCGACGCCGCGCGCGGCAGACCGACGAGGGGTCGTCGGTGTCGCTCTGCTCTCGGCCGCGTCACACAGCGCGGCCGAGAGCACCACTCGCCGGCTGCTGCTCAGGGCCGTCAACCCTCCTCCCGTGGGCACAGTCGGCACCTATGGTCGGGCATGTACGGAGTGCCGTTCGCTCCGGCCCCAGTGCTCCCGGCTCGGATGCGGCTCGGCCCCTGAGCCGGGAGTAGCGGCCCGGCCCCGCGTCGGGGGATGCCGGGTCGGGCCGCTTCCCAGGGGAAGAAGCCGCACCCGAGCGAAACGACACCAGGCGTAACGTGCGGTGGTTATGCTCCGCGCATGATCGACTTCAGCTCCGCCGAGATGGCGACAGTCGAGTACGTCGAGGACCAGTGGCGCCTCACGATTCTCGACGGGACCGGCACCACGTTGGCCGAGACCGGGCTTCCGCTTTTCGGCCCCGAGAACTTCTTCGTTCGCGCCAGCTCTGACCGGCCGGCGGGCCTGGATTACGTGGGGCCGTTCTTGAACAAGCGCGGCCTGTACTACACCCAGTGGACCGGTCGCGGCCGAGACGGATGGAGCACACAGCTCCACTACTGACGAGCACACGTTGCGCGGGCAGACGTCCAGGATGATGAGCACATGTCGCGCAACACTGAGCCGTTGGCCGGTCAAATGGTCTGGCTCGTCCGCTGGATCCAATCGCGTGACGGCTGGTCGCACGAGACCATCAGCGGCGCTTTTCAGGAGCGCACCGACACGTGCTGGCGCGTCTGGGTGAACGAGGAGCTGCGCGAACTTCCCTCACAGGACTGGTCCCCCTACAAGCCGTGACGCCGACGGTGGTCCACGCTCAGCTGTGGTCAGTGACGGATCGCGGAAGCGCGCCAGCCTTCGTCCTTGACCCAGCGGAACCCAATCCAGCAAGTCTGCGGCTCCGGCGCGTCTGCGGCCGCGTCCAGGGCGACCCGAAACGTGGCAGGTGTCGCGCCGTCGATGATCGTGAACTCCGAATCGCGGTCCGCGAGCGCCCCGCACGCATCGCGCAAGCCTGCACTGTCTGACTCGGTGTTCGCGGGAAGAAGCTTCGCGATCGCCGGATCATCGTTCAACACGGGCACGAGCTCGTACACCAGCTCCTGGCCACTCCCCGACGGCGGCACCGCTCCCGACGTCGAGTCATCGAGCGACCCGACCGCAAACATGAAGACAGCGACGACGCCGGCCAGCACCGACGTCAGCAGAACGAGTAGGACCACGGTGACGCCACGATGGTGCCGCGGCGGTGAAGGAAGATCCTCCGCCTCGTCGTACGCCCCCACCGCTTCCCCTCCGCCGACAGGTCCTCCCGACCCCGGCTCACCAGAGATACCAGACCTGAACGACCAACCATCACGCACTATCCCCATCGCCCTCCCCCGTTTGGCTGATGCTCGGCAGATCACTCAGGAACCGATGTGTATGATTCCGCATGGATTGAGCGGGGACCTGGACCGCCGATCTTTGGCTTGTGACGCGAGAGCGCCAAGCCCGCCGGCGGGGGTGCGCCGACCCGAACGGCGCGCCCTCAGCCGCGCCACGATGCCAAGCTCGGTTCATCAGCTCGATGGCGTGGCGTCCGATCGGCGTCAGGTCGACCACGACTCGTCTTGGCGTGGCCGTGCCGGCCTGCCAGGGTCATGGCCATGGAGATCACAGATGATGTCGAGCGGGCCGAATGGCTTGGGCTGCGCATGCAGCGAGAGCGAAGCTGGGCACGAGTCGGCTCGGTCGCCGGATACGGGTTCGAGGCGTACGCCCGTGTCCTTCACCCTCGACCTGACGGCGATGACATTTGGGAACGCCAGCGGTGGGCGGACGTTGCTGCTACTGCCGGCAAGGTCATGCACCCGCTCGTCCAGTGGGAACGGCTCCTAGGCAGGGACGAGCCGCGCGGCGGCACAAGTGACGTCGGACGACTCGATCCGCAAGTACTCGCCGCCCTCGCACCCATCCTCAGTTCGGCGACCACTACGCCCGGCGATGCGCTCGCGGCGTACTGGGTCGGTGGGACCGGCCAGAACCTCCTCGGCAGGCCGGTCAGCATTGACCGATACGACTACATACTGGCCGCCACGAGCATGGCGGAGCTTGCCGAACCCGGATGGGGTCCCGAGATTGGCCTCCGCGGCGAGGAAGCGCCGCAACTACTCTGGCCTGAAGATCACGCCTGGGTGCTCGCCACCGAGATCGACTGGGACTCCACCATCGTCGCCGGCTCGCACACGCTCGTAAGCGCGATCCTCACTGACGGCCGATTCGAGGCCTTCCCCGTCGATGAGGACTCCGACCTGTCGTGGAACGGTGACACGATCAACCGTCCCAAAGTCCAGGAACCGTCCTAGGAGAGCGCGAAGGACAGCGATCGCGACGTCAGTGAGTGATTGAGGCCGCCTGCCATCCGCTCCGAGTTCGAGTCGTCGCATCGTTCTACGGTGCAAGCGACGCCTACCGATCGGGAGGCCGAAGGTACGCGGACAGGGTGAAGGCGGGCGGCCCATGGGTCACCCGCCTTCACCCTCGCGGACGCGGAGCGCCTCTTGCGGTGACCCTACGGAGCCAGGATGTAGGACATGCCCACGACGTCCTGCACAGTTCGCGTGTTGTAGACGCCAGGTCCGGCGGCACCGTTCATCTCGGTGATGTTGATGTAGAGGCCGTCAGCGCGCTGCTCGACGGAATCGACCCAGGCGACGTGACCGTAGGTGGGGTCCGCCCCCTGCACGCCGGGCTCGAAGACGACGATGCTGCGAGCCTGAGCATCCAGGACGGTAGTCCAGCCGTTCGCGGCGGCGCTGGTGTCCCAGTCGAGGGCGTTGCCGTAGATGGCGGGACGCAGCCCGGTCGCCTCGAAGAACTTTTCCTTCGCACCCCATGTGCACTGACCGGCAGCGCCGCTGTTCGCTCCCTCGGTAACGCCAGTGGCGCGGCCGGAGTCAGCGACGGCGGTGGTTGTCTGAGTTGTGGTGTCCGCGAAGGCCGGCGCGGCGCCCACGATCGGGACTGCGACGGTGAGTGATGCTGCGAGCAGGCCCGCAGCGATGCGGGACCGGCGGAAGCCGTGTCCCGGGTGGTTCTGACGGTTGGCCGAGCTGGTGTCGAATTCGTTGCTCGTGCTGGTGCGCATGATGTACTCCTTCGTCTCTTCTTGCTTCCCTTGAACACCCTCCACGCTGCCACTCATACGGCTCCCATCACCGAAATGGAGGAAGCGGCCACGTAGCGCCCACCTCCCACCCAGGCGCGAAGCAGCGCCCGCCACGCACTGCGAGCGACCGCACCGGAGGGTGACGGGGGCTCCGTCTAGCTGAGGTACACCCCAACCGGACGTCAGGCACCATGGCCGAAGCGCGTCCGAATAGGGCCGTGTCGGACCTTGTCTGACACTTGCCCCTGCGGCTCTTAGACTTCAACTGGACAAGTAGGGGTCGGAGGCGGCATGTCGGGTCAGAGGGTCGGGTACGTGCGGGTGAGCACGTTGGATCAGAGCACGGTGCGCCAGCTCGACGGCCTGACGCTGGATCGGGTGTTCGAGGACAAGGCCTCCGGCAAGGACGTGAACCGTCCGCAGCTCGAAGAGATGATCGGGTTCGTCCGCGACGGAGACACGGTGCTCGTGCACTCGATGGACCGGCTCGCAAGGAACCTAGAAGACCTCCGCCGGCTCGTGCGCCGACTGACGGACAAGAAGGTCCGGGTCGAGTTCGTCAAGGAACAGCTCACCTTCACTGGTGAGGACAGCGCGATGGCGAACCTGCTGCTGAACATGATGGGCGCGTTCGCAGAGTTCGAACGCGAACTCATTCGGGAGCGTCAACGCGAGGGCATCGCTTTGGCCAAGCAGCGCGGCGTCTACCGAGGCCGCGCCCGCTCGCTTACCCTCGCGCAGGTCGCGGAGCTGCGCGAGCGGGCTGGTGCCGGCGTGCCGAAGACGACGTTGGCAAAGAAATATGGCATCAGCCGGGAGACGGTGTACGCCTACCTTCGCGCCTCGACATCGGCGCTACAAGCGCCTGAAGAGTGACGGGGCGCTGACATGGTGAGCACTGTCGGAGTCGTTCATGGCGCGGGAGGAAGCTGATGACAACACAGATGTTCCCTGGCGAGATCGGGTCGATGCCGGAATTGGGTTCGTCCGCGATTGCGACGTTCCGGCCCGCAACAGAGCTTCCGACTCCTGTGCGGTTTGTCGACGGCTTCGATCTCTTCGTTCAGTTCCTGCAACGCCATGGCGTGGACCCAGAGAGCCTTGCTGGTGACGTGTCGGGAGTGTGGCTCTTCCTGGCCAAGCATCCGACCGCCTTGACGACGCCAGAGATTGCCGACGCCGCAGCCCGGTTCGTCGGGAACGTGATCGCGGTGGTGCATCCCGCGGCGACCTGGCGAGTCACCAACGAGCCGGAAATCGGGACGAACGTCCGCTCCATTCCGGTCGCCGCCCTCGTGCGAACCATGGTGCAGCGTCCCGAGCAGCGGGAACCGTTCCTCGAGATGCTGTCCACCTGGGATCAAGAAGACCTCGACGACCGCGAAATCACCGCGCTCGCTCACGATGTCACTCCACCGCCGTTCACGGTTCCACCGGTTCCGTTCCAACGCGCCGCCTTCCCTCCCATCGAGTTCCGCGACGACAACGGCCACGTCATCGAATACGGGCAGCGCTGGCCCGACCACCACCCACCTGACGACGCGTACTCCCGCGTCTCCCACCCAGAACGCTTCGCACCCCTACGCCATGACGTCGACGCCCTGGCCGACTACCTCCACCGCTGGTACTCCGTCGACGTCCGCCACCTCGACCACGACGGGACACAGCAGATCCGGTTGCAGCCTCGCGCCGGAACCCCGATCACCGTCACTGCAACCGACGAATCAGTCCAAGTGGAAGCAGGCGTCTTCTTCCGCGCCACCCTGCCGAACTGCTCCTGCGATGCCTGCGACGAATCAGCAGAAACCGCCGCCGACCGCCTCGAAGAAGCCGTCCTTTCCATCGCCGCGGGCGGCTTCCGCGAGACGTACCCCCTCGGAAGTCGCCGGTGGCTGCACACCCAGCTCCACGCCGTTGACGGCAGCGGCTACACCGGCAGCAGTGGCGCCCCCGACAGAGACCTCACCACCGACGACCTCGAACACGCCACCACGACCCTGCGCCAACTCGACAACGGCTGGTGGCCCGCCTGGCCCCTCCGCACCCCCAACTCGCCAGACCGAACAGGCGACGACGAAACGACGAACGACCGAACCTGACGAGCGGCTCCAACTGCTTCGTTAGACGCCCCGCCACCTGGCTCCCCACCGGACGGGTCGCCACCACCCGTCCTCTGAACCCACGTTCGCGTACGAATCGCATGGCTAGCCTGGCTGAGTGGACTTCATCGGGTTGGCGCCCCAGCACTTTGACACCGCGCTCGGCACGGTACTGACCACAGCCGTGCAGGCGCAGGGCTGGAGCGCACAGAAGGTAGCCGTGTTCGCACGGCTCCGACCGCGCACCGTCCGACGCATCCTGACCGGCAAAACCTCGGCCGGCACCGTACAACTGCACCGCCTCCTGCAAGTCCTGCAACTCGACCATGACGCCACGATGCGCACCGTCTACATCGAAGCGCGAGTCGCGCAGCTGGCCGCGGACACCGAAGCAGCCGAGGACCGCGACCGCCCCCGGGACATGCTCGGATGATGACCGGCAACGACCTCGCCGTTCTTCTCAACCCCTTCGTCATCACCGGGGTCGTCGTCCTCGTCGCGATGATCCTCGGTGGGCCGTGGCTGCGCGAGCGGTACATCTTCCGCGAGCTCAACCGCGACACCGGCGTCACCCGACACCAGCCCACCGCCCTTTTCACCCCAGGCCGGGCCGGCAATCCGCCGCTGGTGTATTTCCTGGAACTGCACTACGCCGAACGCCTCGACACAGTGCTGATGCTGCACCGCGTCGGCGCCATCGCGAGCCTCCACGACGGCTCCATGACCATGCACGACCGCGCCGGACGCCTCCTCACCCACCTCAGCGCGCTCGACGTCGCCTACTATCGCCGCCTCAACGACACAGCCCCGCAACCACCCAACCCGGGATAGACAAGCCGGCCTGGCGCTCGGCCTTCCCTGCCCCGTTTCACGCCCCCTCAGCGGAATCACCACCGGACAGGTCTAACGAGACGGCCCCGCCCGCGCCACGCCGCGGCGGCGCACGCAACTCGCGTGCGACCGGTTGACGACCCCCTACCGGACGCTGGATAGCAGTGGGTAGTTTTACCGTCCGGACGACGATCCCCATATGGGACGCCGTTCTACCTTGCGTTGCGCAACCGCAGACGATCGACGGTGACGCCGACCGCGACGGTGACTGCGGCGGCGACCAAGCCCCATCCGAGCCCGAGCGTGTATGTTCCCCTGCTCGGGTCAGCCCAGTTCTCGATCTCCGGGCGTCTGGCGAAAGCAGCAGCGTTGAGCTGGGTTGCCACGAAGGCGACAACAAGAGTCACCAGCGCAAACACCACCAGCGAAGCCAGAACCCACATCAGGAGCTGCCGACGTCGACTCCGCGCGTTCCCCGGAACAGTCATGTGCTGAGCGTACGAACTGGACCGCCGTGGCGCACTAGCCGCGGTGCAAAACGTCAACGATCAACCGGTCATCCTCCGTCTCTCGACGAAGGAGCAGGGCGTCCGGTGGTCGATCCCGATACGGGACGCGCGCCAGCACTGTGATACCTCGCGCCACGGTGACCGAACGACGTCGGAACCGACGAGGATCCGAGGCGTGAAGAACAGCAGTGACGGTGAGCACTACCTCCTCCTCAGGACAGCCCTCTGGGCAGACGCCACCGACGTCGTTGGAATCTATGGCAGCGAGCAGCGCGCTCGGGAAGCAGCAGGTTCCTCTACGGGACCCGATCAGTGGACGCTCGAGGAGTGGAGAGGAGACGTGCGCCGCAGCAGTCTCCAGCTCCAGGCCGCTACGCGCTCACGCTGACGCAATGGAGTTGCACGGCTACAGTCACGAAGGAGGGTCGCGATGCGGCGACCGCTGGGGAGGTCGCTGTGGGCGAATCGAATGATGGCCGCTTCAAGAAGCTGCCCGATCGGATCGAGCCGGCTCAGCAGACCGTGAGCGTCCCGGCCAGCGAAGACGACTCCACGACGCCACCGCAACCGCCGGCCGGCGTTCCTGACCTCGTGATCGCGACTCGCGTGGCGGACGCCGCCACGATGACCGGCCTTCTCCGCCGTACGGCGGGGCGCGTTGCACTGACGGTCGTCGTCGTCGCGGCCGGCCTCGTCACCGTCCTCGCCGCGCTCAACCTGCGCCTGTAACCAGACCGATCAGCCGTGAGCGAGGACGGCGCGTCCGACAGCGGCGCCTCTCGACTCGCCCACCGAACATTCCGGGGATCCCATGCTCAGAGCACTTTCGTCCACTTCCATGTTCTGGATCGGTGTCGCCGGGATTCTCCTGGGCATCGTCTTCGGCACGATCGTGCCGTTCTGGATCGCCCCCTACCAAGCCAACGGATCACCCACCGTCGAACAGATCATCAGCACCATCCCGGTCCTCACACGAATCGCGGAGGGCATCGGCTACTCGTTCGTCGCAGGAGCCTTCGTCGTTCGCCACTTCGAGAAGCGCGAACTCGTCGACGCTCGACGGTCCGTGCACTTCGTCGGCCGAGCAGCCCGGAAAGACGAACAGTAGCCCCTCCGAGCAGTCCGCTGAAAGCGTCCCGCGGATCGATCCCCTTACAGGACACTCTCGGTCGCGAGTCGGTAGCTCCTCGTGGTGAGAGCCGCGTCACGCCTACTTTTCTCCCGTGGGAGAACTCAAGGTAACGAGCTCGGCGGCGGTCGAGGCCGCTTCACGTCGCGCCGAGGGGTGGATACGCCGTGGTTGAACGCCTGGACAGTTGGGACCCGAGCAGACTCTCGCCGGACCGGCAGACACCACCCCGCCAACGACGGTTGGTGAGACTGTCGATCGCGCTGGGAGCTCTAGCCGTCGTGGCGGCCGCGGTTCTGTGGGTGGGTGATCTGCTGTTCGGAGTGCATGGCCCTTCCCACTACGTCAGCATCACCAACGACACCGGAGCCTCACTCACCTGGTCCTGCTCCTGGTCCGATCTTCACCTCGCCGCCGGGGAGACAGGTCAGCTGCGAATCCTCGACCAGCCCGACCAGGACTACGGCTGCGTCCCACAAGCAGCGACCCCCTTCGTAGCGGCGGCGCACAACAACGACATCTGCCCGTCACTGACCTCTATGACCGAGGGAAGGCAGTTCACGGCAACCGACTTCGCGAAGACCTACCGCTGCCCGTAGCTGGATACGCGACCGGTGAACGATCCCCTAACGGGACGACCCAAGTCCGATCGAAGGTCAGTAGGCGACGTCAGCGGGCGCTGGCTTCCCGACTCGGCTGTGATCGGGCCGACGGGCTCGGTAGGAAGATCCGGCCAGGAGGACACCTGCAGTCACAGCAGCTAGCGACGTGGCGACGCCGGTAAAGGGCAAGGTGTCCGCGACATCCCACGGGAGAAAGAACGCTCCAGGGTCGGTGAGGGGGTTGATGACCATGAGGAGCCCAACACCAATCAGCGTGACGGGTCGTCCTGGCGAGAGTACGAAGGCGCCGAATATCACGAGCGGGAAGGCGACGGCCCAGACGATCGTTGTGGCGATCCACGTGAAGTCTGACTGTGTGGCGCTGTAGCAACCCTCGTTCAGGCCACCGAGGCACGAGCTCCAGTGCACCAGGAACGCGGCGGCACCAGCAGCCCCGAGCAAGGCGATTGTCCATCCAACCAACTGGCCTGACGTCGCGAGTCGCTTCATGGGCTCAACATAGAACTCGAAGGTGAACCTGAGCTAGATCCACACGGTCGAAGCGAAGGCCACCGCCCCCTCGCCCCGATGAACGATCTCCATACGGAACAAGCGGTCGTTCGACCGTGCCGTGGGCTGCTCAACCGATGATCATGGCGGTACGCAGAGCGAGAACCCAGCTGGTGACGGCGCCGACCACGCCCAAGGCGAGCAACAGCCACCTCCATCGAGCGTGAGAGCGCCTGCTGGCGCGCATCGCTACGACCAGGAGAACAAGGGTCGCGAGGGCGACAGAGCACAGAGCCGGCCACGCGACGTCAAACCCCGTGCACTGAGCCGGAAGGGACTCGTTGCACGCGAACGAGAATCCGTCGAGGAAGACGCCCGCGACGAGGGCGAGGAGAGTGATTGCGCCCGCGATCGCTGCGGAAGCCTTGAGCGACAGCGTCTGCACAACATCACTATCGGACCAACGGGTGAACGGCAGGAGCGCGCTGGACCACTCGGGTCAGATCCGCATCGGTGAACGATCCTCTTACGGGACGGCCATTGCGCTGACCGGGAGACTCTCCGGCTAACGTGGCTACATGCGGCAAATCGTCCATCTTCATCGGAGGGCCGCTCTCTGTGCTGTACCCGTCGGCGTGGTGCTGGGTGCGCTGCTCGGTCTGGGATTGGTCCTTACGGGTAACTCCGACTTCCGCGAACAGGGCGGGTGGGGCGCCTTCGCCTACTTGATTATGGTGGGCGCCATTATCGGTGGGGTCAGTGCCCTGGCTGCCGTCGCCGGAGGATTCGTGGCGATTCTGATCACTCTGCGGTCGGGACGAGCCACCGAGTCGTCCCCGCTGATCAGCCCTATTGGGCCGGCCGTAGGGTCGAGCGTTCCGTGGGTTGTTGCGGCCGGCGTAGCTGCCGTCGTGGGTGATCCGATGACGGCGGGGATCGCTGTCGGTCTCGGTGTCGTGGCGGCTGTAGTCGGCGGGGTGAGTGCTGCACTACTTCTTCGAGGGGTGAAGTACTCGAGCATCACTACTGCGGCTGACGATTCCGGCGCGCTCACGTCGGTTGTGCAGACGAACTCGAAGACCTGAACGTTCACGGTCATCTGCACGAGGTTTGGGACGCAGCGACGAGCTGTGCAGGCGACCGTGAGGAACGACAGGCGCTCGGTGTCGCGTCTGCGTGCACCGATGAACGATCGTCCACCGGGACGGTCGGCGGACTAGCATTTTCAGCATGGGGCGACGCCAGCACACTAAGGCTCTAGTCCGGTTGGCGTGCGCAGCTACGCTCATGGGCGTCGCGCTGTGGGTGACCTGGGCGACGTCGTCCTACTGGCAGCCATGCACGGGCGCTAGATGGAATGAAATGAACCCGTCCTGCGCTGAGGCCATGTCGTCGTACGACCTCATGCCCCTTCTGTATCTCTGGGGTGCCCTCGCTCTCGTCGTTGTAGCTCTGGTGGTCGCACGCCTCGTTCCCTAGGTTCCCGCAGGGGTAGCGACGGTTGCAGCAGTTGTTCTCGCCTGCCCTGTGGCAGACCCCGGATTCTTCTGGGTCGAATGGGGCAGCGCCGACGGCACTCCCGGACACGGCCTCTGGACGGCGTGCTGGATTGCAGCTGCCGGTCTAGCCCTCGTCTACCCGTCACGCACCCGGAACCCGAGTATTCGCACAAACACGCCGGATGGAGCAGCTACTACACCGTCCGTCGCTATCTGATCGTTCGGCCCGGTGCACTCCGGGCTGAACACTGCGACGCGATTCGCTTGCGGTGACGCGCTTGCCAGTGGGTCAGGGCAGGCAGCGGAAGGGACGGCGACGGCGCGCGAGAACGAGCAGTGGCCCAAAACGTCGGACCGTCGAACGATTCCCGCACGAGACGTCTCCCGTAGCGATGCCGGTGAGAGCGGCACACCTAGACTCCTGCGCATGACCGCTTCGTCATCCGTGGACGTGTCGCGGCGCCGACGCCGTTCGGCTCGTCGCCGCCTGTCCTTCTTCGGCGTCCTCGGCGAGCTGCTGATGACCGCAGGGGTCCTCGTTCTGCTGTTCCTCGCCTGGCAGCTGTGGTGGAACGACGCCGTGATCGCGGGCCGGCAGGAAGATCAAGCGGCCGAGCTGCGCCAGAGCTGGGGTGATGACGCCCCGTCCGCTGAGGCGCCGTCCGAGCCGAGTGCTGAGCCGGCCGCCCCCGGCGACCCAGTGATCGCGCCAGTCGCAGCTCTAGACACCACGTTCGGCAACCTCTATATCCCCCGGTACGGCGAGGGGTGGGTGCGCACGATCGCTGAGGGCGTCGACGCGGAGAACGTGCTCGACGTGGGCAGTATCGGCCACTACCCGGGAACGCAGATGCCCGGCGAAGTGGGGAACTTCGCGATCGCCGCGCACCGCTCCGCCGCCGGCGGAGGAATGCACCTCATCGATGAGCTGCAACTGGGTGATGCGATCTACATCGAGACCGCCGACGGCTGGTACACCTACCGGTTCCGGAACCTCGAATACGTGCAGCCCTCCGAAGTGCAGGTCATCGATCCGGTCCCCTGGACGAGCGACGTCGCTCCGACCGACCGCCTCATCACGATGACGAGCTGCAATCCGCTGCTGTCGACCGCGGAGCGGATCATCGCCTACGGCGTCTTCGAGTCGTGGCAGCCCCGCTCCGCCGGAGCGCCCGCCGAGCTCGCCGCGTCCCTCGCGACCTGACGTCCGGCGTGGTCGCCGGCGCCCTGACGAGGGCGGCGAGCCGATTTCGTGCTGCGGCAGACGTTTGCGGGTCGGGTGGACATGTACAGGATGAACCCGCTTTCGAAGGAGCCCGTCATGACTGCCGCCCCTGACCGAGACCCCCTGGACGTCCTGCTGAATGAGTCCAGCCCCCGCACATCGACAGTGACGGACGACGTCGCCGCCGAGCTGGCCGAGCTGCAACAGCTCGCGGCGGCAGAGGCCCGCGTCAGCCGCCACCGCTGGGCCCGTCCTGCGGTCGCCGGAGTCGCTTCGCTGGTACTACTCGGTGGCATGGCGACAGCGGCCGCCGCGGCGACGGGCGCGTGGTCGCCGTGGGCGGAGACGCCGGACGCCTCGATCACCTATTCGCTGCCCAGCGGTGTCCAATGCGAGGAGCGCATGGGAGACGTTCAAGGGACCGATCCGGCGGCCGTCGCCGTAGTCGAGAACTTCTACCAGACGACCGACATCGACGCTCTCCTCAGCGACGGTGCGCTCGAGGAGACCGTCGCGCAACTGCGCACCGAGGACCAATCCTTCATCAACGCTGACGGATCCCGCACGTCGGCCGGCTACGGCACCGAGTTCTACAACGCCGACCGGGAGTACTCGACCGCGGTTGGACGCATCATCAGCAACGCCCTCGACGCCGAACTCACTGCGCAGAACGTCGACGTCGACGCCGCGAACATCAGCATCGCCGGCGAAGCCCACTGCCCCGGAGCGACCTGGTGACCCGCAGGAAGATCGATGAGGCGGAGCAACTCACCGAGGCCCTGCGCGTCGCCTCGCCCGACCTGCTCAAGTACCTACAACGCCGCCTCCCTCTCGAGGACGCCGCCGACGCGCTCGCGGACGTCATGCTCACCGCATGCGCCGTGTCAGCGCCCTCCCCCGCACCGCGGAGGAGTCGAGGATGTGGCTGTTCGGCATCGCCCGGAACGTCCTCTCGAACAGCACTCGCACCGAGAGCAGACGAGCTGACCTCTCCGGCCGGCTCCGCGGCGTCCTCGCGACCGCTCCCACGGAGGGACGCCCAGCCGACGAAGGAGTCGACGTGCGCGACGCGATCGACAGGCTCGCGCCAGAACAGGCCGAACTCGTCCACCTCATCCACTGGGACGGCTTCTCCATCACCGAAGCAGGACACCTCCTCGGCGTCCCCGCGTCCACCGCACGTACCCGCTACCAACGAGCACGAGAAGACCTGCGGTCGACCCTGGCGACATCACCAGCACGCGATGACGACGCCAAGCCCCTCCGAGCGGTCCGCTGAAAGCGTCCCGCAGATCGATCCCCTTACGGGACGCGCGCCATCGAAGTGGCACTTTGTGCCGGACCCATCGCGGGGCTCTGCGGCCAGCGAGGATCCGTGGTGTGAGCATCAGCATCGACGGGGAGCACTACCTACTTCTGCGAAGCGCCTTTTGGGCCGAGACGCCGGATGTCATCGGGATCTACGGCTGCGCCGAGCGGGCCCGGGAAGCGGCCGGGGAAGCAGTGGGCGCGTCGCCCGGTCCCGATCGATGGGTTCTTGAGACGTGGAGCGGAGGTGAGCTGCGCAGCAGCGTTCGGCTCGGATGACGTTCGGGCAGCACGCTGGTGGCTCTACTGTGGCGGTGCGGTCGAGAAGTGGGGACTTCGCCGTGAGCAGCACCCGCAGGCTCAGCGGTGCTGCACCCAGATGTTCGGCTCCACATAGATCCCCTCGTCCGCGTCGCGGTCGACGCGCAGCGTCGAGAGGCCGCCGGGGATGACGTACTCCCCTGACGCCGGCAGGGCGATTCCGGTCCACTCCTCCCACTGGGCGACCGTGCCGGTCATCACCTGCGATCGCGGGGCGACGTCGAGGATGGTCGCTCCCATTCGCACGTGTGTGCGCAGCCACGGGTCCAGCGGCAGCCCGTCCTCTCGGGTCCAGGCCGCGTAGACGTCGATCGGGGTCAGCGGGTAGCGCGGCTTCATCGTCGGGCGCAGCGGCACGATCACGTGGTCGTAGCCGACGGTGATGCTGAGGTCGCGGAACGCGCCGAGCAGCGTCCCGGCGAGGCCGGCGCCGGTGCGGTCCGGGTGCACCTGCGCGGCGCAGACGACGAGGGTCGTCGCCTCGCCCTCCTCCTCGAGTGACCGGCGGAGGGAGTCGCCGTACCCGGCAGGCAGACCCTCCCGGGTGACGTCCCACCGGATCGGCACCGCCCAGCCCGCAGCGACCGGCACGTCTTCATCGAGGACCACGAGCTCGAACCGGGTGAACTGTTCGCGCACCTGCGGCAGGTGCTCCTCCGCGAGGCGGTCGGCAGAGATGAACGCCAGCCACCCCGAGCTGAACAGCGCCTCTACCTGCGCGTCGTCGCGCGCTCGCGCGCTCAACACCTCTGTCGACGTCATGGGCTCAGTCTGCGCGCAGGACGGCCGGCAGAAGATTCCCAAGCGGACGCGACGCGATCACGTCCTACATTCAGCACCCGAAGGCTGCAGAGGGTGAGAGCGAGCCCACCTAGAGTGATCAACGTGCCCTCGCTGACAGACCATGACGCCGAATACCGAGAGGTGCTCATGTCTCCCTTGCGCACCAGTTCCGGCTACCTCCCCAAGATGGGTGGAGGGGTTGAGGTTGACCTTGACGGATTCACGAGCCTCTACGGGTCCGACCCGCTGTACCACTGGATGGGTTTTGACTCGCCACTCATGTTCGCCGCACACAAGGCCGCTGGCGGGATGACCTCGCTCTACCGGCAACTCGGCATTGGAAGCGAGCGATTGGTCCGCCACGTACTCCGCGACCAGCTCGCCCTGTCCGAGGAACAAGTTCGATGGAGCTACGAGTTTCCATACGGGGGTGCAGTACGACTGATCACATTGGATGGCCGTATCGAAATTGACGCCGTGAAGGACACAGCGGCAGCCGAGCGTCTTAGAAATTGGATTACTGAACAGCAAAAGGCCCTCAAGATTTCGGTACCTCTCCGTGGTGCCGTATTAGAAGTCCGTCAAGGCTACAAGAGCGCCGACAGTAAGCGTCAAAATGGAGATTTGGCTTCCTCCGTACAGGCCGTAGCTCACGGATATCTCCCGGTACTTGCCATCATGAGCACGCAAATCAATCAGACTGTTCGAAATCGATATACGTTGGGTCGATGGGCTGTCCTCGCTGGCACGACCGGCACCGCCGACACAATGACATCGACTTTTGCCTTTTTCAAGAATGTTGTGGGTTATGACCTCGCGGCATTTTTTGAGCGCAACGCCTCGGTACTACGCACAGAAACGCACGTGGTCCTCAAACACCTTTTGGAAGCAAAATGACTATTCTTGAACGAGTTGCGCGAGATAGTGTTGCGCGTAACGAGTACATGACTTTTCGCGCCAACGCCGGGGTGGGTCGACATGGTTGGCTGCGTCTTACCCCCGCCTACGGTGTCAAGGTAGTGCGCGAACGGCTCGAGCTACTCGAACCAGGGTCCGTTGTAACAGACCCGTTTAGTGGCACTGGAACCACTCCCCTTGCAGCAGCGGAGTACGGCCACCTGGGGCAATCAGTCGATGTGAATCCATTTCTTGTATGGCTTGGAAATGCGAAAACTCGCGACTATCAAGAGGATATTGAGGCGACTCTTCTTGGGGCAGTTTCAGACGTAGTTGATACCGCTCAGTCTTTTCCTGCACGAGACCGCCTTTGGCAGCCTGATATCTTTCGAATCGAGCGCTGGTGGAGCCCTGGATCCCTCCACGGTCTGCGCACGCTTCGGGCGAGCATCGACACCTACAATGGCGACATTCGCGACCTACTAGAGATATTGCTGTGCCGCACACTCATCGCAAGCAGCTCAGCCGCATTCAATCATCAAAGCATGAGCTTCAAGGATATAGCGCCTGGGACCCGCTTCAAGGCAACTGATGACGATGCAACAATTGCGCTTTTCCTCGCCGGTGCCGCTGACCTAGCTTCATCGGCCTCTTCCACCCTTGCCGGAAGTGCCGCAGTGCGACTTGGAGATTCCCGCACAGGCCTAGCCGACCTTGAACCAGCCGACCTTGTGCTCACGTCACCACCGTATTGCAATCGCATGTCGTATATTCGAGAGCTCAGACCTTATATGTATTGGACGCGCTATCTCGACGCACCCAGTGACGCGGGTGACTTGGACTGGCGCGCCATCGGTGGCACCTGGGGAACGGCGACGAGCAAGCTCGCTTCCTGGGCTGCTGAGCATCCGACGCCGATCGACTCGCAGCTTCTCGCGGTTTGCGAGAACATCTCCCGCGATGGTGGCAAAAGCGGACCCGTCCTCGCGGCGTATGTCCATAAGTACCACTACGACATGTGGCTTCACTTCCAAGCCGCCGCCGGCCACGTCAAGCCTGGTGGAAGCGTCTCCTATATCGTAGGAAACAGCACTTTTTCCGGTCACGAGGTACCTGTGCAGAAATGGTACGCGGACATGCTCTCTGCGCTAGGTTATGTCGATGTAACAGTGCAGACGATTCGAAAGCGCAACAGCAACAAAGCCCTTTACGAATACGACGTTTCTGGACGTCGGCCAAGCTTCAGCTAATGAGCCGTGAAGGCGCGTACAGCGTCATTGGGATCACAGCAGGACAGCAGAACGGCTTGATGGCACCAATCACGAAGTTAATGGAGGTCCTGGCTTGACTTGGCACAGCAGCAATTCCGATGCGCTAGAAAAACAATTGGGCATGCTGATCGACGCGACGCGACGCGAGCGAGATTTGACCTCCGCCCGATCTTCGGCAACTCAGACGCGCGCGGGAGTTTTAGTCGGCGCTGCCGGTTTAGTTGGAACTGCAAGCACCCTATCAACAGATCTTATGTGGATTCCATTGCTCGGTTTTGGAGTTGCGGTTGCCCTAGGGATTTGGGCCTTAGTACCGGACAAAGGCCACGCCGTCCCCACTCAAAATTACCTAGACAATGCTACCTCTTACACTCCTGTTGATCTATTGGAAACTATTCTGCGTAAGGAAATTGAGGCAAACGAAGCTAGTGCGAAAGTTGTTTCAGAACGCTCCTGGCTAACGATCGTTGGCTTTATTGTCTTGGTTTTGGCCTTCGGAATAGCAATCTTGTTTAATATCAACGATGCGTTAACCGAACCTAGTCCGCTAAAAGTTATGATTGTTGAGGAATGATGCCAAAGTCCACCGAGCCTTGCCCGCCTGGCTTTTACAGAACAATCTCTGGGAACTGTGTGCCAAATCCCCCCTTGGTGACCAGACTTGGAGAAAGTAAAAAACCCTCAGACTCGAAGTGATGCGGGCGTAACGGTCTACGCACCTGGGCAATCGCTACGATTCACACAGAACACTGTCGACAAAGCTTCGGGTGACCCACCAGTCGTGGTTTCAGTGTGCGGAGTCCGATGAGCATCAAGGTCAACAGTGAGGGCCAGGTGTTCCTTACTCCGCGTGCCTCGATGCGCTGACTGGCCTCGCACCGTCGACCCCAGTACGGGCGGCGCCGTCCGTAAGCTAGGCGCATGTGCGGTCGTTTCGTCGTTAAGGACAACACCGAGGGCTTGCTCCCGGACCTCTTCACGGGCGGCTTCGCCGGAATGCGGCCGAACTTCAACGTGGCGCCGACGTCGCCAGTGACCGTCGTGCGTGAGCGCGACGGGGAGCGGTCGGCGCCGACCGTGCACTGGGGGTTCGTGCCGGTGTGGGCGAAGGACTTCAAGAAGCAGCGGCCGCAGCCGATCAACGCGCGGATCGAGACTGTCGCGAGCTCGCCCATGTTCCGGAAGGCGTTCGCGACGTCGCGGGTGCTGATCCCGGCGGCCGGCTACTACGAGTGGACGGTCACGGAGACGGGGAAGCAGCCGCACTTCATCTACGAGCCCGACGCGGCCCTCGCTATGGCGGGCATCGTGTCGGCGTGGCCGGATCCGTCGAAGGCGGAGGACGATCCGGAGAAGTGGCGGCTGTCGACGGCGATCATCACCCGCGACTCGCATGTGGTGCCGGGTGAGGTCCACGACCGGATGCCGGCGTGCATCACGCCGGACGGGTACGACGACTGGCTCGGCGGGTACCTCGACGTCGACGCTCTGATGCAGCTGCTCGACCGGGAGTCGTACGCGGTCGCGCACGACCTCGAGCATTACGAGGTGTCCCGCGACGTGAACAGCGTCCGTAACAACGGACCGCATCTGCTCGATCCGCTCCCTCCCGTAGCGGGAGGCTAGGCGGATGGCTCGCGACCCGTCGACGGATGCGCCGGCCGCGGCTAACGGTCACCCGCAGCTCGGGTCCATGCACAAGAACGGTGATCGCCGGTTCGGGATCGCAGGGGCGCGCTCCCAGACTCTTGCGGACCGCGGGACCCCGATGCTGTCGAGCCTGTACCACTCGACGGTCACTGAGCATGTGGGGGCGGTGCGGGTCGGAGACGAGCTGCGGGTGGAGTGGAACGGCACTCAATGGTGGGCGTCGTCACCGGCCGGCGTCGTCGGCCGGCTCTCCTGGTCGAAGAGCCTCCGGATCGACGCGACCCACGTCCTCGAAGGGCGAAGTCCGTACGACGACTCCGGCACTCTGCTGGTGCAGAGCGTCACGGTCGACCGGGAGGGCGCCGTGGTCGACTGTGGCGGCTACGTCGTCCCGGACGGTCACGATCCGGCCGAGTGGTCGACGTCGACGCCGGATGAGTCGGCGCGGGAGCTGCGCATCACGCTGACCCCGAGCGCGCCCGATGCGGTGGCGGCGCAGCCGCCGGCGCCGCGATCCTTTCTCCGTAGGCTCCTCGGGCGCGATCACTGGCGGGCTGCCAGCGGTCGCGGCGGGCGCCGCTGTTGGCGTCGAGCTGGCGTTCGACGTCGGCCAGGATCGCGCGGGCCGCGCTGCACCGGTGCTGGTTAGAGTGCGTCCGTGGTGTTGGTGCTGATGGACGCAGTTGTGATGACCGACTACGGGCAGTTCACGGTGACGCAGACAGGCATGTGGGACGGGGACGCGGACCGGTTCTTCGCCGGTCAGGTCAACGGCTGGGTCGCTGCGGCCGTTCCGGGCGTTGTGCATGTCGTGATGGCGCGACGGTCGGGTGGTTCTGGGGTGCGGGTCGAGCTGTGGGAGCGGGAGCCGGCGCCGAGTGATTGGGACGATGTTGTCGAGGTGTCGGCCGCGTTCCAGGACGGTGATGCCGTCCGGTGGGAAGGGTGGGGCGGCATGTCGGGCGGAGACCTCGCTCTGCCGGCGGGCAGCTATCGCGTGCGGGTGAGCGCTCAGGGCCGTGACGCCGGGAATGCTGACGAGTTCGCGGAGGGGGTGGTCGATCGGTACCTTCTTCAATTCTGGCCAGCTTCGGCAGCGCCCGATGAGGTACTCCGCACACTCAGCGAAAACGCCGAGTACTGGAACGGCGCGTGGGGGCAACGGCAATAGGGAATGCGTGACTGCTAGACATGAGGCGACTACCTTTACCTGCTTGGAGAAACCCTGATGGCGCAGAAGCTCACTCTTATCGATGACCTGGACGGCTCTCCGATCGAGGGTGACGGTGGAACCGTCACGTTCTCGATTGACGGCGCGAACTACGAAATCGATCTGTCGGCAGAGAACACCGCCGAGCTGCGCCGCGTGTTCGAGAAGTACGTCGATGCCGGCCGCCGCGTGCGGCGTGACGGCAACGCCGGCTCCTCGGCTCCTTCGCGCGGGAAGAGTGACCCGGAGCGGTTGAAGGCGATCCGGGAGTGGGCGGCGAAGAACGGCCGCAACGTCTCCGAGCGTGGCCGCATCTCTGCTGAGGTCCAGAAGGCGTACGACGACGCCCACTAGGGCGGCGTTACCGTTGACGCTCGGATGAGCGTCGGACGGGAGGAGTGCCGGTGAGTGTCGTGCGGGAGATGTCGGCCCTGTATCGCGGACCGTGGGGACGCCTGGGCGGCCTGATCACAGCGAACGCGGACGGCAGCGATCGCCAGCGCGTGCGCTCGGCGGTCGCTCGGTCGGTGTTCTCGCGCGGCGGGAAGATGATCCACTACTCTCCCGCCGCCTCGATCTTCGGGGACGGCGACGAGCGCGTCGAGCCGTCGCACGAGCTGCTGGCGTTCGCCGCGCATCAGTACGCGGTGCCAGAGGGGTATCTCACCGGCGCCGATGACAACGAGCTGCGCGACGTCGCCTTGCATCGCGCTCTGAACGCGAAGCACTTGCACGGGACGCCCGTCCCGGATTCGTTCACGGTGACGACGCGCTGCCCGACGCTCGGAGGCGAGTTGGGCGAGGCCGGCCACGCGGCGACGGCGCTGCGCACAGCGGAGCGCCGATCGCTACTTACCGCGATTCCTTACGCGCTGGTCGGTGTCGCGTTCCCTGGCCTGCTGACCTGGGCCATCTTCGCGAACGGCAACGACGGGCAGCACTGGTTCCTCGGACTCTTCTTCCTCGCGTTGACGGTGGCGAGCGTGTCGGCGGTGGCGCGGCGTGTGATCGCCGCTGTGAGGTTCTTCCGCCTGCCGCCGGCTACGGCGGAGCTGTGGTCGGACCTGCTGCTGAAAGAAGCGATCGCGACCTACTTCCACGACCTCTACTCGGAGGGGTACCTCCCGCGGGCGTGGTTTCACGACACCTTCTGCCGAAACCGGCCGATCACTCGACGGGCCTATGAGCGGCTGGGGACAGAGACTCTGACCCGCTCGATCATCACGTTCGAGGCGCTGAACGGCTTCCCGAAGCTGCGTCGAGCTCGACGGCGCCGGGACGGCGACGGGCAGCCGGCGAACTGACTTGTCTACTTGTCATCAAGTAAGCAAGTCGCCCTGGTCCCGCTGCTCGGCGGCACTCCATCGGGGTCAGTCCCAGCCTCAACTGCGAGGGTGAGGGCATGGCGAATCCCCGCACTCCCCTGGCTCGTGCCGCGCTGGTCAGCAACGGCATGGTCTGGTTCGGCCTGTCGCTGATGTTCGCCAGCATCGCGGGCGAGCAGACGTTCGCGGCGTTCGCCGGCCAGTGGTTCAACGTCCTCGGCTGGGTGCTCCTCGTCGCAGTCGCGATCGGGCTGGCCGTCGTCGGTGTGATCGAGAACCGGAACATCCGGGCGGGGAAGACGCACAAGGCGCGTCCCCGCCGCTGACCACCGCTCGAGCGCGGGTGGCCGTTCCACGCGCGTGACGGGGGGTCGAGGGGGCTCTCCCCCTCGTGCGGGCCGGCCCGTTCCGGGTCGGCCCGCACGCACGCTCAGAGCATGTAGAGGTGGTATCCGACCGCCACGCCCTCGCTGAGGGGTCCGAAGGTGTCGGCGTAGTCCTGTGTCTCGTGGCTGTTGGTGATGAGGTCGAGCGCGACGCGCTCCTCGTCGCTCTCGTCGCTCATCTCGTCGGGCTCGTCCTCCCACTCCCGCAGCACGCGGTGTCCGGAGTCGGTGACACGCCAGAGCGCCCAGAATCCGGCGAACGTGCCGACCGTCTCGCGCTTGAAGACGAGGGCCGTGGCGGTGGGCCAGGCGTGGTGAGCGGCGGCGGTGAGCAGGACGCGCACGGCGACGTGAAGGGCGCGGGTGTCGCCAGACTCGGCGGCGACGTTGACGAACACTTGCGCGGCGCGCAGCGCGGGGGTGTGTCCCCACTCATCGACGTCGGGGGCGGGGGTCGTGGTGGTAGTCATGGTGGGCCTTTCTGCAGAGTCGAGGGAGGAGGGCGGGGACCGGCGGCTGCCGGTCCCCGCGGAGCGGGCTAGTTCAGGGCCGCGGCGTCGGCGGCGGTGGTGTCGCCGGTGACGACCTGCTCGACCGGGGAGAGCGCGTAACCCCAGGCCGCGAGCTGGCGGAAGTGAGCGGCGGCGCGGGCGTCGCCGCGGCGCCAGGACTCTTTGCTCGTGTTCGCCTCCTGCCCTGCGAGGACGACGGCCAGCGCGACCAGGCGGGCCTTCGCGGGGTTCGCCTCGACCAGCGGGGCCAGCGCGTCGGCGTGGTAGCCGGAGGGCTGGGTGACGCCGAGGAGGGTGTGAGCGAGCGCGTTGCCGTTGCCCATCCCGCCCGACACCGACGAGCGGTGCGCGGTCAGTCCCAGGGCGATGACGCGCTCGGCGTCCTTCGGGAGGGTCTTCCGGGACAGGAGCGTCGCGATCCAGTCGCGGCGCACCGTCTCGGCGGCGATCCAGGCGCGGTTGTTCGCGAGGAGGATGCGGCGCTCGGCGGACTTCGCGGCCTTCTCTTCCTCCGTCTCGGGTGCGGCGGGCGCGTTGTAGGCGTAGCTGAATCCGTGGGCGGCGGGGTCCTGGATCGCGTAGGAGACGTGGGTGTTGCCGTCGTAGATGGTGCTCACGAGGACGCCCCGCGGCTCGATGGTCGCGATGTGCTCGACGGTGACGCGCTTGCCGTCCTCCGTGCGCAGCGGGTCGATGACGACCCACGCGCTGCCCTCGCCGTCGACCTGATCGCGGGTGAGGAGGGTGAAGCCTGCGGCCTCCTGGTTCGCCTCCTCCACGAGGACGGCGATGTGGCGGGCGCGCGCCTTGCGGTGGCGCTCTGCGGTGTGGGTGAACTGGCTCGGGTTGGTGGTGGCGACGGTGATGAGGTCGGCGCGGGCTTCCTCGTCGTCCTCAAATTCGAGGATGATCGCGGCCTGGTCCAGGGTCAGCTCGTGCTCGTGCAGCGCGGTCCGCGCGACTGCGGACTCCTCGACCGCCAGTCCCGCTTTCACGGTCGCGGCCTTGGTGCCGGTGCGCTTGGCGATGCTCGCGGCCGACAGGCCCTCGAACGACAGCTGCGCCCACGCGGCGGTGCGGTCGGCGGTGGTGAGTTCGGCGCGCTGGTCGTTCTCGATGATCTGCTGCACGATCCGCTCGGCGGTCTTGTCGTCGCCCTCCACGACGTAGACAGGGATCGTCGCGAGGCCGATTTCACGGCTCGCGAGGGTCCGGCGCTGCCCCGCGCGGACGATGACGTTGCCGTGCTCGTCGCGGCGTCCGAGCACAGGCGACAGGATCCCGCTCTGACGGATGGAGTCGATGAACTCCTTGGTCAGCGGGGCGCTGGTGCGGACGTTCTGCTCGATCACGAGGGCGGTCGGGTCGATGTGCTCGATGGTCCCGGTTGCGGTGGTGTTCACGATGGTTTCTCCTCAATCAATGTGCGATCATTGAGGCGACGGGTCCCGTGGTTCTAGATCAACTACGGGGCTTTTGTCGTCTTCCTGATCGTTTTTCTTTGCCTCTCCGGCGGGATGAAATCAATTGAGTGGAGTCGGCGGAGTGCCGAGCATTTCGGGCGAAATAAGGGCGCTTGCGCCCGCGTCCGAAATGCTCGGCACGTAGCAGACGGAGCGAGATAGATTGAAACCGCGGAGAGGTGAAGAAAACGGGGAAACGGGCCGCGTAGCGGCTTCCCTTCGGCGGTGCTCCGTCACCGCTGCGCGGGCGGAGCTCGCGCCCCCGGAACGGGGATGCCGGGGAGTGTGAGGGGGTCGCCCCTCACGGGCCGGCCCGGAAGGCCGGCCCGCACCGCGCGGCTACCGGTCGGCGGGCTCGTAGCAGTTGGCGCAGTCGCACGGCCCGCCGGGGTTCTCCGTCCGCTCGACGGCCGCGATCTGCGCGGCCTGCTCCGCCGGGGAGAGCGCCTGCCACCCCTCATCCACCCGCCGGTTCGACTCGATGCGTGCCGCGCGCTCGTCCAGCGTCTCCGGGGTCGGGGTGAGGAAAGCGGCCAGGGCCGCGCCGGTGTCCTGCTTCTCGGCGGGGGTGAGGAACGCGATCAGCGCGGCGGCGTAGGCGGTGCCGTCGTCGGTGACCGGGAATCCGCCGGGGGCCCCTTCTCCGGGCAGGGTGAGCGTGTTGCGGATGTGCGCGAGGATCTCGGCGTCCGCGGCGGTCGCGTCGTCGTCGGACTCGGCGCGGCGGGTGTCGAGGATGAGGGCGAGCTGTTCGGCCGTGGCGCGGCCGGTGTCGGTGGGGGTCATGGTGTGGTCCTCTCAGCGGCTCATGAACGGGGCGACGCGGCGGATCGCTGCGCGGCGAGCGTGGGTGACGCAGTGGCGGAACGAGCCGCTGGTGATGCCGTGCAGCTCGTCGGAGTGCCACGCCTCCCAGACACCGGACTTGCGGCGGGTGACGAGCACGGAGGGCGTCGTCCTGGGGTCGGTGCCCACGACGCGGATGCTCACCGCGCGGGTGTTCGCGAGCGTGAGATAGGTCTTAGCCGTGGTCTGCAATTCGGTGGCGGTCTGCATGGTGTGGGTGCTCCCTCTGGCTGATCGTTTTTCTTTGCCTCTCCGGCGGGAAGAACCGTTTGAGTGGAGGCGGCGGAGTGACGCCCATTCCGGGCGAAATAAGGGAGCGCAGCGACCGCGTCCGGAATGGGTGGCGCGGAGCCGGTGGAGCGAAATAGGTTTGAACCGCGGAGAGGTGAAGAAAACGGGGAATCGGGCCGCGTAGCGGCCTCCCCTCGGCGGTGCTCCGTCACCGCTGCGCGGGCGGAGCTCGCGCCCCCGGAACGGGGATGCCGGGGAGTGTGAGGGGGTCGCCCCTCACGGGCCGGCCCGGAGGCCGGCCCTCGCCCGCTCAGCTCGCCGCGGCCGTCTCCGCGACAGCCTCGCGGGCCGCGCCGAGTTCCGCGGCGGTGCGGTGTCCTTGCACGTCGGCGTAGGCGACGGAGTAGGGGCGCGTCCCGGCGTTCCAGTCCAGCGCGACGGTCACGGTCTTGGGGTTTCCGCGGGTCACGACGCTCCACCCGTGCTTGTGCTTGATCGCGTCGCCCTTGGCGATCGTCTCGCGGCTGTAGATCGTGACCTGTCCGGCGGCGGCCTGCGCCTCGCGGACCTCCGACCAGTAGTCGCGCTGATCTTCGAGCTGCGCGCGCTCGGCGTGCAGCCGGTCGAGTCGGTCGCCGGTGGCGGGGGCGGTCGTCTCGATGTAGCCGCCGCCGAAGTTGTGCGAGCTGCCCTCGATCTTCCGCGTGTAGCCGCGAATGTCGGTATCGAGCCGGTCGATCCGGCGGGCAACCATTCCCGGCGCGTAGCGGGATTCGGTGGTGTGGGCGGCGACGTCGGCGCGGGCGCGGGCGCGGGTGGCCTCGCGGTCGGCCTCGACGCTGCGACCCATCGCGTTGTGGGCCTTCACGATCGCGTTACGGTGCCGCGTCTCGGAGTGGTGGCCGATCTTGATCGGCTCGCCACCCTCCGGGAGCCGATCGAACGCGCGGCGCGCGGCCGCGTCGGCGGTGTCGGCATCCGCTGCTCGCCGGTCGGCCTTCGCGTCGAGCGCGTCGACGCGGGCCGCCTGACGCTCGATGGTCGCCGCCTCCGCCTCGGCAGTCGGGCGGAACGTCTCTTCGGCCTCGATGGTGACCTCGTGTCCGGCGTCGCGCAGGGCGGTCGCGGCGCGGTTGATGGTCCACCACTTCGGCAGGCGGTCCCGGGACTGCGGGACGTACCAGGCGCCGATGGAGCGACCCCAGCGCCAGCCGGACGCCTTCAGGATCTCGGCGGTGCCGTCCCCGCGGCTGGTGCCCTCGATGAGGGTTCCGGCCTCGGGGGTGTGGGTGATGGTGAGCATGCTCTGTCTCCTTCTCGTCTCGGGGGTTCAGTC
Source organism: Rathayibacter sp. AY1F4 (assembly GCF_002931775.1). Taxonomy (NCBI): domain Bacteria; kingdom Bacillati; phylum Actinomycetota; class Actinomycetes; order Micrococcales; family Microbacteriaceae; genus Rathayibacter; species Rathayibacter sp. AY1F4. The sequence goes on from NZ_PSVE01000025.1 coordinate 56,876, forward strand.
GTTGTCGCGGTAGTCGGCGGGCGTCTCGCTGCGGTCGTGCAGCGCGTACGCGGCCGGGAACAGGTCGAGCGCTCGCGCGACGTCGACCGGAACGACGACGTAGGCGCCGGAAGCCATGTAGCCGATCCGGCCCTCCCCCACGGGCTCGACGGGCTCGAAGTGCTGCAGCGTCACCCCGGCGACCGCTCCGCTGCGGGTGACCAGGTGCACGGCAGGGGTCTGCTCGGTCACCGGGTCGCGGCCACCGGCGCCGACGATGACCACCTGACGGGCGGTCCGGCTGATGCCCTCCGTCCCGGGTCCGTGGTACTCGCTCTTGATGACCTCGGTACGGGTGCCGCGCTGCTGAGTCATGGTGTGTCTCCCTCTGGCTGATCGTTTTTCTTTGCCTCTCCGGCGGGAAGAACCGTTTGAGTGGAGGCGGCGCAGTGACGCCGCTATCGGGCGAAATAAGCCCGCAGGGCGCGTCCGATAGCGGTGGCACGTAGCCGGTGGAGCGAAATAGGTTGAGACCGCGGAGAGGTGAAGAAAACGGGGAAACGGGCCGCGTAGCGGCCTCCTACCGGCGGTGCTCCGTCACCGCTGCGCGAGTGCAGCTCGCGCTCCCCGGAACGGGGAATGTCGGGGAGTGTGAGGGGGTCGCCCCTCACGGGCCGGCCCGAAGGCCGGCCCGCCGCCTCTCAGCTCTCGTCGTCGCTCTCGTCGTCGTCGGCGTCGAGGATCGCGGCGATGCGGTGCGCGGTGGTGAGTACCCGCGCGGCCGTCTCGCGGATCGTGTCGGCCTTGCAGTCGCTCCACGTCGCGACGTAGCCGACGCTGTAGGCGCTGGTGTCGAATCCGACGAGCCCGGCGACGACGAACGCGACGGACTCGGCTTCCGTCTCCATCAGCCCTCGGTGCTGCGCGTACTCCTCCAGGTCATCGACGTGACCCATCAGCACGTGCGCGGCCTCGTGGATCAGGGTCTTTGCGGCCTGCTCCGGCGACAGGCTGGAATCCACGACGACCGTGCGCTCCTCGGGGGCGGCGTAGCCGTTCGTTCCCTGCGGCAGCGGGCGGCGCTCGACCGTCCACCCCTCGGCCTCGAGAGAGGCCGTCAGCGGCGCAATGACGCCGTGATCGTGCTCCCCGGTGAGCAACTGCGCGATGTCGCGGGGATCCTCGGCGCCCTCCATCAGGTCGGTCTGCTCGATCGCGAACACGGACACGAGCGGGTAGTACGTCTGGACCTTCTGCCCCGTCTCGTCGGTGCTGGTCGTGGTGCCCTCCTCGGCCTCCTCGTCGGCGGCGATCTTCCGCTGAGCGAAGCCGAAAATCTTGATCGCCTTCTCGCCCTTGCGTACCTGGCGGCCCTTGGCCTGCCACGCGCGGAACCCGGCGACGGCGGAGGCGTCGGGGCGCTGAGCGAGGATCAGCAGCAGGTTGCCCAGGCTGTAGCGGTGGAACGAGGACGCGAACGAGAGGAACCGGCGCCACTGGTCGGAGTCGCGCAGCGCCTCGACCTGCTCGGCGATGCTCTCGTGCAGCGCGGCGGCCTGCTCGCGGCGCTCCTCCGGCGTGGTCCGCGGTGCGCGCTTCTTGGCGGCGGTCTTGCGGGCGGTGGTCGTGCTGGTCATGGCGATTCTCCCTGTGCGAGGATCGACGCGACGGGTCCCGTGGTTCTAGATCAACTACGGGGCTTTCGTCTTGTCTGATCGTTTTTTTGTGCCTCTCCGGCGGGAAGAACCGTTTGAGTGGAGGCGGCGGAGTGACGCCTATTCCGAACGAAATAAGGGAGCGCAGCGACCGCGTTCGGAATAGGTGGCACGTAGCCGCTGGAGCGAAATAGGTTTGTACCGCGGAGAGGAACAAAAAACCTCGAAGCAGCGCCGCGCAGCGGCTCCCGGTCGCCGCAGGCGATGTGCGCGAAGCGCACCCCGCCCCGCGGAACACCGGGGAGGGTGAGGGGCCGGCCCCTCACGGGTCGGCACCGCCGGCCCTCCCCCACCTCCCGACCGCGACATGCTGACTTGTAGGCATGTTTACAAGTCAGCATGTCGCGGTCGGGAGGTGGGGGAGGGC